>DATKDA010000078.1:0-15987 GCA_035512935.1 Pyrinomonadaceae bacterium | reverse complement strand
TCCGAATCCGAACCTTTCGTACGGCGAAGATTTTGCGGAAGCCGCGGAGAAGTCAGGCTTGATGTATGAGCAGTTGTTACAAAGAATCATGACACTCGGTCTCAGCTATCGGCCACTGAGTTGAAAGACTGGTCCGTGGTCCGTAGTAAGTTGTCCGTGGTCCATAGTCAGTTGTCCGTGGTCCGTAGTAAGTTGTGCTTAGATGTTTTTGCGAACTCCGAACAAAAAGGAACTACGGACCACGGACCACTGACTACGGACTACTGACCACGGACTACTGACCGCGGAACTACTGACCGCGGAACTACTGACCACGGAGGGGCAAAATGGAAGGAACTTCTCAAGGGACTCTGAAACCGCGCCCTCTTGGTTCTGTTGCCGAAGTCACTACATGGTGGTATAAACAGGGCCACAAAAACTTTCACCGTTACGCATAGGAGGAGACTCCCATGTTTCCTATGTCCGATTGCAAACCTGGTGAGTGGTATCTGGTTGTCACCTGCGCTGGTTGTAGAATCAAGCTCCCGTTTCTCGGTGATCTGAGCGAGGGCAAATCCGAGATAAAGGGGAGTTATGTGATTACCTGCCCTCAATGCCACCACAAGAGCGAGTACGATAGTGATCGGATTGAGCGTTACCAGCACCCACACTCTGTCGGCTCGACCTGAAATTCTAAATACTTACGCTCCAGATCTCCTGGATCAAACGAGGAAAACCGATGCACCGATCTGTTAGTCGATTTTCGTTCTGTCTCTTCGCCTTTATGCTATTTGTCTTAATCGGCGCTTCAGCACAGAAACCCCCATCATATGCCGGGCAAGTAAAGGGAATTCTGGACGATCCGCGACTCAAGAAGGCCTTTGACCATATTGAAAAGAATCGCAATGAGATCTTAAGCGAATGGATTGCTATCACCGAAATCAACGCCCCGTCTGGCCACGAACAGGAGCGCGCCCGCTATATTGAAAAGCTCCTGCGTCAATACAAGCTCGAAAACATTCGCTATGACGGCGCAGGTAATCTAATCGGTGAACGCAAGGGAACCGGGGGCGGTCCAAAAGTTGTTTTCGATGGGCACCTCGACACCGTCTTTCAGCCGGGGCTGAAGATCAAGGCAACGGTAAAGGATGGCCGAGTATATGCGCCCGGCGTAGGTGACAATACACGGAACGTAGAAGCTATGCTGGCCACTATTCGAGCTCTTGATGCGGCCGGCATTCAAACAAAAGGAGATCTCGTTTTTCTCTTCAGTACGGAAGAGGAGACGGGTCTCACCGGGGCCGAGTACTTTGCCAAAGAGAACAAGGGAAAGGTCGATTACTTTGTGGCGCTAGATGGTGGATATGAAGGCTTCACCTATGCCGGGATCGGAATTAATTGGTATAAGCATCACCTGATTGGACCCGGTGGTCACACCCGATCCCGAACGCCACCTTATTCCGCAAGCCTGCCTTTGGCTCGCGCTATTGCCCGGATCTACGAACTCGAGGTACCGAACAGCCCTCCTTCAAATCTGAACGTTGGCATGCTGGGCGGCTCAGAGGTAGTAAATGCAAAAGCGTCCGATGCGTGGTTCACAGTAGATCTTAGATCGACAGACAATCGCGTGATTGCCGAGTTGGAAGGGAAGATCGCGGCGATCATCGAAGTAGAAGCACAACGCGTCGGCATGACAGTAAAAACCGACCTTATTTCGTCATCACCAGTTGCAGCCCTTCCGGGAAACCGGGAGTCACCTCTGGTGAAGATCGCCGAAGAGGTGCATCGCGCCCTGGGATTCAATCCATCAATTACGCCGACAGGTTCAAACAATTCGAGCGCCGCTCTCCTGGCGGGCATACCTTCGATCTCGACCGGCGCCGGACCATGCAGTGATGCGCATGCCTTGACCGAGAACTGCGAGATCGAGCCGTTCTACAGAGGGATCAGGAAGGTGGTGCTGCTGGCGGTGTCACTTGCGGGAATGTAAGAGGTTAAGGAGATATTCATGGCTGAGCTGAAAACGAAACCAACATCAGAGAGCGTAAATGAGTTTCTCGGTCGACTTGACGAAAAGCGTCGCAAAGACTGTATGGCCGTCGTTAAGTTGATGAAGTTGGCAACCGGTGTCAGACCTAAGATGTGGGGCAGCAGTATAGTGGGCTTCGGGACCTACCGGTATCGCTACGAAAGCGGCCGCGAGGGTGAATGGCCGGTGATTGGCTTTTCCCCACGAAAGACCGATTTGACTCTATACATCATGCCCGGATTTGAACGGTTTGAAAGCTTGATGAAGAAGCTTGGTAAGTACAAGACGGGCAAGTCTTGCCTTTATATAAAGAGACTGGCAGATGTTGACGTTGACGTGCTCAAAGAATTGATTACAGAGTCGGTAACTGCGATGTCAGACAAACGGGTTAACTGAGGCGGACTTAATAACCATCCCCTCTAAGAATCACGAAGATGGTCCGCAGGATGATCTTGAAGTCGAGAAGCAGAGACCAGTTCTCGATGTAATAGAGATCGAGACGGACCATCTCTTCAAATGGAAGGCGGTTGCGACCTGAAACCTGCCACAGCCCCGTCAATCCCGGCTTCATATCAAGGCGCTTACGATGCCACAGTTCGTAGGACTCAACCTCATAGGCAATAGGGGGTCGCGGACCCACGATACTCATATCGCCGCGCAGCACATTCAGGAGTTGTGGTACTTCATCAAGACTGGTGCGCCGCAACCAACGACCCACTCGAGTAATCCGTTTATCCCCATGTAATTTGTAGACCGGACGATCGTCATCGCCAAAGTTTGCCTCGGGGTGACCCGCAATGAAGCGGCGTTGAAACTCGCGATGAATGGTATCTTCGGTTTCCTGAAACATTGTGCGAAACTTGTAGAAACGGAAGATCCGGCCGTCCATGCCAACCCGATCCTGACAATAAAGAATCGGCCCCTTCGAATCCAGCTTGATCAGAAGGGCAATAAATACGGAGAAGGGCAGTAAGACAAGACTGGCTGCGCTCGCAATTGCGAGGTCGGAAGCTCGTTTCACGACGCGGGCCACGCTTGATAGCGGAGAGCGAAACAATGTGATCATCGGCAGTGCGCCGATTTGATCGATCTCAGTCTTCCGCGGTAGAACGTTAAAAAGGCTGGGCGCGATCCGAAATTCGATACCCCGTTGTCCGCAACGCATCATCACGTCAAACAAAGCATTACCGCTGACATTTGGGTCGGCGATGATTACCTCGTTGGCGCCTGACTCGCGGATTGCTTCAGGCAGCCCCGCAAGGTTCGTCAGCACAGGCACGCCTTCATAAGTTTCCGGCACTTCCGCGGTGATTGGCCCATTCTCGACCACGCCGATGACTCGATAGCCTAGCTCGGGTCGTCCCTGAATCTCTTTAATGAAAAGTTCAGCGCCCGGACCGCGGCCCACTACGAGCGTGGGAATAAGGTTCAAGTCGCGGCGACGGGCGAAGGTTTGGGCAGCGCGAATCATCACTCGCACAACTGCGAAGCTGCAAAACGCCAGGACGAAATCGAGCACGAAGACGCCGCGAGCATACGAGAAGGCACGAAACTGGAAACCGCCGCGGTATAGGAAGGCCGCCGCTACGATCAGCAGCGAGCTAACCGCTGCTGCTTTGAAGATACGGATTAAATCTTCAAGAAGCGAGAACTCCCCACGCAGTCTGTATAGATCGTAATTTGCCAGCACAACCACGCGGATCAGAACCACAAAGGGGAGCAGTGCCGCATAAGGAGCGAAAGCGCTGGTCCATGCCGGCCCGGGAACAAAAACCTGTTGACCTTCGCGCAAATAGAACGCAACCGCAAACGACAGGGCACTTAGCCCAATGTCTGTTAATACCAGGGCTGTTCTGACGGCAGGCACTACCCAGCGGGGGGCATGGGCTGGAACCCGCACTGCCCGGGGCTGTGTCAACTGCTTTTTAACTGGCTTCGGCTTCATTCAGGATCATTAAGCGGAACCGTCACTTATAGCGCTGGAACGTCGTTATTGACAACCCTTTGGGCTGAGCCCGGGCCCGCTGAAGGTTCGCAACCGTACAGACCTCATTTCTCAAAGGTGGCACAGAAATGTCCTGTATGAACTCTCGTCTTTAGTTTTACTTAGCCTGACACTCTATATTCCGACATATACGTTTTAGCGAGGAGTGAGTCCCCCAATGCTCTTCAAGCCCGGTGAATGGTATCTGGTGGTTAGTTGCGAAGAGTGCAAGATCAGATTTGCCTTTCTTCGTGATTTGACTAAAGGACAGTCTGACCTCTCCGGCGGCGCGTTCACGCTTACTTGTCCCGAATGTGGGCATGAAGCACTCTACAGAGGTAGAGATCAGATCGAGCGGTACCAGCACCCAGAAAATCCTCAGCCTGACGAATGATTCAAAGAACCCAGAATCAGGTCGACCACCTGAGCCCGCACATTCAAAGCCCGCCGGGGATCTGAATCCAGTTTCTTCCCGATCGTAAGCCTTGCAAAATCCTCTCGAGAGGCGACCTGCATAAGCCGGTTTTCCCGAACTAACTGCTCATCGATGGCAGCCCACTTTCCTGCAAACGTAGTTATTGCCGGCACCCCCAAAGCGGCCGCTTCCCGATTCATTGTCCCCCCTGCACTAACGACCAAATCGCTGGCGGCAATTAGATTTGCTCCGTCGAGCGGCCGTTGCGGCAGAATCACTCCCGCCCGGCCTGCATAGACTTGTTGCTGGGAAGCGTTACGCGCAAGCAGAATTATCCGTACTCCAGGCTGAGAACAGATCCACTCGAATAACTCGGTAAACAGCTCATTCTCGAACCGATGGTAGAGCGCATCGCGAGCAGGTGGGCGCATGACAACCAGTACGTCTTCGATGCCGACGCCCAGCGCCTTCAGACGTTCCCGAAAGTCTGGCTCAGGTTGGAAGTCTGCGAGGTAGACGTCCTCTTTCGTCCCATCATAGCGGCAAACCTTTTTGTCAGTAGCGCCGAACTTCCGCAGGCTGTCAGTTGGGAATGCGGCCGGCACAATCACCTTTGTAGCGAGCCTGAAAGCCAGATGGTTGGCAGGCTGATACTCGTAATCCATCAACGTCACACTTCTCAATCCCAACATGCGCGCTGCAACTAACTGCGAATAAGAATTGTGACTGAGAGCAACGTCGAGATTCAGGTCGCGTGCCCATCGCTTCAAGGCGCGAGCACGCTGGAGGAGATTTCCTGCCTTACCCGCCAATGCGCGTCCTCCGTAAGCGCCGATTGTTTCGGCTTTCATTCCTGCCAGTGCAGCGAGCTCTACGGTTTCAGCAAAGTCTCGGGCGGTGATCAGGATTTCATTGCCGCGCTCTGTGAGTGGCTTGAGCAGGGCGCGAAAGAAAGGGACATGCGGCGAGTTGGCAAGATCAATCCAGATGCGCATTGAAGAACTCTTGAATTGCGCGGCACGTTGGACGCTGAGCGACTCCCGGCAACTCGGGATCGATAGCGATCCCTTCCTTGATGCTCGAGTTTTGGGCTTTCAGATCGACGAAAGGAACTATTGGTTCGGTTGCCATGCTATTTCGATCAACTTACCGCGTTCGCGCAACGACTGGTCGGCAGCTTCGATTAGTTGGACCAGTCTGAGGCCTGCCAGACCGTCGGTTTCCGGTTGAATATTGTTCTCAATGCAATCGATAAAATGGGTGACTTCAGTCTGCAATGCTTCAGTGGTTTCCAGGCGAGGGGCCCATACGTCTCCGGAACGATAACTGATTAGCATTTGATAAACAGCCTCGCTATTTTGGGTCACACTGATTCCTTTATCGTAAACCTTAACCTTCTCGCTGGGTTCGACGTCGTCGTAAAGGATCATCTTTTCGCTGCCGCCAATCAGCGTATGCCTCACCTTAACCGGGGCGAGCCAGTTGACGTGCACATGGGCGATCTGAGGGGCTGAAAAGAACAGCGTTATATAAGCGACGTTTTCGGGCTGGCCCGGAATATTGCTGATACCTGTGGCAGAGATAGCGACCGGTTGTGCCGGTAGGACGAAATCCATTATTGACAGATCGTGAATTGCCAGGTCCCAGATGACGTTAACATCGTGTTGGAAAAGGCCGAGGTTGACTCGCACCGCGTCGTAGTAATAGATGTCGCCAAGGGTCTTTGCAGCAATGAGCTCTTTGATCTTTCGCACAGCAGGCGTGTAGACGAAGGTGTGATCGACCATAAGAACCCGACGAGCGCGAGCGGCTTCATCGATCAGACGCAACGCCTGATCGGAAGTGGCAGCCAGGGGCTTTTCGAGCAGCACGTGCTTGCCCTCCCGTAATGCAGCCAGGGCAAGCTCATAATGTGACGACACTGGGGTGGCTATCGCGATCGCATCGATTTCGGGATCTTTAAACAGACCGGCGCTGTTGTTGAGAATCCGGATCGATGGATACCGCTTTGGTAACCGCGCGAGCCGCTCAGGGCGAAGGTCGCATACGGCAGTTACAGTGGTCCCCGGCGCTTCCATAAAATTCCGCACCAGGTTAGGTCCCCAGTATCCGTAACCTATTACCCCAACTCTGATCATGATTCAGATCTTTTGCTCGCCGCGCGATGTTTACGAACATCGCCGATGATGCGGGCCGGCACTCCGGCTACGATTGTGTAGTCAGGAACATCGCGCGTCACAACCGCTCCTGCACCGACCAACGCCGAACTCCCGATTGTCACGCCGGCGAGGATGGTGGCATTGCTGCCGATCGAAGCTCGCCGGGCTACACGGGTCTCAATCACTTTCCAGTCGGCATCTGTCTGAAGCGAGCCATCGTCGTTCGCCGCACGCGGATAGCTGTCATTTGTAAAGACAACTCCATGTCCTATAAAAACCTCGTCTTCAATAGTGACGCCTTCGCAAATAAAACTGTGTGATGAAATCTTACATTTGGCGCCGACGGTGACATTCTTCTGGATCTCAACGAATGCGCCCACTTTGGTTTCGGGGCCTATTGTGCAGCCATATAAATTCACCAACTCAGGGTGAAAGATCTTAACTCTTTCTCCGAGCACTACATCATCCGCGATCGGCATATGGTCTCCAGTTAACCGGAACTAACTCTTGACGCCTTCTTCTTCAAGCAGGCGTGTAAGCGCGTAAAGCATCCATGCCTGGGTCCATCTCATGAACGGCGTGCGAAGAGTAGTGAATCGCCGCCGCTGGTAGAAAAAGAAGCCGGAACTATCACGTAGGTTGATAATGCTCCAAGTGGCGATTCTCCTGGCCAGCGGGAGTGCCTCTTCACTCATTTGCCGGAAGTCCAGAAGTGTCACGATCGCTGCGGCAGCCGCGTGCGCATCTACCGGATAGAGTCGGTCATGGTAGTATTTCGGCCATCCGTCCGCAAGAAAGAAGCTCGTGCGCCAAAAGTCGTAGCCTAAGCGCAAGTGTGCTTCAAACTCACCTTCTGCCCCTTCGCAATAACGAATGATCGCCGCCAGTGAACTCAGCAGATAGGCGGTGTGAAAGTTATCAACCCAGTTCTGATTGGCGCCGGCGCCATAAGGCCATGATCCGTCGGCGCGTTGGTGCTTGACGACATGACGCGTCGCTTGAATCGCCTCATCAAGTAAAATTTTCTCCCCAGTTATTGCGCTGACCCGTGCCAGAGTTTCAGCCCCCAGCATGCTCGCGTTATAAACGCGCGTCTGAGAGTTCGGGGTGTAAGCAAAAAATACCTCTGACCCACTGCTGCGTTTTAGGTCATTGAGAATAAAGTCGCAGGCCGTGCGCGCAGTGGTTGAATAGACAGGATCTTCGAACGCCAGCGCCCCTTCGACCAATGCCCGTGCAGCAAATGCAGTGGGCACAATTGCAGGTGTGCCTCGGGGCGCATACAGAACACGGCTTTGCCAGTCAAAGTTGTAGCCCCAGGCCGCGCCACTCCATCGGTCCAGCTTCAGATCCAGCAGTTCAGCGAGCAACTGTTTCGCTTGGCCCGCGCTCTCTTCGTTCTTGAGACGTCGATGATTGGCAAGCGTGGCGAGTGCAAACAGGGCAATCCCTTTGGGATTTTTTCCCTTCGGAACCAGTGCGAGACGGCGTAGGTCAACCGGAGAACGCTTGAATAACTGCGTCCAGAGCAACCGTGCGACCGCAACATGCCTAAGCGGCGTTGCCTGAAACAGACGACTATTCAACCCGTCGAAAGGATCGTGGCCGGTAAACTCATAGCTCCGGCACCATTCGAAAAGGTCCGCAGCGGCTTTCGCGATATTCGGTTGCTGCATTCCGGGGACGGTTCAGGACGCGGCGCTGATCGGCGTTCTTAATTACGGCTGCTAACAGACGTTTCGATGCGCCGGGCTGTCTCGATAAAGCTCTCGTGCCATAGTTCGAACATCAGAAGCGTCCAGAGCAGCTTGCGATGGTTGGCAGTCCCGCGTTCATGCTCCTCCTGTAGACGCGTGACGTACTCGGGGTTGAAGACACCGGCGCGGCGCACTCGCTCGGGCGAGAGGAGATCGCGTGCCAGCGGACGAAGCTTTAGCTTTAACCATTCGGCAACCGGGATACCAAACCCCTTTTTACTGCGCCGCGTGACAAATGACGGAACCAGATCCCTGACAGCCTGCTTCAGTATGTACTTTGACGTGCGGCCGCGAAGCTTGTAATGCGCCGGAAGCGAAGCTGCATATTCGGCTACCCGAGGATCGAGGAAAGGCGCTCGGACTTCGAGCGACACTGCCATACTGGCCCGGTCTACTTTCGTCAGAATGTCTTCGGCAAGATATAACCTCGTATCAAGGTTCTGCATGTGCTCCGTGAGGTTATCGGCGTCACTCTCGGCCACCATGCGGCGAGCGTCGCGATAGATGTCGCTATCGCTGGCCTCGAGAGCTTCCGGCGTCAAGAGTTCCATCTGCTCGTCAGGCGTAAACGATCCAAACCAGACATGGTGTCGCACAACATCATCGTACTTTGCTCCGGTAATGAACCGCAGCGCTTTATAGTCGAATGACAGGTTCTTCGTCTTCACCGGCAGGAGACGCACCGCGGGCTCGATCACGCCGCTTTTCAAGAACTGGGGTATCCGCGAATAGACTTCGGCCAGGCGATGGGCACGGTAGGTCGGATAGCCGGCGAATAATTCATCACCGCCGTCGCCGCCCAGCGCCACGGTGACGTGCTTCCGTGTAAAGCGCGACAGGAGATACGTAGGCACGAGTGAGGGATCGCTGAACGGCTCGTCCATCCATGATCCAATATCGCTCACCAGGTTGGCTGCCAGATTGGCGCTCAAGCGCTCTTCGTGATGATCCGTGCCGAGCAACTTGGCCACTCCGCGCGCATAAGCCGACTCGTCAAAAGAGGATTCAGCGAATGAAATGGAGAACGTTTTTACCGGCTCAGATGAGGCCGCTACCGCCAGCGCCGCAATGGTGGATGAGTCGATTCCTCCAGACAGGAGTACGCCCAGCGGCACATCAGACACCAGCCGCATCCGCACCGACTCAGCCAGTAGTTCCCGCAGCTTTCCGGTAGCCTCGGCTTCTGTGGGTACAACTCGGGGTGATTTGTACCTCAGCTTCCAGTAGGGGCGAACCGAGATGTGGCCCCTTTCGAGCGTGAGAGTGTGAGCTGCCGGAAGTTTGTTAATCCCAGCATAGATTGAGAACGGCGCCGGCACATAATCGAACGAAAGATACTGCCGCAGCGCCTGAAGGTTCAGTGACGGGCGGACGGATGGATGCGCAAGCAAGACCTTCGGCTCGGAAGCGAAGAGGAGAGTATCCTCGAAATTGGCCCAGTAAAGCGGCTTCTCGCCAAAGCGATCGCGGGCAATGAAAAGCCGGCGGCGTTTTGCGTCCCAGAGCGCAAAAGCAAACATCCCATTGAGGTGCTGGACCATCTCCAGTCCATACACCTCATAAAGATGCGGTAATACTTCGGTATCTGAGGCGCTACGGAAGGAGTGGCCCTGCTTTTCCAGTTCATCGCGTAGTTCGCGGTAATTATAAATCTCACCGTTTAAAACAACGGCAATGCTCTTGTCTTCGTTATAAACCGGCTGCTCACCGGTAATTAGATCGATGATTGCCAGCCGGCGCATACCTAGGGCAACGCCGGGAGCGACCATCAGGCCTTCAGAGTCAGGCCCACGATGGACCATCCGTTCGCACATCGAGTGAAGCAGTTCCCCCGCGCCCTCGATTGGGGGCTTGTGAGGATCAAGATAGGCCCAACCCGTTATTCCACACATACGATTCAAGCTTCAGGGAAGCCAAATTTTTCTCTGACCGCATAGATCGATTTCGCCTGCGATTCATGATACGTGCGGACAAGCATCTCAGCGAGCAAACCCATCAGGAGAAACTGTACTCCCACGGCAAACATCACTATTGCAAGAATCGGCAATGGCGTCTGCACAAAGTCCGCCTTGTGAATCAACTTCAGGAACACTGCATACAGGCCTGCCAGCATCGAGATTAGGAATGCGAGCATGCCAAACGAACCAAACACATAGATTGGCTTCGTCTGATACGATGCGAGGAACTTAATTGTCATCAGATCGAAGACAACCTTCAGCGTTCGCGATAATCCATACTTTGACTTGCCCATCGTGCGCGGGTGGTGTTCGACGGGAATCTCGGAAACGCGCGCGCCGGCCCACGACGCATAAATGGGAATGAACCGGTGCATCTCGCCGTAGAGACGCACGTCCTGGAGAGACTCGCGACGGTAGGCTTTCAGTGAACATCCGTAGTCATGCAATGGGACACCACCGATCCAGGAAATAAGCCTGTTCGCAACCATCGAAGGCAGCTTCCGGGTGATTAGTCTGTCCTTTCGATTCTTTCGCCATCCGGAAACCACGTCGTATCCCTGGTCCAAACGTTCCAGAAGACGAACAATGTCGGCTGGGTCATTTTGAAGATCGGCATCCATCGGAATGAGCACCTCGCCAGTGGCCGCATCAATTCCCGCAGCCATAGCCGCCGTTTGACCGTAGTTTCTCCTCAGCGCAACCACTCGTACCCTTGAGTCCAACGTCGCAAGCTCACGCAGAACTGCCAGACTGCCATCGGTAGAGCCGTCGTCAACGTAAATAATTTCGGCAGAACGACCCAGCGCGCGAAGAGCTTCGTCCAGTCTTGAATGCAGAGGCAAAAGGTTGGGCTCTTCATTGTAGACCGGCAGAAAGACAGAGATTTCCGGCGCCTCTTCCTTCGCAGGCGAGAGCTTGGTTCGCTGACGCTTTAGCGTCTCCTCTTCGTCGTAAATCTTCATTCCCTAGTGGGTGGTGTTCTTAACTTCCAACTAACCCTTGCGCGCTACGCAAATTGCCGACACGCCCAACGGCAAAGGCAGATACCTGAGGACCAAACTTTCAGCACCGAAAATTGTCCCCAGGAGACCATTCAGGAATCCAACGTTGATATTGTTCTCTGATTCCGGCCGCAATCCGGTGACTCGCATCAACAGACGTCCCAATAGTATCGGACCAAAGAAAGTTATATTGGCATAGGTGGATCGCTCAACTGTGAAACCGGCCTTCTCCAACAAAGCCTTTAGCTGGCCCAGAGTATACCGTCGCCGGTGATTGCTGACGTCGTCCTGAACACCCCAGAGAAACATAAAAGCAGGGACAAAGAGCAAAGTTCGCCCGCCGGGTTTCAGCACGCGGTGAAACTCACGCAGACCCGCAAGATCGTCATCGAGGTGCTCGACCACATCCAGACCGGTTACCAGGTCCAGCGAGTCGTCGTCGTATGGCAGCGATTCGGCTTCACCCTGATGCACCTTTTGAAGCCCACGACTGCGGCAGAACTCGAGGGCCTCAAAAGAAACGTCAACGCCTTCGGCCTCGCCAAATGTGTTGAGCAACTCGAGATTTGCTCCGGTTCCGCACCCGACATCGAGGATTCTCGGTCGCTCGGATCCAAGTGCGCCACAGATCTGTTTAAGAAACTGCGACAGAATACGACGCCGGCCAACAAACCACCAGTGCGTCCCTTCCACTCGGTACATGATCGAGTAGGTATGTTGCTGCATCTCCCGGGGCAGCTTGTCAGGTGTGATTTCCGCAGTGGTGGCCATTCGCATCAGGTGAACTGAAGTAGTGTGGGTCTTGCCGGACCAGTTAGTTCATTCTGCCGCACGCATTGTAAAACAAATTGCCTAACTTGGCCTCTCAGTACCCCATTTTTAAGCCCTCTATGTATTCGTGACAGCAATAATCCGGATGCTAAGATAATGCGAAAGTGGCAAATCAACGAGTACATTTTACGGGCTTGACTCAGGGCGAACTCGTCTCGTTCGTCGAGCAGTTGGGTGAGCCCTCCTACCGGGGGCGGCAACTCTTCGCCGCGCTTCAGAACCGGCGATTGCGATCGTTCTCCGAAATCACTGATCTGCCCAAGGAGCTGCGGACGCGGCTGGACGAACTTGCTACTGCATCCTCTCTTACAGTCGAGTCGCGGTTTGTTTCTGAAGATGGAACCCGCCGCTACTTAATGAAAACCCACGACAATTTGCCGGTCGAGACCGTTTTTATATCCGAAGAGAGGCGCGACACGATCTGCTTTTCCTCACAGTCGGGCTGTCCTCTTAAATGCAGCTTTTGCCTAACCGCTCAACTGGGTCTGTTGCGGTCGCTCACGCCCGGGGAGATCGTAGAACAGATTATTATCGCGCTTAACGACGCTTATGGTGTTGGCGCAAAGTCCCCGCGAGGGACAAATCTTGTAGGAATGGGCGCCGGCGAGCCCTTTCTGGCGTTCGAGTCACTCTTGAAGGGACTGCGGATCATGGCCGACCCGCAAGGACTCCACATCGTGCCCAACCGGGTTACCGTATCAACGGCCGGGGTGGTTCCTCGTATCCGCGAGCTCGCGACCATTCCGGATCGCCCTCATCTGGCAATTTCGCTTGCCGCTCCGAATAACGAGTTGCGCGACGTCCTGATGCCGATCAATAAGAAGTGGCCGCTTGATGAACTGCTGTCAGCATGTAAGGAGTTTGAACTTTCACTGCGAAGAGGAGAACGCTTCACTTTTGAATATGTCATGCTCGCGGGCGTCAACGACTCGGATGAACATGCGCGCCAGCTTGCGAATCTGTTGAACCGGTTCGAGCTGCGCACAAAGGTCAATCTGATTCCGCATAACCCTGCCGATCCGCTGCCTTATCAGCCATCGACACCACAACGCATCGAGAGTTTCAGGCGTATTCTCGAGGGAAAGGGCGTCCCGACGTTTGTGCGCCGGCCTCGTGGGCGTGATATTTACGCAGCGTGCGGTCAACTAGCAGCCCGCACTCAGGGGCAATAATTAATGCATAGAAACAGCCCTTTATATGGCAAATGCTGGAAATCTGTTTGTCTGTGTTCAACTGCGCACAACTTTGTCTTGACGTAAGGCAGCCTCTTGACACAAACTTCAGCCAGGTTCGACTCCGCCTCCTGGTGCTGATAACTCCTACCAATAACCCCCAAATTGGCTCCCTTAAGAGGTCGTTACGGTATTGAACTCTCAAAAAGCTCCGCGGCCAGAGCCCGAACCTCAGCAGTTGCCGCCCACCCTCAGGCGGTTAAAGATTAAAGTCCTTCGAACTAGAGGTATTTTTATACGTGGTTCTCGTCGAACTACAGCTTCACCAATTAGATGGGGAATCCGACAATGAAATCTCAATCCTGGCCCATAAGTCGATATGAAAGCATTACTCAAGTAACCGGGGTAGTGGTGGCGCTGATCGGGGCCGCCGCGATAGCCGGATGGTTTCTGGAATTCGATACGCTTCGTGGTCTCAACTCGTCCTACATTCCTATGGCGCCTAACACAGCTTTGTTGTTCGTCCTCACGGGCGCAATGCTGACGATACGATTGGGGCCCTCAGCCAAACAGATAGTCCTGCGCAGTGGAGCAATCATCATCACTCTGGTGGCACTAGCGCGGCTTAGTGAATATTTCACTGGGGCTGATTTTGGAGTCGATCGTCTGGTCTTCAGATTCCCCGCGGAGACTCTTGGTTTGGCACCCGTTGGCAGGATGGCCTTTTTCACCGCTCTGACGTTTTCCTTCCTCGGAGCAGCCTCTCTGCTCGTCACATCGGCGAGTAACTGGTCGGATACTGTTGCCAAATGCCTGTCAGTCGTCGTTGCCTTCATCGGCCTAAGCTTCTCCCTGGGATACGTTTATGGCGCTCCACTGATGTATGGCGGTTCGTCAATACCAATGGCACTGAACACCGCAGTCTGTTTTTTCCTTTCCGGTGTGGGCATTGGGATCATGGCTTCACTTCGCGGCCTTAGCGAGCGCAGGCAAACAGCAGAAACCTTACTGAAGCTGGCTTCGATTGTGGAGTCCTCCGCTGATGCCATTTTTGGTAAGTCCCTGGACGGTATCATCACCAGTTGGAACAAGGGAGCTGAGCGAATCTACGGTTACACGGCTGAAGAGGTTGTGGGCAAGCCCATATCGGTCTTAATTCCGCCCGAACAGGGTGATGAATTGCGGCAGATCCATGAGACGGCCAGCCGAGGCGAAAGCCTCGACGATTATGAAACGTTGCGCGTGAGAAAGGACGGTAATGAGATTTATCTCTCACTGTCTATATCGCCGATTAAGGACACGACGGGCAGGCTGACTGGCGCCTCGATTGTCGCGCGCGATATCACCGAGCAGCGACTTGCACAGAAGGCGTTACAGCAGGCGCATGATGAGCTGGAGGTGCGCGTCAAAGAGCGGACCGTCCAATTAACGCAGGCTGTGGCTTCACTGGAGAAGGAGATCGCTGATCGCCAGGAGGCCGAAGAAGCCCTCGAGAAGACTGAAGAACAATTGCGGCAATCGCAGAAGCTAGAGGCCGTTGGACGCCTGGCCGGTGGGATAGCTCACGACTTCAATAATTTATTGACAGTCATCATCGGTTACAGCGACTTAATATCAAGCAAAGGCGGCTTGGACGCCCGCGTTACTGAAAGAGTGGAAGAGATACACAAGGCGGCTGTCCGGGCCTCCTCGCTCACGCGTCAACTGCTAGCCTTCAGTCGTAAGCAGGTCTTAAAGCCTCAAGTTCTTGATTTAAACGAATTGGTTGAAGGTCTGAGTAAGATGCTTAGCCGGCTCATCGGCGAGGATGTCCAGATTATTAATTCGCTAGGTGCGGGACTTGGCAAAGTCAATGCTGATCCGGGCCAAATCGAACAGATACTAATAAACCTCGCGGTCAATGCTCGAGATGCAATGCCAGATGGCGGCCAGATCACCATCAAGACAGCAAATGCAGAATTGGACCAGGCTTATTCTGATATGCACATGGCAATCAAGCCCGGTCACTACGTAATGCTTGCAGTGTCCGACACAGGTCTGGGAATGGATGCTGCCACACGTGAGCGCGTCTTTGAGCCTTTCTTTACTACTAAAGAGGTGGGAAAAGGAACCGGCTTAGGGCTGTCGATGGTTTATGGCATCGTGAAGCAGTCGGGTGGCAACATCTGGGTTTACAGCGAGCCTGGACACGGCGCCACGTTCAAGATCTACCTGCCTTTGATTACTGAGGAATCGTTTGTAAACGCCCCTATTGAAGGAACGGAAAGCCTTGTAACTAAAGCTACCGAAACAATTCTTCTCGTGGAAGATGAGGAGATGGTCAGAAAGCTGGCGAGAGACATTCTCGAGTCCCGCGGTTATCGCGTTTTGTCGGCTCAAAACGGAGAGGAGGCCATGACCCTCTGTCAAACTCACAGGGAAGAAATCCAGTTGTTATTGACTGACGTGGTGATGCCAAAAATGAATGGCAAGAAAGCTGCCGAGGCCATCATGGCACTGCACCCTGAGATAGTGGTTCTCTACATGTCCGGCTTTACGGATGATGCAATAGTGCATCACGGGGTGCTTCACCCCGGCATGAACTTCATTGAGAAGCCATTTACAGCGGAGGTCCTCGCTCGAAAGGTCAGAGAGGTTCTGGACAAATCGCGAACGCGGGAGCAAGAGCCATTATTAGTTTAGAAGCTGATGCGTCTTTGCGC
>DATKDA010000077.1:0-6995 GCA_035512935.1 Pyrinomonadaceae bacterium | reverse complement strand
AGCAGCCACAGACAAAACCAACTCTTCCAGTTTTTCGATCGGATAGTCTGAAACCTTTTTGCGGACCAACCCGCCGACATCAAACTCCGCAATCGCTGCCGGTAAACGCTCTCGAGAGGCCACTGTAATACGTTCGACCAGCGCAGTTCGCGCCCTGGCCAAAGAGTCTTCGGGTACATGCTCTCCAATGGTGCCTATCGGCGCCACCAGCAACCTCTCGATCTGGGTGCTCATAATCAAGTTGATTGTGCGTGCGGTCTCCTCCCTGGCCAGAATGCCGTGCAGGCTTCGGGTGAGAAATCCTTTGACCCCATCAGCGGAATCAAGACCAAGGTGCTCTAGCCCCGATCGGAGCGTTTGGGGCCGGATCTGCTCGAAAGCGTCTGCGATATAGGCCAACACTGAGGCATTCAGTTGGGGGCTGCTGGCCAACTCCACTATCCGGTCCGATATCTGTTTCTTTATTAGTTCAAACTTATCGTGCTCGAGTTGACCAATGATCTCGTTCAAAGGTCGCGAAAGCACGTTATCAATCGTCGAGTTCAGAAAAGCCTCTGCCTCTTGCTCGAATGCCGGTCCACGCAAGTACTCTTCGATGCGTTGCGGCAGTGTCTTGATCATCAGTTCGTCGACTTCGCGATGAATACGCTCGCGCGAAATGAAGATTTTTTTGAAGAGCGAGAGTTGCTGATAATAGTCGTCGACTTCACGCTTGATTAGCGCCCCGACTTGTTTGCGCGTGTTGGGGCTGGTGGCAATCTCAGCGAGGTGATGAACAATTGGTGGTACTTGCTGGTCTATTCTTTCCTTAATAAAAGCGACTGTGTCGGGGGTGAAGGTGTCGGCAAGCGTAGCGTTGCTTTGGGCCAGCTCATCCAGACGATCGGATACAAACTCACGGACCTTCCTGTCAAAATCTTCACCCTTAACCAGACGCCAGAAGCGTTCCTCAACGAAAGGCAGCACCTGCGCAAAAGTCTCTGCGCTGATAGTCTCGTCAAGGCGCCGCGTCAATAGTTCCTCGATTTGGCGATCCACAAACCCGGCGACGGCTTCAGCAGTTTTCTCACTCTTGAGAGTCGCAGCAATATAGTCAGCAAGCCGGTGTTGCAGGGCGGCGACCGCGTCTAGAATGGGTCCCCGGGCGGCTGAAGGAAGAGCGTCGATAAAAGATGGGTGGGATCTGCTCAGCAGATCCTCCGTATAAGCCACGACAAACTCTTCAACTTTGCGTTCAAAGAAACTGGTCTCGAAGAGAGCATTGAAAACTGTTTCCTGAGAGACCAATTCATTACCGACTGCATTGCCGATGGATTGAGCAAGTCGCTGACGGTGCCGTGGAATCATCCCCTGTGGCCAGACTGTTACCCCAAGGAATTTGACGGGATGATAAGGGTGAAAGAGCATCCAGATTGCCAGCCAGGCCGCACCAAAGCCATGGAGCGTAGCAATAACAATGATTCCAAAGCTAATGAGAACTTTGAAGGTGAAGGGATCGATAGCTGCAAACCCTCTGCCAAATATTTATGCTTTCCAAACAGTGAACAGGTGCGATGCTAAACGCAGGCAGAGAAACACGTCAATGACGGCGGGTGACAAGCGGCGCGCGCGCCGGCTCTCAGGCACGCGGCTTAACTTTTGACGGCGGTTTTGCTCGCAGGGACTTCGACTGGAAACCCGGCATTGATCCAGGCATTCGTACCGCCTATAACGTTGAACAACTTCTCGAATCCCGCTTGTTCGAGCAGGCTGGTGGCTGCACTCGAACGATAACCCCCGGCGCAAAGAACGGCCGTCTGTCGAGCAGGATCAAGTTTCAACGAGGAAAGGTTCTCCCTCAGACTTGAGAGCGGCGCTGTGAGAGCGGCGGGCGCATGACCACTTTCGTATTCAGCGGGCCGGCGCACGTCAAGAATCTGAACCTCGGACCCAGTCTCGATCAGATCTTTCAGTTCTTCGACCGATATCTGGGGGACGCGCGCAATATCAAGTCCTGCCTTAGTCCACGCATCGATACCACCGCTCAAATACCCCTTCACATTTTCGATGCCTACGCGGGAAAGACGGATAACAGCTTCATCCAGTTTCGATTCTGATTCGGCAACGATGATAATGGGGGCTTGGAGCGGTATCAGCGAGCCGGCCCACATTGCGAACTGGCCACCCAGACCGATGTTAATCGCTCCGGGAACATGACCTGCACCAAATTCGGAAGCGGAACGCACATCAAGAATCACGTGGTCTCCGTCATTTAGTTTGAAGACTTCCTCAGGAGAGAGAGCGGCTGGCCGAGCCAGCGTGTCGAGTGGCGACGCACCGCTCCTGTTGATCTCGGCGTCCTGCGAAAAATAGGCCGGAGCCTCCGGCAGATTCGCGGTCATCAATCCCACAAACTCATCGCGACTCATTGGTTTTAACGCGTAATTAAACTTGCGCTGCTCGCCAATCGTCGATGAAGTGTCCTTAGAGATATTGCGGCCGCACATCGATCCTGCCCCATGCGCCGGATAGACCTCGACGTTGTCTGCGAGCGGCAAGATCTTATGATGAAGACTCTCGTAGAGCATGGCCGCCATCATCTCGGGAGTGTAGCCTTTCGAGCCTGCCAGATCCGGCCGACCAACATCACCAATAAAGAGGGTATCGCCGGTAAGTACCTTTTGCGGCTGGTCGGAAACTTCGGTGTCGGTCACCAACACGCAGATTCCTTCCGGAGTGTGTCCAGGCGTTTCCAGAATGCGCAACACGACTTTGCCAATTCTGAGTTCGTCTCCATCCTGAACAGCACGGTGAGGAAAAGTCGCACCCGCTTTTGATCCAAACACTATCTCCGCGCCGGTACGGTCAGCCAGTTCTCGATGGCCACTGACGAAGTCAGCGTGAAGATGCGTCTCGATCACATACTTAATCTTTAGTCCCTGTTCTTCAGCCTCTGCAATGTACTGATCGACGTCGCGTTGAGGGTCAACGACTGCGGCCTCTCCTTCCGAGCCGATGAGATAGGAAGCATGAGCGAGACAGCCTAGATAGAACTGCTTAAAGAACATGGTTGAACTCCTTTTCTTTGGTGCCATCATCGCGCAAAATCACCGTTACTGGCAATCGCTTAGTCCGATTTAACTGGTTAAGGCAGGCAGTCGAGGGTGAGTGGTTAAAAAAAAGAGCCGGAATAAAGGGGTTAACCTTGATTCCGGCTTACATTGAAGCGCTGGCCAAACTCAGGAAGGAGCAAAGCTGAGGCGACCTCGCAGGGTCAATAGGTCTAACTATTCACGGCCTGCTCTTCGTCTTCGGCGAATGGAGGCGGCAAGTCCTGCGAGACCAGTGCCGAGCAAAGCCATCGTTGCCGGTTCGGGAATCTCAGGTGGGGGAGGACAGGTCGTGCATCTGGCGACGTCACTACCGTCACCGTTGACGTTCAGAAAGCGGAGGAACAAGCCCTGGGCAATCTGCTGTTGTGTTAAACCAGCGAAATTACCGGAAACAGAGAACGTAGCGCTTACGCCAGGAAGGATGCCGTTATTGGGATTGCCACCGCCATTGAAGTTGGGTCCCGACAACAAGGCAACTTCGAAAACTGTGTTAATGCCTGCCGCGTTCCCGTCTATATTGGTTTCCAACCGGTAATTGGGATTGGACGCGCTGACCAAAGTGAAAGGGCCGGCGATCGTACCAGGAAGATCAATGCCTATGCTGGTGATCGTACCGGTGGTGGCACCAGTGGAAGTGTTGGTTACTGTAAATGTCAACAAACCACCGGTTAATTGAGTGATTGTGACCGTCGCTGTAACACCGGTATTGATACCGGTTAGTTGGAAGGTGTCCGCCTGCGCTGATGTGCTGGTGGCGAACACTGCGAGGGCCAGTGCGAAACTCATGCTGAGCCTGCGTATCATAGTTATCTCACTCTCCTAAAAAGTTTGGTTCTCGATGGAATGTTGATCTGAAGATCTGAATTTTTTGGAAGCCCATCGAAGAGTTGCCCGTGTTCTCTACATGCCGTGAAAAGGGTCAATCAAAGATCCTTTCCACATTCAACACAGGTTAAACAGCGTCAACCGCTGGGGTTAGGAGTGACAGCTGGAGAATACGTGGATCAGTTTAATCGGCGTCAGTCTGAGGGTTTTCCGGAAGCCGGTAGTATTCGCGCGCGGGCTTCAACGGCCTGAGCATCCAGTAAGGACGGCGCGTGCGATCGGGAGAGTATTTGTCAGCGGGGCGGGTCTGGGCCAACCACTTCTTATAAACGGCGTGAGCACTATCTGTATCAACCGAAACATCGCCGTATTTATCCCCTGGTTCTGCCTTCTTGACTCTTACGGCTTGATGCCAGCAGTGCATTCCGGAAACTGGGTCCGGATGCACTGGGAACGTGAGATTCTGGTGTACTCCGGCATCCGTCCACCAAATACGCAGGGTGTCAGGATCCATCGACTCGAAGGATTCGACTCCTTTCTCGCGCTTCAGACCCCAGTTGTTTTCGGCGTGGTCCAGAGCCACAGTGGCCATAAGTTGTTGGGCTCCCTGTTCATTCGTTTTCCAACGCCCCATGTGATGGCTACAGGCGACAACATCGGGCCTGATTCCCTCCGTCACCCAGGCACGTACAACAAAATGCCCAATTTCAGTTTCCACGCGCACAAGATCGCCAGTGCGCAGGTCGATGCGCTTTGCAAACGAAGGGTGAATCCAGAGCGGATTTGTATGCGCGATCTCGTTCAACCATTTAGCATTGGCGCTGCGAGTGTGGATCTGCATCGCCAACCGAAAGGTTGAGATCAAGATCGTCTGATCTGAAGCGAGATTATCTGGATGAACGTGACTCTTTATGTATGTAGGAATTGCCACCTCGCGCCAACCCCAATTGGCAAGAGTGTGAGAATAAAACTCGAGCCGCCCGCTAGGCGTTGGAAACCCTCTTCTCAGCGTTCCATCTATATTGAGCCCCACAAAACGCCGCCCCTCAGGATCGGGATCTGGAGTAGGCACTGGCACAATGTTCGGAGAGACCGGTTTAGGAGCGTTTGTGTAGACGCGACCAAATTGGTCCTGGCGAGCGTCTACAATCTCGGCGGCCGGGACGGGTTCCTCATACAGAGCGCCGATCTTCTTCTGTACTTCAAAGGCCCCGTAACGTTGCATGAATTCCAGAGGCTTAAGATTCTCGCCGGCCGCTCGCTCTGGTAGACCGGGAACAGAGTTCTCAAAGATCCATGCGTAATACTCGTCTACACTCAACCGCGTCCCGGGATCCTTCTTTGACTCTACGTATTGTTTAATGCCGAGACTCCCATCGGGATCGATCCGCCAAGTCAACTCGAGCCAGAATTCGTTCTCTTCCCACACCTCTCCGGGATTCGCTTCGCGAGTATCGCTTATTTCTTCACCCGCACGGGCTCGGGCGGCTCGCAACACGGGCTGACGAAAGCCCAACCATTGGGAGTCATGGGTTTCATAAGAGTGCAGATCGTGCCGCTCGGAGCCGAGACCCATCGGCAAAACGTAGTCGGCAAAGAATGCCGTCTCACTCCACGTTGGCGTAAGCGCGACGTGAGTGCGCACAAGGTCTTCGTTTGTCAATACCTCGATCCACGAAAAACCATCCGGATTGGTCCAGACTGGGTTGTAGACGCGAGTAAAGTAGACATCAAGTTTTCCACGACCTTCTTTCAACAGGTGCGGAAGCAGAAATGAGAGCTCATTCATTGAAAACGGATATTCTTTGGGCCAGGTAACGTCGTTCCACATCTGCGGATGAGGTGGCGTGTAGATCGGCCGTGGCACAAACTTGTTCCAGGCGTTTGGGTAGACGCTTCCCTCGGTTGCGATTGCCCCCATTAAAGCGTTCAGCATGAAAAGGCAGCGGGCCACTTGCCATCCGCCGCTATTGCCTGATGAAGCGCTACGCCAATTATGAGTGCTCAGGTGAGTTCCTGCGGTGGCTATCACCTTTGCTATCTCTTCGAGTTGATGCGCATCGACCCGCGCTTCCTGAGCGGCAAACTCAAATGTGTATGACTTGTAGAGATCTTTCAGGATGAGCTCAAAGTTCTCAAAAGTAGATGCGACCGGTGGGTGCTCCGTGGCGAGAAATTCTTCCCAGTTCCACCAGCGCCGCACGAACTCACGATTATAGAGACCGTGTTGGATCAGGTAATTGGCGATCGCAAGCAGGATTGCGGCTTCTGAACCGGGAAATGGTGACACCCAGTAATCGGCATGAGTGGCCGTGTTTGAAAGCCGCGTGTCAAAGACGATTAGTTTGGCCCCTCTGGATTTGCCTTCGATCACACGTTGCGCATGCGGGTTGAAGTAATGACCGGATTCCAAATGCGCACTGATCAGAAAGATGACCTTCGCATTCTCATGATCGGGACTGGGCCGATCGAGTCCCATCCATAATTGGTAGCCTTCGCGGCTGCTCGAGGAGCAGATATTTGTATGCGAGTTATGGCCGTCAATCCCCCAGGCGGCCAGAATGCGCTCGGTGAAACCATCTTCACCCGGGCGGCCGACGTGGTACATGATCTCCTGGCGCCGGTCCTCGATGATCGCATTACGAATGCGGAGAGCTAGCTCATCCAGCACTTCATTCCAACTAACTTGCACCCACTTGCCTTCGCCTCGTTTTCCAGTGCGCTTGAGCGGATGAAGAATGCGATCGGGATCGGTGACCTGATTGAGTGTTGCGGGACCTTTGGCGCAGTTGCGCCCGCGCGACCCGGGGTGTTCGGGGTTGCCTTCGAACTTTTGGACTTCACCGGTGATCTTGTCGATGTAAGCGAGCAGGCCGCACGCTGATTCACAATTGAAACAGGTGGTTGGGACAAGCTGAAAATGCCGTTCTTTGCGTTGCGGCCAGGCTTGTGGGTCAAGTTCTACCCAATCGTCCCAGCGTTCCTTGGGGGGAAAAGCAGCAAGATGAACGCGGCTGGGTCCCGGATAGAAGGTTTCGCCGCGCGCTTCGGTCTGTTCCCGGGCAGCACTGACGCGTT
>DATKDA010000076.1:0-6388 GCA_035512935.1 Pyrinomonadaceae bacterium | reverse complement strand
CCTACGACTACGCATTCAACTTTGAATCTGCCGAGAAGTCTGATCTGTTTCTCAACCACGTGTCTGAGACTTTCAAGAAGATTTGTTGGCGGATTCATGGGTTGGTCCAAGAAGCCGAGCAGTTGCCTTCAGTTTTCTAATTCCCGCGATGTGATCGTCCAGTTTTCGAATTCTCTCTTCCGGAGTGAGCCTCAAGTTTTCCAGAGTCAGGGTCAGATCAATACCGAATTCAACTGCGCGCACAGCCGCCGAACCCGGTGGCGGGTTGAGGAAGTAATCGTCAGCATCTTTGTTCATAGCCATAGTGGTTTCGGCGGCAGTATAGCACTTGGACGATTACTGAGGCTTCATATTGCCAAATATTGCCGCGAATCCAGTTGAATAAAGTTGGTGTTTTACAGTCCAGTCCGCTGACTTTTCTTGCTATCATGCCCGCCATGCCGAACACTAACGATCAAGCAAGCGCTGCAACTAAAAGACAGAAAGCTACCAAGGCCTTAAGGCAAACCAAAACTGGGGATTCTAACCAGAACACCTCTGCTGATAAACCAGATCAACAAATCACACCCACTGAATCCTATCAAGCAGAATTGTTTCCTCTTCCCTCGAATCAGCAAGCCCCGAGTAAGGCTCCCAAAGCCCCAACTAAGACCTCAAGAGGCGAGCCCAGTAAAGCCACGAATGCTCAAGCTCAGCCAGAGGAACTGTTGGATCCCTCAGCGGAAGAATTCAAAGAACTCTGTCAACTCGCGCAGAAGATCCAAGATTTCAAGCCGTGGAAGTTTATGGAGGAGGCCGACGTCTTTGGCGTTCAAGATCCCGATACTGGCGAGATCGGATTCGTCAGTGTGATGGGGTTACTTGGCGAGTTCGAAGCCGTCTCCGTGTTCCGCGGGTCAGGGGGCTTGTATGCCTGGGAAGACTTCAGATCCCAACTGGAGTTCGACCCAAAAAGTGAGCAAGCGCACGAAATGTTCTTTGAAATACCGCAATTTCAGATGTCGTTTGAATCAGGGAGGGGCTTGGAGAAAAGAGACCGCGAAGTTATTAAGAACTCCGGGTTGAAGTTTGGGCGTAAGAAACCTTGTTTCCGCAGTTGTCGGCCCGGGTATTTGGGATGGTTCCTGACTAATGCTGAAGCGCGGCAGCTAATCTATACGCTCACTCAGCTAATTGATGTCGCGGAGCGGTTCAGTGTCGACGAAAGTGTGATTCCGTTGAATGTCCCTCCCAAGGAAAAGGATTTTCTAATCCGCGTTCCTAAAAGGCGCGGCTCAGAACTAGTCTGGGAAGACCAGATAAAAACGATCGAGCCACCCCTTAAGAACCTGGTGCCATTCAAGGTAGACGACTCTATCCTTGGTACCTTAAGAGAGTTGCCAGAATCCGGCAGTCTTGAAATCGATCTCTTTACCCTGCCCGCAAGAGTTGGCGGACCTAATGAAAGGCCTCAGCTTGCGTATGCGTTACTAGCCGCTGACTCCGCATCAGGGTTCGTATTGGGATTTGAACTGTTGGAAGCGACAGGAGGAAGCGATCTATTGTACGCCGGAGTCCCGGAAAAGCTCGCCGATATGTTGAACGCTCACGAGTCGCGGCCCGTAGATATTCTTGTCCGCTCAAGGAGACTATACGAGGTACTGGACTCTTTTGTGACCGCTCTAGGTTCCAATCTATTTGAAATCGAACAGCTACCTGCCGTTGATCAAGTGAAGAAGTTTCTGTTTAAGAGTATAGGAATGCCTCGGTAAGTTTGGAGGCCGCTGTCGTTCGTGCGGTAGCCATCGGAAGATTTGGCGATGAGAAAATTGGCTCGTCCGCTAGTCTCTCTTTTGACAATTTATGCCCTCACAGTGTCTGTTCATGCGTCAGGTCAGGAAACTGCCAATCAAGCTGTGATTGGTCGGGCGCGAGGCGCCTATTACAGCCTGGCACGAAATGGATTCAAAGGTTTCAAAGCCACCATTGAACCCAATTGGGAAGTCATACTAGCTCACACCGCCACACCGGAAAGCCTTGAAGTGTTTCGCGCAGTGCGGTTCTCATTGATCGTCGATGAAAAGGGCGCGATCACAATCAACCACGAAGTAAACGCCATCCTCACCACCCCTAAAATGCAGCGTGTGGTTAACGAGATTCACTATCATTTGCAGCGACTGGTGGCAGGGTTTTTTAGTACATGGGGCATGTTTATGGTGGACTCAGCTTTCGGCGAGGCAAATACCCAAATCAAAGTCGAACACCTGGGTAAGGAATACCGCCTCACCCACTCCGCCGCGCCTGGGGAAGTTACCATCCTGATGACAAGTGATCTACTCATCACTGAATGGAACCTTGTGAGTCCCAGAGCGAAACGCATCGTCAAGCCACATTTTCAGAAAACTGACGCAGGCTTTCTCTTAACTGGTTACCAGGGGATCTTTGAACCTATTACCGCAGGCACCAAGGCAACATTGGACTTCAGAATCGAATACCAGGATGTCGGCGGGATGAAGCTCCCTCACAAAGTCAGACTCGGAGGGACCTATGGCGATGAACCGGTTGAGGCTGAGCTCGTGTTCAAGGTGAACTGAGAAGGCCTGTAAGTAGGGTATCCCTACCGCACAAGGGAAAAGGTTGCTGAGCGGGGCCACAAACCGGGGTTCTATTGACTCGACCTTAAAGGATTGAAGTCGGTTTTTAATGTTAAGCTATCTCGGTGGCCGCAACGTCTCTTAAAACGCTCGTGCTGGCGCTAATGTTACTTGTGGCCTGCGGGGATCGAGAAGGGACCGGATCTAACAACCGCAGCCAGCCAGACATCTACTCCTACGAAGTGATTAATACCTGGCCCCATGACCCAAAGGCCTATACGCAGGGTCTGGTCTATTATCAAGGATACCTTTGGGAAGGCACCGGCCAGTACGGCTCCTCAAGTTTGCGTAAGGTGGAGCTGGCCACTGGAAAAGTAGTCATGAAGGTAGATCTGCCGGCGCAGTACTTCGGCGAAGGTATCACTATCTTTCGCCACCGTATCTATCAACTCACATGGCAGTCGCGCAAGGGGTTTGTCTACGATCCTGTAACTTTGAACCTGCTTGCGGAGTTCAGTTACGACGGCGAAGGTTGGGGCCTCACCAACACTGAAGAGCATTTGATCATGAGCGATGGTTCAGATCTTTTACGGTTTCTCGATCCGTCAACTTTCAAGGTCAGTCGAGTCTTGTCGGTTAGAGACGACCGCGGTCCGGTGACACAGTTGAATGAGCTCGAATACATCAAAGGTGAGATCTTTGCCAACATATGGCACTCGGATCGCATAGCGCGCATTGATCCTAAAAGCGGGCGAGTTAGAGCTTGGATCGATCTCGCTGGATTGCGACCGGCAAACACGGTCCGCGATACCGAAGCAGTACTGAATGGCATAGCTTACGACGGTGAGAATGACCGGCTTTTCGTTACGGGAAAACTTTGGCCAATGATTTACGAGATCCGGCTAGTGAAGAGATAGAAAACACCACCACTGCCCCCTTTAGTCCTTTCGACCCACCAGACCGTATAATTCGCTATTGAAGATAGACCCTTGGCGGCTGAAGATCAGTTGGCCGAAGGTACATCTATTGAGGTAACAAACTTTCTACGAAATGTCATTTGACACCTATTTCCGGGCCTCTTCTTACGCGATGATCGCTGTGGCGATGCTGGCGCTTGTGCTCGCCGGGGGGCTCCACCTTGGTCTGGCGCTCGGTTTTGCCGTGTTGATGGTCGTGGCGTGGAAACTGGAAGGAACAAGTTGGCAAATCTCCGAACGCGTGGGATTGCTGATCGTGATTCTTTCAATCCCCCTGTTTTTCCTTGACTGGCAGTATCAGAAAGCAATGGGAGGGCCAGCCGAACGGCTCGGGGTGAATGCTCTGGCACACCTTATCGTTTTCCTTTCAGCAATAAAACTTCTTCAGGTTAAGTCTGACCGTGACTGGGTATTCCTTTATTTGATCTCTTTCTTTGAAGTCCTTTTGGCTGCTGGTCTGAGCTTCAGTCCCGTCTTTCTTGGGACCTTAAGCTTGTACCTGCTGTGTGCTTTGTCGACCATCTCTGCTTTTGAGATCAGGAAAGCAAAACGTGCGACCAAGCCGGCCGAGACCCGGCTCCTGATCCCCCCGGACTCCTCAATCTTTCGGAAGCTGACTGGAAATCGGCCAAGACGCAATATTGAAGCTACTCGCCTGCCGCTTGTGGCCGCATTGTTGCTGTTGCTGATCTTCAGCCTGGCCCTGCCACTTTTCTTGATCGTTCCCCGCGCGGGCTCAGCGACGTTTTCGCGCGGCCGCTCCGGAATCTCAAACTTTATCGGGTTCTCCGAGAATGTCACTCTTGGACAGATAGGCGAGCTGAAAGAGAACAATGAGGTCGTCATGCGAGTCCGCATCGAGGAGTCGCAGACCCCGCGCGACCGTAGTTTGAAATGGCGTGGTGTAGCTCTTGATGAATTCACTGGCCAGAGCTGGAAAAAGTCTTCCGAGGCACGCATTCTCGAAGCCAAGATCGCCGAACGGGGATTCTTCAGGTTGGGCACAACCGAAGCTCTGCACCGTCTGACTACGCAGACGGTTTTTCTTGAGCCCATTGAATCCAATGTGCTCTTTGCTGCGAGCCGCCTTGTTGCCGTTCAAGGAGAATTTCCTTTCATCAGGGTTGACGGGGAAGCAGCCATTCAATCGGGCCGGCACAATTCCGAGCGACTCATTTACAAAGCCCTATCCGATACCAACATACCAGACATCCAAACGCTTCGTTCAGACCGTCGCCCCCTCCCAAGAGATTATCGACGCTACCTACAGCTCCCAGCCGAATTCGACCCGCGGATCACAGAGCTTGCTGGCATGATGATTTCTGCTGCGGGGGCTCGCACACGATATGATGCGGCGAAAGCAATCGAATCAGCCTTGCAGCGCGACTATGGATATGCCCTACAGATGAGGGCGAGTGGTCCAGATCCACTTAGCGATTTCCTATTTAACATCAGGGCCGGTCATTGCGAGTACTTCTCGACTGCCATGGCAGTGATGCTCCGTACTCATGGGATCCCGGCGCGGGTGGTTAATGGCTTTTTGCCGGGCGAATACAATACGGCGGCAGGAGCTTTTACAGTAAGGCAGAGCGACGCACATTCATGGGTTGAGGTTTATTTCCCCAGTACTGATACGTGGGTTGAATTTGATCCTACTCCTGCCGCAGGAAGGATCGAACTCCAGCGTACTGGCTTTATTGCGCAGCTTCAAAAATATGCTGAAGCCATGGAGTTGATGTGGTTCCAATATGTGGTCGGTTACGACAAGCAGGAGCAACGTTCGCTTGCGACGTCCCTGCACAACCTCTTGTTTGATTCCCGCCGAGCGATTGGTCAATGGATCGCGGAAATCAGGAAGATAGAGATCCCCGCTTCATATGCACCATTGCTAATTCCGTTGTTTTTGGCGCTGCTCATGGCTTTGTGGATCCTCGCAAGGCGCATCCGAAATCGTGGCTGGGCGGGTTTGGTGTCTTCGAAAACGCAGGACGGTTTACACCGTTCCTCGATTGAATTCTACGAACGATTAATTCAGTTGCTGGCAATGCGGGGCATCAGCCGTCGTCCTGACCAAACTCCGCTCGAATTTGCTACGAGTTTAGGTCAGGAAGTGCCAGTGCGAATAACCCAGGCATATCACCGCGTTCGGTATGGCGCGAACGAGTTATCGTTCTCCGAGGCCAACGAGATTGAGAACTGGCTGCAAGAGATGGAGAAAGAGGCGCCGAGTTTGAAGTGAACCAGAGGGTCGCACAGGATACACTGAATGAAGAAGGTGGGATTTATCAGCCTTGGGTGCCCAAAGAATCTCGTGGATAGCGAGGTAATGATGGGAAAACTCAAGGCAAAGGGTTTTGAAATAACCGCCGATGCCGGCGATGCGGACACTGTTGTCGTAAACACCTGTGGATTCATTGACTCCGCAAAGAAGGAGTCTATCGACGCGATTATTGAAGCATCGCAATTGAAGACAACGGGCAGCGCAAAGCGTCTTGTGGTTGCCGGATGTCTGGTCGAGCGCTATCGAACAGAACTTAAGGCGGAACTTCCCGAAGTCGACGCATTTATCGGCACCAGCCAGATCGACGAGATTCTTAAAGTCTGCGATCCGGCAACTACTACGCGCTTTCTCCCAGTTGTTCCCATCGGTAATCAGACCGCAACCTATCTTTATGACGAATCCACTCCCCGAATGCTTGCCACCCCAGCACACTACGCCTACATAAAAATTGCGGAGGGCTGCGACCGTCCGTGCGCTTTCTGCTTTATTCCGCAGATGCGCGGACACTTTCGTAGTCGCCGCTTCGGTTCGGTAGTGGCGGAGGCCCACCAACTCGC
>DATKDA010000075.1:0-6763 GCA_035512935.1 Pyrinomonadaceae bacterium | reverse complement strand
AGCAACTAATCCCCAGAACCCTGCTTGTAACCAGACCGGAAACATTCTTGATTCTTTACACCAAACGCGCTCGCCGTGACACTCACTCAGTCCTCGCACCACGGGGAGACCGATATCGAATCCTCCGAACCCGCTCGACATTATCCAATCAATTGCTGAAAACGAATCGAAGCTGATTTATACAGTCGAGGAATCAACTTACAGTCAAGCTCGGCGTTCGTTGGCCCGACCCGTCCCTACCCGGTGCGCCCGGAGAGGCTGGCCACGATGGCGACCAGCTCGGTAGGGCTAATGGGCTTCGGCACATGTATCTGGAAGCCTGATCGAAGTACCCGGATACGATCTTCTTCCGCCGCGTAAGCTGTCAGTGCCGCCGCCGGAATCTCGCCTCCTCGCTCCTTGCCAAGAGCGCGCACCTTGGCTATCAGGGAGTAGCCATCTTCATCCGGCATCCCGATGTCGCAGATTAAAACGTCGAAGGCTTCCTGCTCTATGGCCGCCAGCGCGGCGGCGGCTGAGAAAGTAGTTGTCACCTGCGCCCCGCAGCCTTCCAGTACTATTCGCAGCAACTCACACGCGTCGACTTCATCGTCAACGATGAGCACATGCAAACCATCAAGCGCTGACGGGCACTCGGCCTCCGGCAGTGTAAACTCAGGCGCCTGCGCATTCTCGGTGTCGCTTACTGCATTGCGCCCCGGCATCAATGGCAGACTGAAAGTGAAGGTCGAGCCAAGATCTTCACCTTCGCTTTCAGCTCGCACTGTCCCGCCATGCGATTCGACCAATTGACGAACAAGCGCTAACCCTAAACCCAGGCCGCCGAATGCTCGCGTGGTCGTCGCATCGGCTTGGCGAAAGCGGTCGAAGGCGTGTGGCAGAAACTCCGGCGCCATTCCTTGGCCCGTGTCACTCACTATAACTTCAACATTCGATTCGACGCGCTCTAGTCGCACAAGGACGCGCCCGCCTTTCGGCGTGAATTTGATGGCGTTCGAGATAAGATTCCACGCTACCTGTTGCAGCCGGTCAGGGTCGCCGGACACTTGCCCTGCCGGAGAATCTAGTTGCAGCTGTAAACCTATCTCCTTGGCTTCCGCCGCCGGCCGCAGGCCATCGACCGCCGCGATGATGATCGTGCCGAGGTCGACGGGCTGCACGCTCAGACGCAACTTGCCGGTGATGATGCCCGAGACATCGAGCACGTCATCAATCAGCTGCACTTGCATTCGTGCATTACGCCGGATGACTTCGATGGCGCGTAAGGAATCCACCGAGTCGAGCTTGGCGTTCGCTAACAGCTCCGCCCAGCCGAGAATCGCATTCAACGGCGTGCGCAGTTCATGCGAGAGGGTGGCGAGAAATTCATCTTTGAGCCGATTCGCTCTCTCGGCGATTTCCGTGAGTTCATGTTGCCGGGTCGCTGAGAGCAGAAGCTGTTCGTTCATAGCCATCACTTGTCCGCGGAAGATCGCTATCTCGCTCGCATCAGTCACCTGGATGATGACCCCGACCGGGTGTTCGTCCGCCCCCAGGATTGCCCACACCGAATAAGACCAGTAAACGGGTGGCGTTGTATGGCAATGCTCCTGCTCGACTAAAATCTCCGGCGTTCCAGTGCGATACACGCGGTCAAGCAGCGAGAGACATCTGTTTTCCTCCCCCTCCGGCACGGCCTCGGCAAAGGGGCGTCCGATCAGTTCTGCTGCTTCCTTCCCGACAAGGCGCGCGAACGCGGCATTGAGATGGCGCACGATGTGAGTCGTCCCCTCGACGGCGACCATGGGCTGGGGTGAAAGTTCGGAAAAGTACCGACAGAGGCGCACAAGGTCAAAAGCCTGCTCCCCCGTGACTGACCATGGTTTCTCACGCATTGGCGCTCCTACTGATTGCTTTCGGGTTCGTTCGCTGACTCGTGGATTTCCCCCGGCTCATCATTCCAAGGCCCGGGCACCCCGGTGGTCAGGCCGCGATAGCCCCTTAGTCGCTCACCGATGACAAAGCCCTCGGAAGTGATTTCGAACTCGCGCATGTCAATGCTGTGTGTGCTGCGCCGCATCTTGATGACGACCATCATCTTGCGGAGTTGGCCGTTGATGGAGACGAAGCGCAGGCGGAGGATGTCTTCGCTGAGGAACGAGATCGCGTAGGAGCTGAGGGTGAACCCGGTAAAGGCCTCCTGAACTTCAACGGTGCTGAGGATCGTCACGCCCGTCCTCGTGAGTGCGCCGATCATACGGTACAGCGATTCCCGGAAGTCGGTGCGGAAGCCGGGAGCCAGCGCCATCTCAAACCCCGCCAGCGAATCTATCACCAGCCGCTTGGCGTCCATCGCCTGCACCGCGTCGATGATTTCGCGCACCGTCTCATCGACGGAAAGGTCAAGGGGGCGGATATAGAGGAGTTTAAGTTTGCCCTCCTTCTGCGGCGTATCCAGATCGAGGCCGAAGCTGGCGGCCCGCTCCGCGTACTCCTCTGGCCGTTCCTCAAACATCGCCACAATCCCCGGATCACCCTGCCGGATGCCTTCGACGATGAACTTCGTGCCGAGCAGCGACTTCCCCATCCCCGACGAGCCAGCCACCAACAGACTGTCCCCTTCGGGAATGCCCCCGCCCATCATCTCGTCCAGTTCGGGGACGCCGCACAACAGACGCCGGTGCCCCCTGGCCTTCGCTTCTCTGCCGGTGAGTCCGAAGGTGCGCGGGAAGGTTTGCAGCCCCGCCTCGGTGATGCGGAAGGTGTGCAGCCCCGGCACCGAGGCTTGCCCGCGCGACTTCCTGATCTGTAACTTCCGCACGATGGAGTTCCGCTCTATCTGCTGCGAGAGCCAGAAGAGTCCGTCGGCGACGGTGAAGACGGGGTTATCACGAATCTCGCCCTCGTCGTATTCTCCGATGAGAAACGTGGTCGCTTGCCAACTCGTCAGATTAACGGCTAACCGCTGGATGAAACCCTGAAGTTCGACGTCAGTTGCGCCTGAGTGTGCCTTCCGCACCACGGTGCGAAAAGAGTCCACCACGACGATGCCGGGACTGGCTGCCTCGACCTCTTTGACAATCGCCTCCAGCACCGCGTTCAGGTCGTGATCGAGCACCACCTGGCTGAGGTTGATGAAACGGATCGAGGCATTCAACTTGGTATGGTCGAAAAATTGAAACTGCTGCTGATATCGCAGCATCTTGAGGGCCGGTTCGCCCAGCACGGTGAAATAAAGCGCGGGACGCTCCGGGGTGGCATTGGCAAACATGATTTGATGGGCCAGCGTGGTCTTCCCGCCGCCGGGCGCGCCAGCGATGATGTTAAAAGAAAACTCCGGTAAGCCACCGCCCAAAATCTCATCCAGACCCGGCACACCTGTCGGCAGTGTCTGAATACTCACCTTGTTCTGCACGCTCATGGTTTTTCCTCAGATCTCACATCCGCTCTGTCCATGGACGCATCCCGCGATTTGTCACGCATCAGATGTAGAGTTAAAGGTTCGCCAATGAAGGTCAATAGCAGCTCCAGCAAGTGGGCCACGAGAATCATTCCGGCCTGCCCTGTCGCTCCCGCCTCCTGGCTCTGCTCAATTCCCTCGAATCCCTCCAAAGAACCATCCGCGCTTACCTGCACCATGTCTAGCGAAGGAACTTCCGCCTTTGCCAGTGTCAAAGCCCGGGATAAAAGAGCGCGAAAGCCATCAACCCCCGCCAACTTGATGAGTCGTAGACGCAACTCCTCAATGACCCTCGCTGCGTCATCTACGCCCGTAGCGGATGAGTCATCGTGTGGCGCCTCGGAAGCGAGTAGTCGCCGGGCCAGGTCCTGAGTTTCTGGAGAAGTCGTACTCATCGGGTGCGCCTCGCACGCCTCATTATAACTACATCAGACATTTCCGTTTTGACCTTTGATCGACTCTTTCACAATCCTAATGCGAACGGCGTTGATCTACTTGATATGCCGCCGGTCAGTCGTCGGTCTGATTTTAAATACTGGCACTGCCCAGTCGCAAGAAAATTCTGCTCGCCATCGTAGCAAACACCAACATTGTTCATATGCGATTGGAGAGATCAGTTTCTCCGAAAACGCCTGGTGAAAGCGACCATGAAGGTGGGAGTTACACGCTGGCACTCATAGGGAGTCGACGGGTGAAATGACTGAGAGCGAGTCAAGACTCACGGGGAGGAAACAGTCTTAGGGAAGGCTAACTATGCGCAGTGTCATGTGCCGCCGCTGCTTTACGGAGCCGGGCTGGAACGCGCATGAGCCTTCGGAGATTCGTATCGACGATTTCCAGTCAAACCGATCGTTTGACGAAACCTATCGCACTTCTTTTTTACGTGGACTCTTCGCGCACATGAAGCGGGGCTTCTACCACGACGGACGCTTTGCCACTAGTAGCTCTATGGTTGAGATCCAGGATCGTTCTATCTGGAAAGGTGATTTCGAGAAGCCCTTGCGGTCTTTTGAAATCGAAAATTTCCAAGTGGCCAATACGTGGCCAAAAATGACTGCACGCGACGGATAGGTGATTGTTAAAGAATGGGAAGCAACGGGAAAACCCTTGAAATCTCTCGGTGGCTGCAACTTTCGAAAAGGCAAATACTTACGTTTTTGCCGAGAGCCCGATTCGCAATCCGGAGCCGTGGTGCTCAACGTTCACCATCTGAGTCAAGCCATTCTGTTCGAGCGATCAATAGGAAGCTTTTTATTGATGTCTCGATGAAGGGGTAGTACCCACGTGCCTCCGTAAACTTCATGCGCTTAAGGAGTGCCCCTACCGCTGGCGCACGCGGGCACAGATCATTTAAGATGCGCACATTCGCGGCAAGATTTGCGGCTAAGCCCGTGGTCCAAGAATCCACGTAACCTATTGATAATAAAAGGTTTATCGCCCGCTTGGCTCAGTAATAGAGGCGACACTAGCAAGTGACGCCTTTTCTTATGTTTACAGACCGTCAGAAATTGGGTTGTGCACTTCTTGGGCGGCACAAAATCCAAGTGAATATAGCCAGCGAGCGCGGCCGCACCAGTCGATAAAACTAATCGTCAATGGTTCTGGAGCCGGTTCCCCGGCATCATTCCCCCTGAACAACAACCGCACCAGCCGGCGGTCCGCTCTGCAAATGCTACTGGACCATGAAAATGCTGAATGCCTGGGCGGGAAAATGAGCTGTGGGCTCCTCAGGACGCGCACGCGATATTTCGACGGGCCAGACATTATCACAGAGGATGAAACGTCGCGCCATCCATATAGATATCGGCGGCTGTCCGCTGCTCGTTCGGGGTCGCAAAGGCGTCAACTCGTTTCAGGAAGTTTTTGTCGTTCGTGGGACTTCGCGGATCTTTTTACTTATCTTTAGGTGCAGTTGACGGTATCGCCAGGGAGTTACTCATCGCGACGTGCAGGTTGGCGTCCCACTCTAGCCACCGGCTCAGGCTGATCGTCCAGAATTGCGTCGCGCACGGCCAGCCGGTCGGTAGCAGGCAGTTGTCGATATTCCTCAATGACCGGATGAACGAGCAGGTCGATTTCGTCTTTCCCTACGAATGCCAGCAGGATCAAGCCCGCGACGTAAAGAGTAAGTGTAAAGAAAGAAATGTAGCCCGTGGCTGGCGCAAAGTTTGGCGCGTCAAACGTGCCAAGCGAAACACCCTGTAACAGCGTCCCTGCTACACGCTTCAGCCACCCACCTTCCGGACTATACAGACTCGCCAGCAGCATGTGCTTGAGAACGAAAGCTGTTCCGAAGAGTATCGCGAGGCTGCGCAAAAGCCTGCGCGGGTCAAACGAGGAGAACTGATTGTTCCAGAGTGTCCACAGAAAAAAGAACGAGAACAACCAGTGAAGCAGGCCGCGCTCGGGCAGCACAGAGTTGAAAGCCTGGGCCGAGGCAAAAAAGAGTGTGATGAGTATCCAGATATGGACAACATTCGTGAGAGGCGGAAGTTCGCTCCCGACCCATTGATGAAACCTAATTAGACGGCCGCGTACGAGGAGAAGCATCAATAGAACCCCGAGCAAGAGTGTGACCAGGGGCGGCGCGACGAAAATGAAGGTTCGGTTCTCGGTACCCACGCGCAGCCCGCCCAGCAGCGCCACAGTCAGAAAGAGCATTGGCAGCACAACATAGTCCAGCAGCGCGCGATTCCTGGAACGATTATTCGCAGTCATCTTCTTTCAGAATCACTTGGTTCTTCAGTAGTAGTCAGTTGTCAGTTGTCAGTTGGCAGTTTCAAGGTAGTAGATCTTCGAATAGTCTTTTCAATCGGCAATCGGCAATTACTCTTACTTCCTCGTGCGTAGCACTTTAAGCGGATTGACGTCGCTCCAGCTGCGTTCGGTGCCTTGCTCTAATTCCGCCTTCAACTCCGCAGCGCTGTGCATGCGCAAGTTCGGATCGTCCACGGTAAGCGGGCTAGCTGAGGCAAGAGCGATGGCGCGATTAACTGCCTCCAAACCTTGCTTGAACAACTGCTGGTCGTAATAAAGACGGCCCCAGCCTTCGCGGTAGAAGGAATAAGCAATATAGAACTGTGTCCGCGCATCGCCTTGCGCCGGGTCTGCGCGCTGCCATTCGTCGCGAGCTGCACGAAACTGTTCCCGCCAGAAGAGATCAAGCGCGGAATCAAACTTTTCCTGGTTGACCTGGTAAGTGCCGGCAGCAACTTCAGCGCTGGTCGCCACCTCCTTAAACGTTCGGGGCTCGGTGGCGTAGATCCAGACAATGAATACGGCGTAAGCGATCGTGAATGCGAGGCCCGCGACTTGAATAATTTT
>DATKDA010000074.1:0-7000 GCA_035512935.1 Pyrinomonadaceae bacterium | reverse complement strand
AATGGTTTCCAAAATGAACCGGACACGAAAGGCAAGCCCCACATACGCATTCCGGCCATCATTACAATAGAATGAACCGGCTGGGAGTGGTGAGCCGAGGGAAACCATTAAAATGGTTCCGCGCAGTATGCCGGTTGCCACCAGACCTCAGATCAGGCGCGCGCGTTACTGATTTTGCATGAATTTGCACATGCAGTTTGGCGTACATTTCACGCTGGACCTTTTGGCGGGATGAGTAACGCTGAGCTCAACCGCGCACTCTTCGACAAGTGTTTCGACAGAGGCCAACAGCCGCTTCCAAGGGAGGTCGCGGAATGACGATCAGCCGATTAGTTCTTGTATGCCTGCTATTATCGTCGACGGCGTTCTTTGGAGGCTGCGATCATGAGGTTCTTTGGGAAAATTTACCAAGGATAAGGAGCTCCGCTTTCCAGGGTGCTGATTTTGCATGGTTAGTCACCCAGAGGGAAGGCGCTCTCCTGTTTACATCTGACACCGGTAGGACTTGGACAAGGTCAAGGGAAACGCGGTTAATGGAAAGTTTGACTCAGTGGCCTTCATTGATCGGAAACATGGCTGGGCGGTCAATGATAAAGGTGAGGTGTGGCGGAGTGATGATGGTGGTAAATCTTGGATTGCAATCTCAAAGCTTGCGGCAAGCGGAGGCGACGACTGGCAGTTTAACTCAGCAGCTCAACTTGAGTTTAACGACGATCGAAATGGCTGGATCTTAGAGACGCTGAGCATATGGCGCACGTCGGACGGTGGCGCAAATTGGCGCAAGGTATTTCCACCTAGTTCCGGCCAAGCTTATGTTAAAGGACAACCGACAAGGGGATCCTTCCTCAACTCAAAGAATGTCTGGGTTTCGGGTACAAGTGGTGAGGTCTATGAAACAAAGGACGGCGCCGAAACTTGGCGAATCCAAACCGTCCTGCCGAACGGGGATTTCACTGATGTCTATTTCTTGGATGGCCAGACGGGCTGGCTCCTCGGTTATGTTGGCGGTGAAACCGGCAGTTACGTCTATCAAACCATTGACGCTGGTCATTCCTGGAGTAGGTACCCAATTGCAGGCGTTCAAATTAAATCGATCTGCTTTATCAGTGAGAATGAGGGTTGGGCAGTCGGAAGCCAAGCAACTTCAGCAGAAGTTATCAGCGGAGTACTGCTTCGAACCGAGGACGGAGGGCGCAGCTGGAATCGGATCGATTTAACAACCGAGGAGCGATCCTTTGACCGTGTTCATTTTGTCGATACACAACACGGGTGGTTATTTGGCCGTAAGAATCTTTATCAAAGCGATGACGGAGGCAAGGCTTGGCGAATAGTTCGTAGCCTTGAACCCAATTAGAAAGCGCCACCTCAGAATTGTGCCAGATAGCTACAATTGGGTTCGCTAATACTCCCGCAGAACCCTTTCTTAATTGATATGCGAGATTTTATCGAACAAAACCCAAGGTGTTGGGAGAAGGTCAACTCCCTGGCCCGAACACCGAAGGTGTTCGCTAAACTCAGTCCAGGGTTGGCTTTGAAACCCTGGGAAGGTAGTTGCACATTTAATTCCTTCGCAACCCTGAAAGGGTTCCCCGCCCAATGACGCGAACCCCTTCGGGGTTACGTCTTAACCCACGGGGTAAAGGAATTAAATGTGCAATTACCTTCCCAGGGTTTCAAAGCCAACCCTGGGCTGAGTTTAGCGAACACCTTCGGTGTTCATGAGCTCCTGTTTTTCATGAGTGGAGACTCGAGTGTACGCTGCAATCATTTCTTTTACCTCCGGCTCTTGGGGAGAATGAAAGGTTGAGTTCTGTGAGGGAACCAGCACAGACGAACATGCGGGTAGCGCAGCACTCCATATTTCAGTCAGCACTTTTCCGCCCAGCATACTCGAGCGCAGGTAATATTTCGTTTCCGTAATGTAAGTCTGCCAACCTTCGTCCCAGACTGTTTCCTCAGTTTTAATTTGCCGCCCATCGCCGTCCATACCGAGCGTTGCTGTGCCGTAACCGTACGTGTCGAGATGGGTGTTGCGCCCGGCCGCATCGTAAGTATAGGCTTGGGAGCAGTCAGGAGTCGGCCGTCCGCGTCATATCATCCGTATAGGTGCGCTACAATAAAAGTTCCTAATTGCCAAGCCTGCGTTTGGCCAGATGCTACTATGGCGAAGCTGTCCTCAAGATCTGAAACGGCGTTACTTACTCAAGCCATCCGTGAGCGCGCGCTCGCCGAGGGTTTCGACAAAGTCGGAATTGTGCGCGCCGGCGCCCTGGGAGCCGAGCGCGTGAAACTTGAAGAATGGTTGGCAAACGGTTACCACGGAGAAATGCAATGGATGGCTCGCGACACGGCATCTCGCACCGATCCCAGCCGCGTCTTCCCCAATGCGCGTTCGGTGGTGGCCGTCGCGCAGAACTATTTCACCCCTCACTTTCACAGCGAGGATGACGATACGGGAAAGATTTCTCGCTACGCCTGGGGTGACGATTATCATGAAGTGGTTGGCTCGCGGCTTCGCTCACTGCTTTACTGGATCAAGGACCAGTGCCCCGAGGCTGAGGGAAAGGTCTGCGTTGATATTCAGATGACAATGGATAAAGCATGGGCAGCACGGGCCGGTTTGGGCTGGATCGGAAAGCATTCAAACGTCATTACGAAAGAGTACGGTTCATGGGTATTTCTTGGTGAACTATTTCTGAATCTCGATCTCGATTATGACGATGAGGTGATCGAGGACCACTGCGGCAGTTGCACGTTGTGTATCGACGCCTGTCCGACCACTGCGATTGTCGAACCCTACGTTCTTGATTCCAACAAATGCATCTCATACGCCACCATCGAATTGCGATCCCCTGAACTCCCTCAAAGCGTCTCACAGAATCTTTCCGGCTGGGTGTATGGCTGTGATATCTGCCAGGATGTTTGCCCATGGAATCGATTCGAGCAGGTCACGAGTGAGTCGCGTTTTGAGCCCCGCGCCAATAGCGTGAACGCTCCTCTTCCCGCAATTCTGGAATTGACACCTGAGAGCTACGCTGAGCGCTTTCGTAATAGCTCAATCAAGCGGGCGAAGCTGTCAGGCTTAAAACGCAACGCGCGTGCGCTCCTGGAGGATCGCAACTCGCATCCGCCCCACGATTGACCGTGCAGAACTTACGCACCTAAAAGCACATCAACAATGAGGTCGATTGAATGAAACTGACGCTGATTATCTCTCTGTTTGTTATGGCAATGATTCCTTTCAATTCGACTCGGGCCCAGGACGATAAGACCCCGGCTGAGCTGCGTCGTCTCGCTCAGTCTTATTACAACTGGCGCAATGAGAAGTTCCCTGTGAATTCGAGCGATGCAGGTCTTCACACCTGGGACCATCGACTGACCGACTACTCTCTTTCAGCCGTGCTGGCGCGACGACTGGAGGTCAAAGAACTGCTCAGCAAGCTAAGAGCAATGCCGGCAGATACCTGGACCAGGGACGATTTCATCGATTGGTTGCTCTTTCGCTCTCAGCTCGAAGGTGTCGATTTCTTTAATCGAGTCATGAACTTCGAAGAGACCGATCCGCAAATTTACGTAAACGAATGCAGCAACGGCATCTTCTCGTTGCTTAAAAAAGACTACGATACACCACGCAACCGAGCCCTTGCCGCAACCGCGCGTCTGAAGCAGATGCCGTTCTTGATCGCTCAGGCAAAGCAAAACTTGACCAGACCGGTCCGACTCTATGCTCAACTGGCCATTGATTCCGCGCGTTCGATGGACAGCCTCTTTAATGAGAGTTTGATGACGCTGGCAACGGATCTCTCACCACAAGAAAAGAGCGAACTAGTCCGGACGCGTGATGCTGCTCTCAAATCGCTTCACGATTTTGCAGACTGGCTTGAAAGAAGGCTTCCCGGCATGGCGCCGTTCAAGCCAATGGGCGAAGAAAACTATAACTACCTCTTGCAGAACATCTATCTATTGCCGCTCAACGCAAGGCAGTTGGAGATGCTGGGGCAGGTCGACCTGGCGCGCTATCGGGCACTTGAATCTCTGCTACCCGATCCTTCGCTTGCTGATCCTGATCCCGCACGCAGCAAAGAGATTCCTGCCGACCAGCAAGCATTCTTGAAAGCCTATGAGAGCCGACAGGAAGAGATGATCGAGTTTCTCAAGGCGAATCGGTTGGTAACCATCCCCGAATATATTGGTCCATTCTTCATTCGTCAGCTACCTGAAGCATTCAAGCCGACGGCGCCGGGAGGTTTCATGAATCCGCCGGGCGTTTACGACAAGGATCCGAGCGGGTTCTATTTCATTCCGACCTATAATCCCGAGAGCAGAAATTTCTACATTCGAGCGGCAATTGAAGACCCGCGCCCAATCCTTGGTCATGAAGGGGTGCCCGGCCACTTTCTTCAGCTCTCAATCGCCAACCATCTGAGTAACGAAATCAGGAGGCAGCATGCAGACAATATCCTGATTGAAGGCTGGGCATTGTATACGGAAGAGATGTTGATGCGTACGGGCCTTTATCCGAATAACTCACCGGCGCAAGGTCAAATCCTGCGGCTTTCACGTTATCGAGCGGCGCGAATCGGAGTCGATGTAAATCTCCACACCGGCAAGTGGACCTTCGAGCAGGCAGTAAAGTACTTCATGGAGGCGGGAGGTCTCGATCGCGAGGCGGCGACGGGTGAAGCGGCTGGAGCGGCAGCCAGCCCGACTCAGAAGATCACTTACATGACCGGGAAGTGGCAGATCATGAGACTGCTTGGCAAGTATCGCGACCAACAAGCAGGGAAGTTTCGACTGGGCCAGTTTCACGACGATCTGTTGAAGCAGGGTAGTTTGCCGCTTTCGATTATCGAGTGGCTCCTTTTGAACGATCGGTCCGCGTTGGATGAGGCGCTTCGCTGAGTTACGCGGTTGATCCCCAGCCTTGATTGAAAGGATTAATTTGCCAAGAAGCCTCCGCAGCTTAACCGATGAAAAGCTCCTGAGCCTCAGACTGTGCGATCTGCCGCTCCGGATCGAGCATTCGCCGCTCGCCGATCGCACCGATCGACTCTTTGAAGAACTGGAGGCACGCGGCATCAGTTTTAAACCCCATGTCTGGTTGTCGTCGGAGTTTTTCTCTCCTGATCAGGTGCCCGGTGTAGCGATTCCCTTCTATCTGGCCCATCCGCGTCTCATTGAACTTGAACGCAGGCAGATGCTCGAGGTCGAGGGCGGTAGCGACATCGAGTGCATGCGCATTCTTCGTCACGAAGCGGGACATGCGATTGACACCGCTTATCAACTTCATCGGCGCCGGCGCTGGGGACAGTTGTTCGGTTTCTTTAGAACGCCATACCCGGCGACATATAAACCTCGACCCAGAAGCCGCAACTACGTCCTGCACCTGCGCGCCTGGTACGCTCAATCGCATCCAGCCGAAGATTTTGCCGAAACTTTTGCCGTCTGGTTAACACCCAATTCCCGTTGGCGTCAGCGTTACCGGGGGTGGCCGGCATTGCAAAAGCTCGAGTTCGTAGATGAACTGATGGGCGAAATAGCAGGCCAACCAGCAAAGAACCGGACGCGTAGGAAAGTCGAACCGTTATCAGCGTTCAAGCTCACGCTCCGGGAACAGTACGAGCACAAACGCGAACAGTACTCAGTGGAATGGCCCGACGTTTATGATAAAGATTTACGCCGCATCTTTTCGGACGATGGGCTTTATAAGAAGAGACCGACCGCGGCAAGTTTCTTGCGAGACTTCCGTCCCGAGTTGCGTGAACTTGTCGCCGAAGGCACAGGCGTTCATCAGTACACAATCAATCATGTGTTGCAACATATGATTGAACGTTGCAAGGAATTGCGGCTAAGGCTTACGCTGCCGGAAACCGAAGCGAAGCAGAAATCGATGGTAATGCTTACGGTGCAGATAATGAACGTGATCCATTCAGGCTATCACCGGGTCGCCCTGTGAAACTTTTATGAAAAAACGCCTGCGTGTTCTTGTGCTGGCTCATGAGGATCTGGTCCCACCAGATTCCATAGAGGGCCTCACTGAAAAAGAGATTCAACCGTGGAAATGTGAATATGATGTCACAGTCACACTCCGCGAAATGGGCCATGACGTTAACATTGTAGGCCTCTATAGCGAGTTGAATGATCTGAGAAGAGCCATTACTGAGTTTCGCCCCCATATTGCGTTCAATCTGCTGGAAGAGTTTCACGGTCATCCGCTTTTCGATCAGCATATGGTCAGTTATCTCGAACTATTAAAGCAGCCCTACACTGGCTGCAATCCTCGCGGCTTGACCCTTGCTCATGACAAAGCCCTCTCGAAGAAAATTCTCGCTTACCACCGCATCCATGTTCCCGCCTTTGCCGTGTTTCCGGTGAAGCGAAAGGTGCGGCGGCCGGCCCGCCTAGAGTTCCCCGTCCTGGTGAAATCGATTACCGAGGAAGGTTCAGTTGGAATCTCGCAAGCCTCAATCGTCCACGATGACGAGAAACTCGCCGAGCGTGTTGAGTTTATTCACCGGCAGACAAAGACAAGCGCGATTGCCGAGCAGTATATCGAGGGGCGGGAAATCTATGTGGGCATGCTGGGTAACGATCGGCTTCAGACCTTCACGCCGTGGGAACTAAAGATCGAGAGGTTGCCTGAAGGCGTTGCCAACATCGCCACTTACAAACTCAAATGGGATTACGGATACCAGGAGAAGGTCGGGGTCACGACGGAAGCTGCCGACCTGACGCCGGAGTTGAAGTCAAAGATCGCTCACCTTTCACGGCGTATCTACCGCCTGTTGTTTCTGAGCGGGTATGCTCGGCTTGATTATCGCCTTAACGAGGCCGGGGAGCTTTACCTGCTGGAGGCTAATCCGAATCCGAACCTTTCGTACGGCGAAGATTTTGCGGAAGCCGCGGAGAAGTCAGGCTTGATGTATGAGCAGTTGTTACAAAGAATCATGACACTCGGTCTCAGCTATCGGCCACTGAGTTGAAAGACTGGTCCGTGGTC
>DATKDA010000073.1:0-17185 GCA_035512935.1 Pyrinomonadaceae bacterium | reverse complement strand
GAACAAGGACGCAGTTTCTTGAATGAGGACAAGGGTGTGATTCTCGATGGAACCTTTCAGCGCGCGAAAGATCGATCGCTAGTACGTGAAATGACCGCTGCGATGGGCGCAAACTGCCGATTAATCGAGTGTCAATCGCCTTCCGACGTGATTCATCTGCGGCTCAACCGACGCGCTGCCCTCAAAGATGGGCTTTCTGATGCAACATGGGAGACATACTTGCATCAGCGCGAGAAGTTTGAACCTATCACTGGCTCTTCCGAAGCTATGCATCTCTTGCTTGATACACGAGGCAGCCTGCTGACGCATAGTCATGCTGCCAGCGACTGGCTTCGAGCGAACGATCATAATTAGACAATGTGACGCACGCTACCATCCGTCTCCTTACGACTTTCAATGACGGTGAAATCGTTGTTTATTGACATGATCTAACGGCACTCAGGATGCCCCCAGCTGCAGTTAGTTAGTCTCTCCGCGTGCACAATGAGGTCCAGCAGTCGCGCACGCGAACAGGTCATCACACCACGATGAACGTTCGTAAATGGGCGGTTCATGCCGGCGAATGACGCAGCCTTGGTGTCTTCATCCGTTGCCGACGAACGCACATCGTCAAGACCGAGTTCCTCGAACCATGCGACAAATGATTTTGAGACGTTAGCCGACATCTTGGGGACGATCAGTGAGGCGCTTCTTCGGGCACTCTCATAGCCTTCTCTTTTTTATCTTCCGGCGGCTGAAGGTTGTTCATCTTGTACCATTGCTGAGGGTCACGTTTCAGGCGTCCGATCATCTCCGGAAGCGTGTCGCGCAGACGATGCTTTGGCTCCCAGCCGAGCCGTTCCCGCGCGTGACCGATGGCGACTGGATAATGAGCATCGACCAGATCAACCATCCACGGCTTGATGAAAGTCGCTTCTTCTCCGGCAACTTTCTCCTGCGCTCACGCGCCCGCTTTCGCCACTACCTTTGGAATGCGAATCGTCGACCACTCCTCGCCATGGATCAGTTCACCCAACTGCTCTTGCAGCTCGGCATAGCTCATCACTTCGGGTTCGGCGATCAAAAAGATTTGCTGACCAAGGTCAAAACGGCGCGCGATGACCTTTCTTAAGCAATCGATCAAATCATCCAAGTGGACAAACGCCTGGCCGTGACTGGCATCGCCGGGGAAGAAATGGCTTTCGAGCTTCTTCTCGTAGATGCGGCTGATATGTTGTGCCATGGGTAACGAATGGCAATCTTCGTCGTAAACACCAGCAATGCGCAGGATGACGGTGGGGATATCCCCATGCTCCTGACGGATGAGCTGCTCCGTTTTGATCTTCGAGCGCGGATAGTCCCATGGCTCGTCTTCGAGTGGCGAAAACTCAGTGAGCAGCTCGCCCTCTTTCGACGGCTCCATTACGAGGATTGTGCTGGAGAAAACGAACTGTTCGACCTGAAAATCCTTCAGCTGTTTGAGCAGACGGAACGTCCCCGCGACCGTGAGTTGATCGTACATTTCGCTCGGCTCGCCGGAGAAATCATAGTAGGTCGCGAGATGAATCACGCTCGCCAGACGACTGTCGTCCCTTTCCCTAACTGTATTAAGAGCTTGAGCCACGGATTCGTCTTTAGTCAGATCGCATTCTACGAACTCGCTCCCCGCAACGCTTTTCTCAGGGTGCTGCAGGTCCATGCCGATGACCACGAAGTCAGAGGCGAAAGCCTCCACTACGCTTGTCCCGATTAAGCCTGCACTTCCGGTCACCAAAATGAGCGGCTTCTCTGATTTGGCTTCCATCTTTAACCTCCCTGTTACCCCTCGCCTTTCAGCTCGAGTTTCTCGTTCTCGTCGCTCTCGAAGGCAGCACCCGCCGCCAATTTCCTCACGCGTGGCCAGAACACCAGCGTACCAAACGGCCCTTCCCAATACTCAGCTTGAGTGACGCTGATCCACAGCAGCGCCAGTTCCGGATCTTCGAGGCCGTCATGAAACCATGCTTTCAGATCCGGGAACCAAAGCTCCTCCATCTTCGCGCTTCGCGCGGTCGCGCATAAGGCGTGCCAGACCGGACATTGAGACGTAGCGTTGATCTTCCGGCGCAGCGTAAGAGACGCAGACGTTACGGTCGCGTTCGACCTCATCGACTTTGGGCGCGCTGACTTTGGTGAAGAAGTAGAGATCGCCGTCGAAGGCAAACCGAGGTTCGCGTATTGTTCGCGCGAGAAATTTTTACACGCTCTTTGAGTGTCGTTAAGTTGTTGAGGCGATTGGTGGCCAGGGACGGAATCGAACCGCCGACGCCGGCCTTTTCAGGGCCGCTTACCGAATCGCCGAAGTGGTTTGAAATCAACGGATGACACTGAGGGTGAAGAGCTTAAGCCGTAGGTGAATTAGGATGGCTAAGGATGATTTGGGCTGTTTGCCGCTCCTCGATGTTCGCGTATTGTTCGCGCCCGTTAATCGATGCGTCTCGCACGCTCATCTATGAATCGGCTCATGCACGGCTGAACCCGGTGTCTGTTCTACCCAGGTCAAAAAACGGCCTCAACGAAAAGTCTTACGTTTGCGACTTGGCGTCGATTTTTTCAGGCCAGTGCCTTTGAAGATGAAATTGCCAATCACTCGATTCCTGCCGGAACTTCTGATTGTTGACGTCTGCGAGTTTTTCGTCGGATCCAACTAGTGTGAGAGATCCATTCAGGCTCTGTTGTTCGACCAGTATTTGAAATAGTCCTGGCCATGAAGCGACAAGTGATAGATTTTCACAGCTCGTGCCAGGATCTCAGATTCCTGGCGTCCTCCCCTGCTTACGATTGTGAATTGCCGGCATCTGACGCTTGGTTCGAGGCTGGTTCGGGATGACGTTGTTTTATCAACGTGCCAACAAATAACGAAAAGCGATGTTATTCGGCGTCGGCTTCAGGTTCCTCGGCCCAAAATATCCATGCTGCGCCATTTGTATGTTTTTCGCGAGGCGAGAGCATCCCGCGTTGCTCAAGCAGAGTGCGGGCGACGCGATACATATTTGTATACAAACACTGTGTGACGTCCGATAGTTCCCACCCTTGTTTCGACAGACCGGTCCTACGAAAGGCGCGCTCCATTTTGAAGCGTTGTTTTTCAAACAGGGCGGCCACTTGTTCGGCCATACCCTCACATAACGGTTTAAACTCCGCGCATTCGTCAGCTCTAAACACTGGAAAGTTCGGCTCGTAATAACGCTCGATCGGGTATTTTTTCTCCCATTCTTCGGATTCACGAAGAAGTTCGCTCTTAATCATTTCGTTAATGTGCGTGTGAATGCTCGGTGCTGACAGATTAAGCGCTTCGGCTAGTTGCGAGATGGTCTTCGGCTCGCGGGAGACAAGATTCAGGATCTCTTCTTTTGTGCCGTCAGGTAATAATTTCCTTTTTGTAACGTCGGCCCAGGGATCACTGTAACCACCACGTCGAGCCGATACACATTCGCAAGGAAAACGTAAGCCTTGAAGATCATCAGGAACGGCCATTCTCTCCCCTTTACAGTTTCAAGTTTAGGGCGTACCCTAAAGCCCTATCCCCTAACAAATCACCCCCGGCTTCTTGACCGAGGGCGGCACAAAATGTTGACGCTTTTGTTCGATGTGGAACGTAACACTAGCGGCGTTATTGTGCAAAGCTGCGGAGTCGTTCTTTCAGTATTCCATTCTGACGCTTCCGAACAGAAGGACGCCCCAATTGGTCCAGCCAAGTTTTAATCAGGGGAGGAAAAGAATGATGAGTGGCGACACCGAACAATTAGTCCCACGAGAGTCGCAGTCTGAACGAAACCAAGGCAGCCGCACCACGGTTTTCAGAGGGGCGCGTGTCGTAAGGCTGGCCAAGTTGATAGCGCTGACCATAGCCGTGACAATCACCTTGCTATTTGTCGCCGGTCCCGCGGGTTCACGAATCATTACCCTTCTTGGCTTCAACAAACAGATTGACGATAACGTCGACCAGATGATCACCGAGGGCAGACAGACCTTTCGCTTCGACACCTTCGGCGACGAGGTCTTTTGGGGCGACATGCTCAAACTCCACCAGGCAATCGAAGGTGCTCAGTTCGGGGGCGTGGGTCCAGGATTGAGTCCGAACGCAGCGCTGGGCCTAGGCCTTAAAGTCGATGTGGATGCCCTTCCTCGGAACCTGGTGAATAAACTGAAACAAAACCGAGTCGACCTCAATGATCCTGCCGTCACCCTTGTGCTGCTTAGACACAATGCCGTTTTGGGAGTTCAAGGGTTTTTCAACGAAGATAACGGTCTGCGATCCGTTGGCATCACTTGCGCCCTGTGCCATTCCACAGTTGACAACTCGCTGACTACCGGTATCGGACATCGGTTGGATGGATGGGCCAATCGCGACCTCAACGTCGGCGAGATTGTCGCACTAGCCCCAGACCTGAGTGCGTTCAGTAATCTCTTAGGCGTTAATCAAGATACGGTGCGAACGGTGCTCAGAAGTTGGGGGCCGGGGAAGTTTGACGCCGAGCTTTCTCTCGATGGCAAAGCATTTAATCCCCAACAGATCTCCAACGGCGTGGTGACCGGTACGAACGTGTCGGGAGCTACGTTGATCCCGCCCGCCTTCGGTCTCGCCGGAGTGAACCTACATACCTGGACCGGTTGGGGGTCAGTCACTCACTGGAATGCATTCGTCGCCAACCTTGAGATGCATGGAAGTGGAACGTTCTTCGATCCTCGATTGAACGATGCGGCAAAGTTTCCAATAGCTGCCGCGAATGGTTTCGGGAACGTGCGGAATACACCCGACCTAATTACCTCGAAGCTCGCCGCTCTTCACTTTTATCAGCTCGCCATTCCAGCGCCACGACCGCCGGACGGGAGTTTTGATAGCGGCGCGGCTACCAGAGGGCAAACAGTATTCAATGGGAAGGCCCAGTGCGCGACCTGCCATGTACCGCCGTTGTTCAGCGAGCCGGGCTGGAACATGCATACGCCCGCACAAATCTGCATTGATGACTTCCAAGCAAAACGGTCGCCTGACGAACACTACAGGACATCGCCGCTGAAGGGGCTCTGGACACATCAAAGAGGGGGCTTCTTCCACGACGGTCGCTTTGCAACTTTGCTGGACGTTGTCAATCACTACGACACTTGTTTCAGTTTGGGCTTAACTACGGAAGAGAAGAGTGACTTGGTCGAATACCTGAAGTCGTTATAAGTCTTTTCCGAAGATCGCCGCGAGGCTGCCGGCGTCATTCTATCTGCCGACAGGACCGGCGTGCGCTGATGTGGGCGGCCTGAAGCTTTTCGATTCCCGCAACGTAAGTAGCCATCAAGGTCGCGACCCCTCTTAGTTAGGAGAGAAAGGAGCGAAATGAAATGAACCCAGGCACAACTCAATCAAGTACCATTAGTAAGGAGGGCGGCGGTTCGATGATCGTCAGGGAGGTTAGAGTAATCGCGTTGCTGGTCCTTGTGGCTACCGGTCTGGTTTACATCGGCGAGCGCAACCGCGCGCAGCCCCGGGCAGCAATGCCGCAAAAGACTGATGGGTTCGATAGCCGAATCGATCGTAACGCCCAACAGATGATGGAGCAGGGAAGACAGATCTTTCGCTACGACACTTTCGGCGATGAGGTCTATTGGACCGACACGCTCAAGCTACATCGCGCGATTGAGGGCGCGAAGCTTGGAGGCGTTGGTCCAGGCGTCAGTCCGAAGACTGCGCTGAGCGTGGGCCTGAAGGTTGATATGGATGCCTTGCCTGCCGATCTTGTCGAGAAGATTAAGAAGGGTGAGGTCAATTTAGATGATCCTGCGACCACGCTAGCCTTGATCAAACTCGACGCGGTCTTGGGCGTGAAAGGAACTTTCAACCAGAATGGCAGTCTAAAGTCTGTGGGTCTCACTTGTGCCCTTTGCCACTCGACAGTTGACGATGCCTTCGCGCCCGGCATCGGGCACCGGCTGGATGGTTGGCCGAACCGCGACCTGAACTCCGGCGCGATTATCTCACTGGCTCCGGACCTAACCGTTTTCACGAAGCTCCTGCGAGTCGATGAAGCAACGGTGAAGAAAGTGCTAGCCAGTTGGGGGCCGGGAAAGTTTGACGCTCAGTTGAATCTTGACGGGAAAGCCTTCCGGCCTGATGGCAAGCCGGCAGCAACTTTGATTCCTCCGGCCTTTGGGATGGCCGGTGTAAATCTGCATACATGGACGGGCGGCTGGGGTACAGTCACGTACTGGAACGCCTATGTCGCCAATCTTGAATTGCAAGGGCAGGGCACGTTCTTTGACGCGCGCCTGAACGATGCGAAGAAATACCCGGTTGCTGCCCGTGCCGGTTTCGGCAACAAGCGGAGCGCCACGGACATGGTGACCGCGAAACTGGCCGCTCTACAGTTTTATCAGCTTGCAATACCTCCGCCGACCCCGCCTGAAGGCAGTTACGACAAGATAGCATCGGTGCGCGGAGAGGCGATCTTCAAAGGGAAGGCTAACTGTGTGCAGTGCCACGTGCCGCCGCTCTTTACTGAGCCGGGTTGGAATGCTCATAAGCCTTCGGAGATCGGCATCGACGATTTCCAATCGAACCGTTCGCCGGATAATTCTTATCGCACAGCGCCGCTGCGTGGACTCTTCGCACACATGAAAGGCGGCTTCTACCACGACGGTCGCTTTGCGACGTTGCTCGAGGTAGTAAATCACTACAACAGTTTCAAGAAACTGAATTTGACCGACCAGGAGAAGAATGATCTGGTCGAGTTTTTGAAGTCGCTATAGCGCAATGGGTGGAACCAGTTTTCGTCGCAGTTAACTTACGGTTGAGGCTTCATCGGCAGCCTTCATTTGAGAACGACCAATGGACTGCGTTGGTTGGGAGGAAGTTCCACAATTCCGCTTCTGCTCCCCGTCGTCGAAATCATTCTGATTACGACATCGGGTTGGCTGGGCCGTGAGAGAGTTTGCGTCCGCGTAATAGCGGTGGAACCGGCAGCGAGAATAGGCAGGGACAGCACAAGCAAACACCCGTCCCAATAAGTTGTCGATTATGAGTGAATCTCGACTGAACAATCTATCAGATATGAACAGCGGTTCTGGTGCGACTACCTCAATCTGGATGGCCACTAAAGCGATGCCGTCCCAGCTCACGCTTACTGAAGACACTAAGGCAGATGTGTGCGTTGTTGGCGCGGGGATCGCCGGAATGACGACAGCTTATTTGCTGGGGCGCGCTGGCAAGTCGGTTGTGGTTTTGGACGATGGACCGATTGGCGGCGGCATGACCGGAAAAACTACGGCGCACCTCGTAACCGCGCTTGACGATCGCTACTTCGAACTTGAGAAGCTGCATGGAGAGAAAGGTGCGCAGTTAGCGGCTGAGAGTCACGCGGCTTCAATCGATCAAGTCGAGAGGATCGTCACGGAGGAAAAGATCGAGTGCGAGTTCGAGCGACTTGACGGCTATCTGTTTGTTCCGCCCGGGGAGTCGAAAGACGTTCTTGATCGCGAATTGGAAGCAGCGCATCGCGCCGGCTTGACTGACATTGAGATCGTCGCGCGCGCTCCCATCGAATCGTATGAAACAGGCACAGCCCTGCGCTTTCCCCGGCAGGCGCAGTTTCATCCGCTGAAGTATCTGGCCGGGCTCGCGCAAGCCATCAGACGTGATGGCGGACGAATTTACACACAGACCCACGCGAGTAAAATCGAAGGAGGAGATACCGCTCTCATCGAGACTTCAGAGGACTGGGTCGTCACTGCTGACTCGGTTGTCGTGGCCACGAACACCCCCGTCAATGATTTGTTCGCGATTCACACCAAGCAATCAGCATATCTCACTTACGTAATTGGCGCGCGCGTGCCGAGCGGCTCAGTAGCACGAGCGCTCTTCTGGGACACGCCACTCCCTTATCATTACATTCGACTCGCAAGCGCTGATGGCCATGATGTTTTGATCTCTGGGGGTGAAGATCACAAGTCTGGTCAAAAGGATGACGCGAATGTCCGCTTCGCCGCCCTTGAGAGATGGACACGAACCCGCTTTCCAATGATGACAGAGATCGAGTTTCGCTGGTCTGGTGAGGTCATGGAGCCGATTGACGGTTTGGCCTTCATCGGACGAAATCCGATGGATCACGATAATGTTTTCATTGCTACAGGCGACTCGGGAAATGGCATGACGCATGGCACGATCGCCGGTATGCTGATCACAGATTTGATAATGGGAAAAGAGAACGAATGGGCCACGTTGTACGATCCATCAAGGAAGACCCTGCGATCTGTCGGCAAGTTCGTGAAGGAGAACATCAACGTCGCTGAACAGTATGCGGATCTTGTCACTCCTGGTGAAGTGGACAGCACGGAGGAGATTGCTCCTGGCAAGGGCGCAATTATTCGTCAAGGCCTCACGAAAATTGTCGCGTACAAGGACGAAGCGGGAACCGTTCACGAACTCTCCGCTGTCTGTCGACATCTTGGCTGCATAGTGACCTGGAACTCTCTGGAGAAAACGTGGGATTGCCCCTGCCATGGCTCGCGATATGATGCGCTAGGTCGTGTGATCATGGGTCCTGCAAACAGCGATTTGCCGCCAGTTGAAAAAGGCTGACCCCTCATGCCTTCCAGGAACTGGCAGAATCGCATCCCCTCGTCTAGGGCATGATCCATTGGGATTTTGGCTGCCCGGCTGGTACCGTCTTTTGCGTCACTGCACAGCCATCGGCAGTGTCTCGCTCGGATTAAACAGAGCCACTTTTTGGGGGAAACTTAACTGACAGCCTTGCAGCGTGGCATAATGCTTGAAGCCCTCTCCTCTGAGACTTAAAATCACCCTGGTTTCCGAGGGCTAGGGAAACATGCAAGACCCCCACGCAAAATCATCATCCGAAGAATACAAGCAACGAGAGTTGCTTCGTATCACCCTCTCAAGTATTGGTGATGCGGTAATTACCACCGACACCAAAGGCCTCGTCACTTTTCTGAACCCCGTGGCTGAGTTCTTGACCGGCTGGACGAGGAAAGAGGCGACAGGCGTTCCCCTGGACAGCGTTTTCAAGATCGTCAATGAAGAAACTCGCCGGACGGTCGAGAACCCCGCGACCCGTGCCTTGCGCGAAGGCGTGATCGTCGGTTTGGCAAACCACACGCTGCTCATCGCCAAAGACGGCACGGAAAGACCAATTGACGACAGCGCCGCGCCGATTCGCCATGCGAACGGTGAAGTCGCCGGAGTGGTGCTGGTGTTCCGCGACGTGAGCGAACGCAGACGGCAAGAGCGTTTGGTGCAAGATAGTCTCGACTACTGCGAGAACATCATTGCGACTTTACGTGAGCCATTCCTCGTTCTCGACAAGAACCTCCGGGTCAGGAGGGCGAATCGGAGTTTCTACGAGACCTTCGTCGTCTCGCCGGCGGGCACCGAGAACGAGTTTATCTATGACCTGGGCAATCGGCAGTGGGACATTCCCCGATTGCGGGAGTTACTGAAAGAAGTCCTGAGCCATAATCACCCCATCCACGATTACGAAGTGGAATTCGACTTCGAGACCATCGGGCACAAATTGATGCGGCTCAATGCTCGCCGAGTCCGTGAGCCAGGCTGCCATTCCGACTTGATTCTCCTCGCCATCGAGGACATCACCGAACGTCGGCAGGCGCAGGATGCATTGCGACGCGCGCTGGAGTCTCACGAAGCGGTCAAGTCGAACATGGGCGAGGGGCTTTATACTGTGAACGACCAAGGGTTGGTGACTGGCATGAATCCCACCGCGGAAAAACTGTTTGGCTGGACGTTCGACGAATTGCGTGGGAGAAAAATGCATGACGTAACGCACTACAAGCATGCCGACGGCACACCATATCCCGCCGAAGATTGCTCCGGTCTGGAAGTCCTGCGAGAAGGACGACCTCTAATCAACCACGAGGATGTTTTCATCCGCAAGGATGGAACGTTCTTCGACGTTGTCTATAGCTCGTCACCGATTCAAGAGGGCGAGAAGATAACGGGGGTGGTCGTTGTATTTCGGGACGATACCGAACGCAGGCAGGCGGCCTATGCATTGAAAGTTTCAGAAATTCGTTACCGCCGTCTCTTTGAAGCCGCAAAGGATGGAATCCTGATTCTCGATCCCGACACACGCCAAATCACTGATGCTAATCCTTTCATAGCGCAGTTGCTCGGCTACACGCGCGAAGAGATGATCGGTAAGGAGTTGTTTGAAATCGGATTGCTTAAGGACGAAGAGGCTAGCCAAGCCGCGTTTCGGGAATTGCGAGAGAAACAGTTCATCCGCTACGACGATTTGCCGCTCGAGTCCAAAAAGGGCCAGCGCCGTGAAGTCGAAGTGGTAGCCAACCTTTACGCGGAAGACGGCCAGCCCGTGATCCAGGCCAACATTCGCGATATTACCGAGCGCAAGCAGGCGGCGTACAACTTGGAGGTTTCCGAGGCTCGCTATCGCCGGCTCTTCGAAACCGCCCAGGATGCCATCCTCATCCTCGATGCCAACACCGGGAAAATCTTCGACGCCAATCCGTTCATCAAAGAGATGTTGGGCTATTCGCAAGAAGAACTCGTCGGCAAGGAACTCTGGCAGATCGGTCTCTTCCGAGATCAGGCAGAGAGCCGGGCCGCTTTCGGTGAGCTGCAAGCGCAAGGTTATATTCGCTTCGAAAATCTGCCGCTCGAAACCAAGCAAGGACAACGGATCGACGTCGAATTTGTCAGCAACGTCTACCAGGTCGATCAGCGCCTAGTCATACAATGCAACATTCGGGACATTACCGAACGCAGTCGCCTGGAGCGGCAGACGCACGAGCAGGCGGAAGCGTTGGCAGAACTTCACCATCGCAAGGATGAATTCCTGGCGATGCTTTCCCATGAGCTACGAAATCCCCTGTCTGCAATCTTCAACGCGCTGCATATCCTTCGTCTCCAAGACACCGAGAACCCAATTCAACAGAAAGCCAAAATCGTTCTGGAGCGTCAGGTGGGGCAACTGGCGCATCTCATTGATGACCTGCTGGAAGTGTCCCGCGTCATCACCGGAAGGATTCAACTTCATCGGGAACGCCTGGAGATGAGGGGCATCGTGGAACGTGCTCTAGAATCTGCTCGCTCTCTGATTGAGCAACGCAAGCATGAGCTATCGGTGTCGCTTCCGGCTGAACCTATCTGGTTACAGGGCGATTCGACCCGATTGGAACAAGTTGTGGTGAACCTGCTCAACAACGCCGCCAAGTACACCGACGAAGGCGGACAGATATCGATCACCGTTGAACAAGAGTGCGGTGAGGCTGTGTTACGTGTGTGGGATACCGGCGTCGGCATCGCTCCCGAACTACTGCCGCGCATCTTCGATCTCTTCACGCAGGCAAATCGAACGCTTGATCGCTCGCAAGGTGGCTTGGGCATCGGCTTGAGCCTGGTGCAAAAGCTTGTGGAATTGCACGGTGGAACAGTCGAGGCTTACAGTGCGGGATTGGGGCAAGGAAGCGAATTCCTTGTGCGTTTGCCGGCAATGTCTCCGGCAGGAGATCCAATCGCCCCCGTTGAAACAGTCAAACAGCCCGCGCAAACATCGCGGGTCCTGGTAGTTGATGACAACATGGATGCGGCTGATATGCTTGTCATGATGCTGCAAATGTTCGGGCATGAGGTTCAAGCGGCTTACTCCGGTCAGACCGCTCTGAAAAGGGCAGTTGAGTATCAACCGGACGTCGTTTTGCTGGATATTGGCTTGCCGGATATGAACGGCTATGAGGTCGCGCGACATCTGCGTCAGCAACCACAAACAAAAGATGTGAGGTTGATTGCCATCACCGGCTACGGGCAGGACTCCGACCGCCAACGCTCTCAAGAAGCGGGCTGCGAGCATCACTTAGTCAAGCCTGTTGATCCGCAGAAACTTCAAGTCCTGCTGACGACACAGGCGAAGCAACCACCATCCAGGAAATAAGATATTAATGTTCTTGATTTCGAATTTTGAAAAGGAGGTGTGGGCCCGAGTGGGTTCGTTTTGCCCATCACGCTCCCGAGCGATTCGTTATCCTAGCTTTATTTCTAGTGTGCCAATTGTGTGCAAACTGTCCCAAGAAGCGGATGTACCAGCGGAGCAGTGGAAAAGCTTCCCGATGAAAGCGCGAGGGTAACGCTCGGCACGAGCGCAATCACTGTAAGATGTTGAAGCAGTTTGCGAGCAAGATACCCGTCTCGAAGGCCACCTCAACCATTCATGATCTTACGATATGCCACAAACAAGTTCGGAGAGCCGAACTGCGGAGGCAGGATCACTCCGGGAAGCAAGGTGATAGGTCAGTTCGAAGAAGTTGGAATGAACAGAAAACTGACAAGTCGCGCCTCGACCCCCTCTACTCCCCGGGCTGATTGCAAATTCTTCTACTCTATCCTGCTGTGCACCGCGATATTCAGTCTGCTGGTCTTACCTCCCAGCGCACATGCCCAACACTTGACGGGCCGCATCAAAGGTACAGTTAAGATCACCACTGAAGCCACGGATGCGCCTCCGGCTTCACTTGTCGGGGCGCGGCTTACGCTCGTCAATCGTGACCTGACGGAGCAAGTTTTCAAAGTAGTCACTGACGCTGTGGGCAATTTCATCTTCACCGATCTGCCGGCGGCGACGTTTGTGCTGACAGTTGAGGCTGATGGGTTGGCCACAGTGAGGCGTGAAATCAGTCTGGCGCCGGGTGTAGGGCTGACCGTTGAAATCGTAATGAAAGCTACGATTTCCGAAACGGTTACCATTCGTGAGGAAGAGGGCCTGCTCAGTACGGCCGAAACAACCACCAGCAATACCGTTCGCTCCCAAACACTGACGGATGTGCCACTGCCGGCAGAGAACTATCAGAGCGCGCCGTTGTTGACTCCCGGTGTTCTGCGCGGAATGGACGGAGTAGACCATCAGAAAGGCGCCCGCGCCGGCCAGAGCAGCTACACGGTCAACGGGGTGGACATCACGGATCCCGTTACTGGAAACCTCGCCTTCGACATCCCGCTCGAAGCGGCAGCAAACGTAAGAACCGAAGAGAACCCGTACTCGGCGGTGTTTGGCCGGCTTACCGGCGGTGCGACCGATCTCGAAACCAAAGGCGGCGGCAACAAATTCAAAGTCACCGCCGCGCGCGTCTTTCCAACTTTTCGCAACACCTTCGCCGGTTCGATTGATTCATTTCGCCCGCGCGTCACCTTCAGCGGCCCTGTGGCCCGCGATCGTTTTTTCTTCCTGCAGTCCCTTGAGTACCGCTTCACGCGCACGCGTGTGCCGAGCCTCGAACCTCCCGGAGACGATTCAACATCGGAGGCCTTCAACTCATTCACGCAGTTCGATTTCAACATCAACAAGACTAACAGCGCCAAATTCGTCGCGGCACTCTTCCCTCAGAAGGTACGATTCGCTGGACTCAACACTTTCAATCCGCAGCCGACTACACCGAATACGAAGCAGCGGGGCTTGCTCGTCTCCATCTCTGAGCAGGCAATCTTCAAGAATGCTTCGTTTCTCTCTTCGACATTAAGCTACAAGACCTTTGACTTTGACGTCTTCGGGCAGGGGACGGGACCGCTTGAGTTGTTGCCGGAAGGCAACACCGGTAACTACTTCGCCGACATCCGCCGGCGGTCGCAACGGTTTCAGTGGCGGGAAGTTTATTACTCGCACGGGCTTGAATTTCACGGTCAGCATTCCTTGAAGCTCGGCGGCGAAATTGATTACTCGCGCGTGACGGGTGTGTTCCACGAAAACTCGATCCTGATCAGACGGCAAGACCTGACCCTGGCCCGGCGCATAGATTTCGGCGCCGCGGCGAGCGTTTCAAGCAGTCTCAGCGAATTCACCGCTTTCGCGCATGATCGGTGGGTCGTCAATAAAAAGCTTACGGTCGACGCCGGCCTGCGCTTAGACCGTGACGGGCTGGCCCGGCAGAACACCATCTCGCCGCGCCTTTCGTTTTTGTACCTGCCGATCAAGAATCACGCCACGGTCATACGCGGCGGAATCGGTCTCTTCTATGATCGCACTCCGCTTAGCGTCGGCTACTTCACACAGCTTCCCGAGCGCACTGTGACCACGTTTGCCGCAGACGGCATCTCGATAACTGAGGGCCCGCATCGTTTCGCCAACATAGTCGCAGCACGGTTGCGCAACCCACGCAGCGTGCGGGCGAGCCTGCAAATTGATTTCCCGATCACGAGTACGCTGACGGGACGCATTGGCTATCTGCAACGCTCAACGAGGGACGATTTCATCGTCGATAGCATCAACGCATCAGGCGGATTAGGCCAAAGCGCCCTGGTGCTCAGCAACCTCGGCCGTTCGCGTTACCGCGAGTTGCAACTGCTCGCAATCTATGACAACCCGCGAATCGGTACCTTGAACGCTACTTACGTGTGGTCCAAAGCTAGGGGCGATCTTAACTCTATCGATAACTTTCTCGGCGATTTTCCAGCGTTCGTAGTGCGACCGAACGAGTACGGGCCACAGCCCTTTGACGCGACGCACCGATTCCTCGCCTATGGCCAATTCCGAATGCGTTACGATATTAACATCGCGCCCCTGGTCGAAATTCGATCGGGCTTCCCGTTCTCCTTCGTTAATGAGCGCCTGGATTTTGTCGGCCCACGCAACCGGGCGGGACGCTTCCCAACATTTCTGTCGCTTGCCCTGCAAGTCACAAAAGGTTTCGCCATACCAAAGTTCGTCCCCAGGATTGGAGGACGACGAACGCGAATCGGCTTGGCGGTACTTAACACCACTAACCACTTCAACCCCAGTGAGGTGCAAAATAACATCACCAGCCCGCGACTCGGCCAGTTTTTCAACAGCTTCGGCGCGTCCGTGCGCGGCAAGTTCGAGTTCGACTTCTAGGCGTGGGTGCTCCCGCAGTTTGCCTCGCGGAACGCGAGCGGTTTCGTAGTCGCCAACATCCGGAAGCGGTAATAAGGAGTTACATGTTCCAAAGGCGCGGAAACGGAGTTACGGTATGGTGACTAAAAGGGATCGCGAAGGCGAGGATGATAACGAAGGCAAAGACGTTAGTGACGATAGCGATGGCGATGACAGCGACGACAGTGATTCTGATAGCAGCAATGATAGCGACGGCGAAGACGACAACGATGCCGATGGTGATGACGCTGATGGCAATGATGACGGTGGCGACGACAGTGAGCGATAGCGATAAAGAGAAACAGTAGCGGCTTTACCGTAATAGGGTCCTTGGTGTTTAGCAGATTTCAATGAGAGCTAAGCTTTCCCAACCGGGAGGGGCTCCACTGATCGCGCGCTTTGGGCAGAACGGCGGGCTAAATCAACTTATGACCACCGACGAACCGTTCACCATCGGCGTCGAAGAGGAATATCAGATCGTGCATCCGGCGACGCGAGAGTTGCGTTCGCGCGCGCAGCTTATCTTGCCGGAAGCGCAGGCGGCGCTTGGCAACCAGGTAACTCCAGAGCTTTTCCAGTCGCAGATCGAGATCGCGACGTCGATCTGTCATACGGTGGCAGACGTGCGCGCCAAAATTGTGCGCCTGCGCGGGGAAGTGATTGCCGCAGCAGAGAAGTATGGCAACCGGATCGTTGCGGCGGGCACGCACCCCTTCTCGCACTGGGAAGATCAACAACTCACGCCTAAAGGGCGTTATCGCGGCATCGCCGCCGAGTTCCAACAACTCGCAAGTGAGCAACTAATATTCGGCTGTCACGTGCACATTGGAATCAGTGATCGTGAAGCGGCGATCCGGGTAATGAATCGCGCGCGCCTTTGGCTGGCGCCGCTCTTGGCGCTCGCGGCCAACTCGCCTTTCTGGCTCGGTGTGGACACTGGCTACGCCAGCTTTCGCACAGGCATCTGGCGACGTTGGCCCATGGCTGGCACCCCGCAGTTTTTTGCTTCGCGCGCCGAGTACGACGCGCTGGTTGACACACTGGTCAAGACGGGAAGCATCTCCGATGCGACGAAAATTTACTGGGACGTGCGCCCCTCCGCGCGGTTCGAGACGCTGGAATTTCGAGTCACTGATGTCTGCCTTACGATAGACGAAGCTGTGCTGATCGCCGGACTCTCCCGGGCCCTGGCGCGCATCTGCTACGACCAGGCGATTAAAAATGAACCGGCATTGGACGTGCGACCGGAACTATTGCGCGCCGCCAAGTGGCACGCCGCACGCTACGGCCTTGACGCAGAGTTGATTGACGTGGCTGACAAGCGCGCCATCCCGGCGCACGAGTTGATTGAAAAGCTACTTGCCACTCTCCGCCCTGCACTCGAAGCGTACGGCGACTGGGATGAGATCAAGTCCCTCACGCACGATACGCTCGCCCGTGGCAACGGCGCGACTCGCCAGCGCGCCGCCTACGCGCGCCGCGACAATCTTGAAGATGTTGTTGACCAGCTAATTGCAGAGACGGCGCAGGGCACTTAGTAACCGTATAGATCTTCATGCTGATAGAGGAGTCAACTCACCACTTCTGACTTGTATTCCCAGTGCAAAGAGGCTTTTTAGCTTCCCGCCAATCCTCTGCCATACGCTCCAGGGAAGGCTTATACCTCTCGAAATCCTGTTGCACTAAATTCGCAGTCGAATGAGTCACAACAAAAAAGGGCTTCTGTTCAGGGTTATCATCGGGTTTGGACATCTCGAACAGCTCCGTAGTGCCGTTATCAATTATGACGGACACGCAGCACCACGTTAGATCTTCTGACCCTCGATCATTGATATCTTGAGTTTTGGCCTCCGCAAGGTGCGGCTCCAACACGTATGACGGGTCGATGCCAGCCCTGTTCGCCACGTCCACAGCCACTTGGACAAGTTTACGGGCGTCGCTTAAAGCTCCCGCCTTGCTCTGAGCTCGACCGTTCATGGACGCGGGCTGATAATCATCTTGAACATTAGACCGAGCTGGTGACGCTGCGGACCCAGTGTATTGCTGCAAGACCCCACTGAGCGGATTCATCCCATCCATCTGGTTTGACCTCCGTTGCTAGTGCTGCAAAGACTCTGAACGTGAAAGTACCTTGAGTGATTGGAGTAGGTGAAGGTATAGAGATGTTGATGAAATTCCCTAACCCACGACTGAACAGCTTTGGACCATCTGTTTGGACCGGCAGCAGATTTGGCCTGGGCTTGCGGTTCCGGGGCTTTGCGTTCCTTCTTAATGAGTTTGACTGATGGCTCTGTTTTCATGCCTTC
>DATKDA010000072.1:0-4676 GCA_035512935.1 Pyrinomonadaceae bacterium | reverse complement strand
CAACACTCCTATTCTGTTTACCTTTTCAAATCCCGAAGCAACCGGATCCTTTCTTTTCAGTGTAAATGACCTGTCCGTAATCGCAGGGGGAACAATTGGTCTCTCTGGCACCATAACCAGTGCGCAACAGACAGTGATTCCGGAGCCGGCAACTCTATTGTTGCTCGGAACCGGGCTCGCTACTCTCGGCGCTGGGCTGAGAAAGAGACACAAGGTGACGAAGAAAGAGAAACAGTCGCAGTAACTCTAACTCACAAACCCTGAAAGAGGCCGGCAACTCTTCCGCTGGCCTGCTCACTTTTCGCTGCACCAGACCGCGTCGGGGCACCACCCACTCTGTCGTTTACGCTCAGCCGCTTCCTGTGAGGAGAAGCGCACGCGGCTCCGAACTAATCTGGTGGACCGACCCGCTTCTCCTCCAGACGCGGCATCCTCCTTCAAACTTCCCGGCGGGGCATCATTGCCGCGCTAACATCTTTTCTTCGTGAGTACTAGGCTGGATCGAAATCCCACCTGATAAAATCAATCCTTGCTCTGACTACTGTGCACTTGACATGCTCTGGCGCACCGTCGATAAATAGCCCGAATTCCGCTTCGCAATCGCGGTGACCAATCAGGGCCGGAAAATGCACAAGGAGTTTGTTTCGATCCACAATCTGGTGAAGCAGACGCTGCTCGTTCTGCTAATACTCTTTGCCGAAGGTTCCGCATCTCTGTTAACTGGGTGGAACGGTTGGCAGGGAATACCCGGCGCTGCGGTGCTAGCTCAGGATGATCCCCTCAGAAACCTGAGAGATGAGTATGCAAGATTAGAGAGAGAGGGAATGAAGGAGAACTTTCACCGGCAACTCTCCTTCACCATTCTTCAGGAATACTTGCCACCGGGAACGCGTATGACCTCAGGTTACCGGAGTCCCCAAAGACAACTGGATCTCATTCTGAGAATGGCACGAGCCAACAATATTCCGGCGCCTGTCACTGCCTCAATTGATGATGAAAACGCCTGGCGACCACCGCTGATGGCCCTTAGGCAGAAGGGTTTCATTATCGCCGCGCCAACCCACACGCCCCACGCTACAGATGAAGCGGTATTTGACCTGTCCGGAGCCGACCTAAATGCCATTCAAGACGGCTGTCGCCGCGCCGAGAAAGCAGGAATGATCAAGTTCAAGCGGATCATTTTTGAGGCGCGCAACAATGCTGTCCACGTTGAAATTGAAAGTGTAAGCCCGAAAGCATTCAATGTTCTGGGCAGACGTCCTCCGACATCGGGTGGCCCGACTGGCAGCGGGTCGGGTTCGACAACGGCATCCGAATCCGAGCAGCGTCGTTCTATGCTCGAGCAGTTACAGGAGATGCATGACCGGGAGCCGGACCCGGCCAAGAAGATTGACTACGATCGCTCGAAAAGGAATTTGTTAGATCCAGTGGCGGACGCCGGTGCGATCGCCGCGCTTGACAACGAGATTGAGCAGCATCAAAGGGAGTCGCAACAACTGGCTACCGGCGGCGAGAAAGGAGAGTTGATCGCCAAATTGAGTGCGGCGCTGCGAGAAGGACGCCATGAAGACGCAATCACCGCAGCCGAGGCTTACGCGAAAGCTTTTCCAGCCTCTAGGGAGGCACAGGCGACGCTCGCTCGGATCAGAACACACGGCTTGATTATCGAAGCTCAAGGGGCGCTCGAGAGGAAGAGTTGCGCCGATTGCGAGCGAGCCAATCGCTTGATTGATGATGCGCTAAAGCTCTCGCCCGCCCACCATGGAGCAAGAGTAATAAAAAGGGACGTCGAAGCATGTCTCAAGAGTTGTGAAGGTAGCAGTACAATAATCGTTGTGCTCGGGGTAGTTGGTTTCTTCATCTTTGCCGGATCACTTACCGGCTATTTCATCGTATCGCGTCCGGGGAGTTGGCTGTCCGGGAGGATGCAGGGTCCGCCGCAGTGGATCCTTGAGGGGGTTGAGGGACCGTATCAAGGCCATATTTTTGCCCTGGATAAGCCGGAGATTACGATCGGAGCGCAAGGGCGCCCTGATGGTCCTTCTGATATTGAGATTTGCGACACGCAAAGAAAGATCTCGAGGCGGCATTGCTCTATCATGAATAATGGAAAACAGATCTACCTGATGGATGAAAGCACCAATGGAACCAAAGTAAACGGTCGCGACCTCGACAGGGGTTTACCAACGGAGATCGCTCAAGGCGATCTTATTACGTTGGCAGACGAGGTGGTACTTATGCTGCGTCGAAAGTGACTGTTCAGCGCACAGCGTGAGTCGCTCGTGCCTGCGGGATGACCCTGGGATTGTATTGTGAAGATTCGCTGCGCTCTCTGGCGTCAGCCAGCCGGTTGACTGCATCGCAGGTCTTGACCATCAAAACGACAAAAACGATTGGTCCAATTAATAAAGCCAGAATTCCAAGGACCGGCACCACGGTTAAGACTAGAACGATTGGGTATACGATGTAGAGTCCGGGTGCGAGCTTTGGTACCGGCAGAGCATGGCGATCAATGAAAGCGTTATAGTCGCCCGGGAATCCGCCCCAGGCCTGAAAGACCCAGTACAGGTTGAAGAACGGAATGAAGAGGAACCCAATCGCTTTGCCGGGCGTCATCCGAGCATATGGTCCATCCTGAATCGCGGCCCACATTTTGTAAACAACTGTTAAGAAAAGAATCATCTGGGTGAAAACGAATGGGGCGATCGCCAAGAAAATCAGCAGTCCCACCGAGAGGTTCGTCAAATCATCATCGATCCCCATCGATCTGGGTAACGCATAACTGTTCAAGAGAAAGAGTGCGGGAATTCCACACAAAGGCAGCAACAGGAGCGCGAAGATCAACGCGGCTAAGTACAGACGTTTCGACATCCTGACCATAAAACTCTCCTTGGCTCAATTAAAGTTTTAAGAATTGAACCCGCTCGGAAGTGAAAGCAGGTCGTCGTCCGAATCCGTTTGCTCGCCAGAGTGCCGGGACATTACTCCTGCTTGGGATGCTTGTCAACGGGCTAATTTAGAGGGCAGTCACTTGACTCCGCATCCGACTACAAGAGTTATACTGTTCTTTCTGTTTGGGTTTGCGATCATTCACTCGAGCGAACCAAAGGAAGGCAACACCAGATGCCGAATCAAACCGAAGAGACAAAAGGCCCGCCACAGAGGCCGGCGGTCGAAGATCCGGTCTGCGGGATGACCGTAAGTCCCGAATCTGCCGCGGGGTCCTTCGCACACGACGGCGAGATCTATTACTTTTGTAGCCGGCATTGCCTCAATAAATTCCGCGACGACCCAGAGCACTACCTCAATAGTCCTCCCGAACCAATGATGTCGCAGCCCGTCGGTATTCAACGAGCGAAACGGGTCCCTGAACCTACTCAAGCTCAAATCTACACCTGCCCGATGGATCCTGAAGTGAGGAGCGACAAGCCGGGCGCCTGTCCGAAATGCGGGATGGCTCTCGAGCCTCTGAATGTCACGGCGCCTAAACAGAAAATTCAATATACGTGTCCGATGCACCCCGAGATCGTCCGTGATGCTCCGGGGAGCTGCCCGATCTGCGGCATGGCGCTCGAGCCGCGCACGGTCTCATTGGACGAAGAGGAGAACCCGGAACTCGTTGATATGCGGCGCCGGTTCTGGATGAGCGCGGTTCTCACCATTCCAATCTTCTTCATTGGAATGAGCGAGATGATTCCGGGCGCTCCCCTGCAAAGACTGGTTTCGCCGCGCGTCCTCGCATGGACTCAATTGATTCTTTCGTCACCAGTGGTGTTGTGGGGTGGCTGGCCCTTCTTCGTGCGCGCCTGGCAGTCCATCGTGAATCGTAGCTTGAATATGTTTACGCTGATCGGACTTGGGGTCGGCGTCGCCTATGTTTACAGCGTGGTTGCCACCATCTTCCCTGAGGTATTTCCGCACTCATTTCGTGGCCATGACGGCAACGTGGCGGTCTACTTCGAAGCCGCAGCCGTGATTACCACACTGGTCCTATTGGGCCAGGTGCTCGAGTTAAAAGCCCGTAGCCAGACTGGTACGGCAATCAAGGCGCTGCTCGGTCTGGCGCCGAAGTCCGCAAGAAGGATCCTGCCTGATGGCCGCGAAGAAGATGTGCCGCTTGAGCAGGTACAGGTTGGCGACGTTTTACGCGTACGCCCTGGAGAGAAGATTCCTGTCGATGCCGTCGTTATCGAAGGCTTAAGTGCAGTGGATGAGTCGATGGTCACCGGCGAGCCGATTCCTGTAGAAAAAACTGTTGACGACAACGTTATTGGCGGAACAGTAAATGGGACCGGCAGTCTGATCATCCGGGCAGAACGTGTTGGCTCCGAAACGCTCCTGGCGCAGATCGTCCAGATGGTCGCCGAGGCCCAACGAAGCCGCGCGCCGATCCAGAGACTGGCGGATCGCGTTTCAGGATTTTTTGTCCCTGCCGTAGTCCTGATTGCGGTGGTCACCTTTATTGTTTGGGCCACTCTTGGTCCGGAGCCCCGCATGGTTTATGCGATCATCAATTCAGTTGCGGTTCTGATCATTGCGTGTCCGTGCGCGTTAGGTCTGGCGACGCCCATGTCGATCATGGTTGCCACCGGTAAAGGAGCACAACTCGGTATTCTTTTTAAGAATGCAGAAGCGATTGAAGTGTTCCGTGACGTCGACACTCTGGTGGTTGACAA
>DATKDA010000071.1:0-74468 GCA_035512935.1 Pyrinomonadaceae bacterium | reverse complement strand
TTTAGGAGCACGTTTTATCAGCGGATCAACCCATTGGCTGCCGAGGCTCAGTCGGGTTAATCGTCCAAAGATAGTTGACTATTCTACACCCATTTTTCATGTTCGGTGGTGCGCCACCGGCGCATGCTTAACTTCGTGGATTGTGTCTTTGGTCGGAAGTAAGAAATAATCCACGAACTCACACGAAGTTACACCAACGAAACACAAGGGAATCATCCGCTCAACGTAACCGTAGGTAGTCTCTAGCGTGGGTGGAGCACTCCTGTAAAGTTGGCGGTTGTGATTCGACCAATCTCTTGCAGTGACACACCGTGGAGATCCGCCAGGCATTTGGCAACCTCGACAACATACGCAGGCTCATTTCGCTTACCCCGATGAGGAACCGGGGCCAAATAGGGACAGTCAGTTTCGACCAGAAGCCTCTCCAGGGGAACATTCCGCGCTACGTTTCGCAGCTCATCTGCCTTCTTGAAAGTGACGATACCGGAAAAGGAGATTGAAAAACCGAGTGCGAGGGCGCCCTGGGCCAAACTGAGACTGCCGCTGAAACAATGCATGATGCCTGGAAGATCTGCGGCGGACCATTGCTCCCGCAGAATCTCAAGCGTCTCGACCTCGGCCTCGCGTGTATGGACAATGACCGGAAGCCTTGCCTGTCGAGCTAACTGTAGCTGCCGGCGAAAAACTTTCCGTTGAATATCCCGCGGTGAGTTGTCGTAGTGAAAGTCGAGACCGATCTCTCCCCAGGCGATCACGTGGGAACTATTAGTAAGGCTGAGAATCCTCGCTTCGGCGGTGTCATCGAAGAAGCGGGCATCGTGCGGATGAACTCCAACAGCCGTATGGATGCTGTCATATCTCTCTGCTAAATCCACCGAACGTTCGAGGGCGCCACTGTGCGGATCGCCTGTGCCCACATTCAGGATGGCAGTTACCCCTGCATCTCGTGCTCGTTGAATGGCTTCATCACGGTCTGCGTCAAACTCCGGACCATCAAGGTGCGCATGTGAATCGACAAACATTGCAGCGGCTATTCGAGTCTCTTTGCCTTCTGGTCCCGACCTCCCTGGTGAAGGATGAGATCCGTCACGCGGCCATCCGCGTCCTTAACGAAGCTAATCTGCGCGTCAACGGCACGCAAAAAGAACTTCGTCTCGGACTCCGGAAACATTTGTAGTTTTGATTGCCCGGTCAGCTGGACCACCAATCCTTCACCTTCAAGCGAAATCGTTATTGACAACGTAGGCGAAAACTCGTAGCGACCCACATAGCTGTCCAGAATCTTTGAATCAACCTTAATCTCTACACGCTCTCTGGGTAACTCATAAGGCAGTCCGAGAGCGATAGCCGCTAAGTCCTGAGCAACCCGCCCCACCGCAGTCCCCTGTACATTGCTGAAGACCACGGCAAACAGTTTGTCATCCGGATAGCGCATGAATGAGGTGTTAAACCCGTCAATGCCACCGCCGTGACTGATGACCTTGCGCCCAGCGCGATCCTGCACATTCCAGCCGTAGGCATAAGTACTCCGGAAAGGTTTGAACATTGCATCAAGCGAGGTTCTTGTCAGAATCTTCTCCGTCCAGAGCGCCTGTTCCCATTTCACAAAATCTTCGACGGTCGAATAGAGTGCCCCCGCGGCATGCGGGATGGTCATGTCCAGGAAGGTGGCATTCGCATAGTTACCCTCACCGCGCCGCTCGTAACCTGATGCGCGGACTGGTATAACGGTGGCGGTCGAATCGTAGCCAGTGTCATGCATTCCGAGCGGATTGAAGATGTTTTCTCGAAGATAACGGTCGTAGGGTTGACCAGTCACCTTCTCAATGATCACCCCCAGCAGGACGTATCCGGAGTTGCTGTAGCTGAAGCGCTCACCGGGTGTGAACTCGAGAGATTTATCACGAAAGCGCTCTAAAGTCTTCTCCGGAGGCGACGCAAGCATCATTGTCTTCTGGTAATCCGGGAAGCTGGTAAAGTTTGGAATGCCCGAAGTATGCGTTAGCAGGTGATGAATGGTTATGGGAGCCCAGGCCTCAGGACACTTGTCAACATATTTACAAACCGAGTCCTCCACGCTGACCTGCTTCTTCTCTTGCAGTTGAAGGATAACCGCCGCTGTAAACTGCTTCGTAATCGAGCCCAGTCGGAATTTTGTGCTTGTCGTATTGGGAATCTTGTGCTCGAGATTAGCCATTCCATAACCGTTGGCGAAGAGTACCTTGCCTTCCCGAGCAAGGAGCACGGAGCCAGAGAACCGGTTCACCTGCACCTGAGCGTTCATATATTCTGCTAACTTGGTTGCCGTATCAGGCGCTACGGATTGTTGAGCAACCGCGACAGTGACAGCTAAAAAAGGCGCCATGAAGCTGGCGGCGAAAGTCATTCGTTTCATCGAGTGGTATTTCCTTTATGTGAAGTCCGTCCAAACAAATCGAATTACTCAGGATAGCCTCTGCGACTCGAGGTAACAAGACCGCAGACTTCTTGGTTTTTTAGCAAAATTCCGGCAAGAATCATCACCACAGAGGGGTGAGTGACTGAAGGAGCCTTGTACTAAAAACATCTCACCCCGCTTGGGTGAATCGGTCTGATTTTCAGGCAGGCCTCCCTGCTGCTGGTGTGGGCCAAAAGGAACGCTTACTGGTGGCACGTCAGGTCGCAGGGGATCATCCTTACGAACTTGGTGCTAAACCGCTCACTTGAGCCGCGCGCCGTTTGGGACATCCTCGGTGAACGTCGCAATTACCGGCCGGCCTTCATCACCGATCGAAGCAGCGACTACCATGCCCTGAGACTCATAACCGCGAAGCTTCCGCGGCTTCAGATTCGCAACAATTACCACCTTGCGGCCAATCAGTTTCTCAGGTTCGTAGTACTGGGCGATGCCGGCCAGGATCTGCCGCGGTCTCTCTTCCCCGATATCGACGCTAAGAAGCAATAGCTTGTCCGCTTTTGGCACGCGCTCCGCTTTCAACACCTCACCGACCCTGAGGTCCACGCGCGCAAAGTCGTCAATCTCAATCAGATTCGAGACTCCCTCGACCGCATCGGCCTCGGTCGCACCCTGCATTGGTGGCGCCTCCGGTTTTGTCGTACTTTGCGACGCTACATTTTCTACCGCATCTGCTTCAGTTGCATGAGCCCCGGAAGGCTCAGTCGACTGCCTTATTTCCGCGAGAGTCTTTGCTTTGTCGATCCTTGGAAAGAGCGGCTTTACTTCACCAATTTGGGTGCCTTCTTTAAGAGTGCCCCACTTGAGTTCGGCCGGATCTTGATTGGCAAGCGGGCCCACGCAACCAAGCTGTCTGTAAATAGGCTCGGAAGCCGTCGGCATTACTGGATAAAGAAGTACGCAGAGCCAGCGCAGTGATTCAGCCGCCCGATAAAGAACCGCATTCAGTGTCTGTTGCTGACTTTCGTCCTTTGCCAGGTCCCAGGGCTTGGCCTCGGTAATCATCTTGTCAACCCGAGCAACAATGGACCAAGCGGCTTCGAGGCCCCGGCTGAATGCAAGGTTTTCAAAGTTGAGTAGAAATTGATCTCGAGCATGTTCGATGAAGCCTGCGATTGTCGTCTCGTCTGTATCAACCCCGGTACGTTTTGCCAACAGAAGCTTCTCTTCAGAGATCCGGCCTGAAGGAACACGACCGTCGCAATAGCGGCCAATCATCGTAAGCGTGCGGCTGGATAGATTGCCCAGGCCGCTTGCCAGATCGCTATTTGTCCGATCAATCAGAGCTTCATAACCAAAACGCCCGTCCTGACCAAAGACCATCTCCCTGAGGCAGAAGTAACGAATGGCATCGATCGAAAAGTATTTATGGAGGACGTCGAGTTCGACAGCGTTGCCAAGAGTTTTGGACATCTTTCGTCCGATTTGGTCCACCCACATGCCGTGAGCGACGACAGCGCGCGGTAGTTCCACACCTGCGGCCATCAGGAAGGCAGGCCAGTAAACAGCATGAAAACGCAAAATGTCTTTGCCGACGAAGTGGACAGCCGGCCAAAACTTCTCGAAGCCGACCACGCGATCTCTCTCTTCGTTTCCGTAACCGATTGCGGTGATGTAGTTGATGAGCGCATCGAACCAAACATAAATCGTATGGTTCGGGTCATCAGGAACCGGTATGCCCCAGCTTACCGAACTTCGCAAGCGACTGATGGAGAGATCCTGAAGGCCCCCACGCACGAAACTGATGACCTCGTTGCGTCGCGATTCAGGTCTTATAAAGTTGGGGTCGGATTCGTACAGCTCGAGCAGCGCTTCAGCATAGTCGGATAGTCGAAAGAAATAGCTCTCCTCTGAGACTCGGTCCAGCGGCGCTTCATGAATCAGACAAAGCGGTGGTTGATCTGCCTTTTCCGGCTTGATGTACTCATCCTCAGTCTTGTATGCGGCGCACGGAGCACAAAACCAACCTTCGTAGTGTCCTTTATAGATTGGCTCCCGACCTTTCGGAGTCTTTGAGGCCACAACGTTGCGCCAGAACGTGCTTACCCCCTGGGCATGAAACGGCGCCGTGGTGCGCATAAAGATGTCGTAACCACCGTGGGCTGTGTCCAGGCCAAACTGAGAAGTCATTCTCTTGTAGTAATCAACCACATAATCGGCCTGTTCGGCGGGGGTGCGTCCGGCGCGGGCGGCGGCACGCTCGACATTAATGCCGTGCTCATCGGTGCCTGTAAGGAAATAGGTTTCAAAGCCACGTTGTTCTTTGTGGCGGTGAAGAGTGTCGACCACAATCATCGTATAAAGGTGGCCGAGGTGGGGCAGACTATTGGCGTAATAGATCGGCGTAGTGACGTAAAAGGTTTTCATAAAGTGGGATATGGTCTTTGGGCCTTTAGCCTTCGGCTTTGGTCTTTGATCTTTGAGCTTGGCTTTGAGGCTATGGAACTTCAACACCTGTTTAGCGACTAGTCCCGAAAGAAAAATCAAAGACCAAAGGCCCAAGACCAAAGACCGAAGGACAAAGTTTTATCCTTTCCCTGTAATCAATGCCATCGCTTCCGAACGAGTCCTTGGATCTTTGCGAAAACCTCCCAGGACGGCCGACGTTATTGTCTTCGCATTAGCTTTTCGCACCCCGCGAAGCGTCATGCACGTATGTTCAGCCTCGACCACAACCATTACTCCAAGTGGTTTTAAGCCCTCGTAAAGTGTCGTCGCAATCTCAGTAGTCAGGCGCTCCTGTAGTTGTAGTCGCCGTGAAAACGTCTCGGCAATGCGGGCGAGTTTCGACAAGCCAAGAATCCTTCCTTCGCGGGGGATATAGGCGATATGGCATTTCCCAACAAATGGCGCCAGGTGATGCTCGCACATCGAGGAAATGTCGATGTCTTTAACTATTACCATCTCGTCGTGCTTATCTCCCAGCAGGGGCACCACGTGCGCCTGCGGGTTCTGGTGCATTCCGGCGGTTAACTCGGCAAACATCTCCGCGACCCGCTGGGGCGTATCCTGAAGTCCCGGTCGATTCGGGTCTTCTCCAATGCCTTCGAGAATCATGCGCACGCCACGCGCAATCAACTCAAGATCTGCTGTTGAACCGTTCTGTTCAGAATTCGTTTCAGTGTCAGAAAACTTAACTACCATAGATACCTTTCTGCCGAAAAACTAATTGCCTGACTGCGTGAACGCCAAACGGGCCGCCTCCTCCACGACTCGCAATGGCACATCAGCCTCGCGCGCAGCCTGCCGGCACTGTTCATACTCGGGCATTGCCTTGATAATCTGCCGATTTAATCGCGCTACTTTAACATCGATCGGCCCGTACGGAGTGTCAACCTGAACCGACTCGCGCTCAAGGGCCCGCCGGCTCACTTCATAACAGCGAACACCTAGGGTTGTTGTCTCGGTAAATAGCATCGTCATCATCTTCTCTCGATCACTCGGCCGGCAGAGAACGGAAAGCAGAACCCCCGGTCGATTCTTCTTCATCTGTACTGGCGTGAAGTAACAGTCTAGAGCACCAGACTCCAGCGCGCGATCCATCACATGACCGAATACCTCCGGGGACATATCATCGATATTCGTATCGAGCATTACCAAGGGCTCTTCCGTTGCGTTGGACTCATCCTCACCAATGAACACCCGTAATACGTTCGGGAACTTTTCATACTTTCGAGTTCCTGCTCCGTAACCCGTTCGCTCCAGCTTCAGCTTCGGGATCGGACCATATTCTGTGCACATGCTAGCGATGATTGCCGCGCCAGTCGGAGTCACCAATTCCCCCTTGATATCTGTTGCGTAGATCGGAGCGTTCGCCAACAGTTCGGCGACCGCAGGAGGTGGTACTGGAAAGCGGCCATGCTCCATCTCCACAAAACCGCTGCCTACATGAATCGGAGACGAGAGAAAGCGTTCGATGCCTAACATCTCAAAAGCGATAGTGGCTCCAACCACGTCGATGATTGCATCTAACGCTCCGACTTCATGAAAGTGAACTTTCTCGACCGGCTGGTTGTGCACTTTGGCTTCTGCTTGTGCGAGGAGGGCAAAAACGTTGGTTGCCCGGTCTTTTATCTGCTGGTCCAAGCGAGAGTCGTTGATAATCTTCAGAATGTCTTTCAGGTGTCTGTGAGCACGTTCAGTTCTGGTCTTCACGCGGGCATGAGTGGCGCTAATGCCGGAACGATCCACGATTGCAAACTCGATCTCGTAACCTTCGACACCGAGCAATGCTAGCTGGTCCATCAGCAGACGTTGCTCTACTCCAGCGCCCACCAGGGCTCCCAGAATCATGTCCCCGCTGGCGCCGGCAAAACAATCGAAGTAAAGGGTTCTCATAAGTGGAAAGGATCTTCGGGGCTCAGGTCAACATTGGCAAGATGGCGCCGGCTTGTCCCGTCAATACTTCATCACACTGAGCAGATAGCGGTGTCATTTCAGGATTCACTTCGCATACATACGCACCGGCTGCACGGGCAATGTCCGGAAGGCTCGCCGCAGGGTAGACGATTGCCGAGGTGCCTATAACAAAACACAGGTCACACCGGGAGGCTTGTTCCGCTGCAAGTTCAAAAGCCCCCGGCGGCAGCATCTCGCCAAAGAGCACCACGTCAGGGCGCAGCGGGCTGCCGCATTCGAGACAGGCCTCAGGGCGTGCTCCATCTCGCGGAACCTCATGACGTGCCTGGCAGTTTGTGCAGCGGGCGCGCCATATGCTCCCGTGAAGCTCAGTGACTCTCGTGGAACCAGCCAATTGGTGAAGTCCGTCAATGTTCTGGGTAACAAGTGAAAACTCTTCAAAGCGATCCTGCCAATCGGCCAACGCCCGATGCCCGGCATTGGGTTTAAGTGAGGTCAGCAGATTGCGGCGGTAGTCAAACCACTCCCAGACGGCCGGAAGATCTCGTTCAACCATTTGCGCAGATGAAATCACGTCGAATGGCATTCCTTTCCAGACCAGACTGTTTCCACCCCCACGGAAAGTAGGGACGCCGGACTCGGCTGAAATGCCTGCTCCTGTCAGGACGAGCATAGCCTTGGCTTCCGCAAACCGACGGCGAAGTTTGTCGGGGATCACTGGGGTGCTAACCATCTGCATTTCTAAAAAAGTGGATGGTACCAGATTATCAGGTTCATGGTCATTTCGGGTGTCCTTCTGGATCGGCTATACTCTGCGCTTTTCTATTAAATGAGGAGCGCGGGTGTGACACTCACTGACCTTCAATCTCAACTGAAACAGCAGGTCCAGGCAGCCGCGCTCGATCTTTTTGGCATTGAACTAGAACAAGTAAACGCCGAAACCCCACCGCGGGCGGAACTTGGAGACCTCGCGTTCCCCGTCTCATTCGAACTGGCGAAGCTGATAAAACTCGGCACAGGCGTCAAGGTCGCGCCGCGCAACATCGCCGAGCAACTTAAGACCAAGCTCGAGGCAACTGCTGAAATCGCCCGGGTCGAGGTCGCAGGCGCAGGCTACCTGAACGTGTTCTTCGATCGGCCCAGACTGCTCGCCCTATTTGCAGAGGAGGCAAGCGAAGGTGCGGCAGCCCCCCGAGAAACGGCCGCGAAAAAGATGGTCGAGCACACGAGCATCAACCCCAACAAAGCCGCCCACATCGGTCACGTACGGAACGCCGTGCTAGGGGACACCTTCGTCCGTATCCTCCAGGCTGCCGGGAATCTCGTCGAGGTCCAGAACTATATCGACAACACAGGAGTCCAGGTAGCTGACGTCGTCGTTGGGTTTATGCACATCGAGCGCCTGAACCTGGAAGAGATCAAGAATTTAGACAAATCCCTGCCTCCCGACCGCCCCTTCGATTATTACTGCTGGGATCTCTATACAAAGGTGGGTCTCTTCTATCGCGACTCGCATCCGGCCGGTGAGCTAAACCCCGAAAAATTGAAGTTGCGGAATGCGCTGCTGCACGCTATCGAAGAAGGAAACAACCCGACGGCAGAGCTTGCCGACTACGTGGCGACCCGAAATGTCGAACGCATCCTCGACACGATGGAGCGACTGGATATTCGTTACGACCTGTTGGCTCGCGAGTCTGAGATCCTGCATCTGCATTTCTGGGAACGCGCATTCGAACTGATGAAAGCTGCCGGCGTCATTCGTTTCGAATCTGAAGGGCGCAACAAAGGCTGCTGGGTAATGCCGTTTGAGTCACACACCGGCACTGACGAACATGAGGCAGATAAGATTATCGTCCGATCGAATGGGACTGTGACCTATACGGGCAAAGACATCGCCTACCAACTGTGGAAACTGGGCCACCTCGGGCTGGATTTTTTCTACAAACCCTTTCGTTTATATGCAGACGGGCAGACCACCTGGATCACAACCACAGATCCGGCGGTAGCCGGAGATGAACCGCCCAGGTTTGGACACGGCGTAACTGTTTATAACGTGATCGACTCCCGGCAGGCCTATCCACAGGAGATCGTTGCACGAGGCGTCGCGGCCCTCGTACCCGAGGCAGGCAGAGATGCAAGCGTCCATTTTGGCTACGAGATGGTGGCGCTTTCGCCCGCAGCATGTGAAGAGCTTGGGATACAGTTGACCGAGCAGGATCGTGCCAAGTCCTTTATCGAGATGAGCGGTCGCAGAGGTCTTGGCGTGAAAGCCGACGATCTGATAGACCGACTCGAGGCTGACGCGCTTCGCGAGGTCGAGACGAGACACCCGGATCTGTCATCTGAGGAGAAAAGGGTAACCGCCCACGAGATTGCGGTAGGCGCCCTCAGGTATTTCTTGTTGAAGTTCACACGGAACTCGGTGATCGCTTTTGACTTTCAGGAAGCTCTTTCGTTTGAAGGTGAGACTGGCCCCTATTGCCAGTATGCGGCGGTGCGGGCAAATTCAATCTTTCGAAAACTTGATGAGAGTTCGCGGGAGGCTGCCCAGCATCTGATTAAAGCGTCCGTCCAAGACGAGCTTCGTCGCGGAACTCTGGCTACATCACTCGAGGGCGAAGCGGGCACCGAGATTTGGTCGCTAATTATGCTGGCCCAGAGACTGGATGACGTGGTGGCCCAATGTTCGCTGTCCGCAGAACCTGCCAATCTGGCAAAGTATGCATTCACTCTGGCGCGCGCTTTCAACCTTTTTTACCACCGGCATCGGATTATTGCTGAGGAGGATGAAACCAGGCGCGCAGTGCTGATCGCGGCCGCGGACATCACCCGGCGTAAATTGACAAGGGCTTTGGAAGTTCTCGGCATTGCTGTACCGGAGAGAATGTAGTGGCAGGCTGTACATTTAACGAAACGTGAGAGTATAAGAGACCATGCTGATCGTGATGAAGGCCGGCGCCACTGAGGCGCAAATCGACGACGTACTGAGCGTTATCGAACAATTGGGTTATAAGGCGCACCCGATGCCCGGCGCCACTCGCACCGCCATCGGGATCACCGGCAATCAGGGGCCGATTGATCCCTCTCATTTCGAGACGCTCCCGGGCGTGGCTGAAGCAATCAGGGTCAGCAAGCCTTATAAGCTAATCACGCTTGATCTCCGGCCGGACAAAACGGTAGTTCGCGTTGGTGATGCAACAATCGGGGGCGATGAGCTGGCTATAATCGCGGGCCCTTGCGCCGTCGAGAGTCGCGCACAGACCTTTGCCGTCGCTGAATCTGTGCGGCGGAGTGGCGCCCGATTCTTTCGGGGCGGAGCGTTTAAACCACGAACGTCACCCTACGCTTTTCAGGGATTAGGTGAGGAAGGTTTGAGAATACTGGCAGAGATCCGTGATGTTTATGGCCTTAAGATTGTCACGGAAGCATTGGACGAGAACGGAGTTGATCTGGTCGAGCGCTACGGCGACGTCATTCAAATAGGCGCGCGTAGCATGCAGAACTTTTCCTTGCTTCGGCGGGCTGGAAAGGCCAGATTGCCGGTACTCTTAAAACGTGGTCTGTCAGCGACTCTGGACGAATGGTTGCTTGCGGCCGAGTACGTGATGTCGGAAGGCAACTATCAGGTCATCCTCTGCGAGCGCGGCATCAGGACTTTTGCGCAGCATACGCGCAACACGATGGATCTTGCCGCGGTACCGGCGGTGCGGCGAATATCACACCTGCCGGTTATCGTCGACCCATCGCACGGAACCGGAAAGAATTTTATGGTTACTCCGCTGGCTCGAGCGGGAGTTGCTGTTGGCGCTGATGGCTTAATCATTGAAGTCCACGATCAGCCTGAACACGCTTTATCAGATGGCGCCCAGGCGCTTACCGTGGAACAGTATGAAGAACTTGTTAGAGAGGTGCGGGCGATCCATGAGGTGATTACACCGGCGCCCGTAAGTTGAAGGACAAGGGAGGAAATGATGGAAGTAAATTCAGGAGCAGAAACAAAAGCAATGCCTATGAATCTTGGCATTGGCGAGAATGAACGAGTGGAGATAGCAGAAGGACTGTCGAAGCTTTTAGCCGACACCTTCACTCTTTATCTAAAGACACACAATTTTCATTGGAACGTCACTGGCCCAATGTTTCGAACGTTGCACCTGATGTTCGAGGAGCAGTACAACGCCTTATGGGTTGCTAACGATGCGATCGCCGAACGGATCCGCAGCCTTGGCTTCGTAGCGCCAGCTACTCATAAAGCTTTCACAAAGTTGACGTCGATTAAGGAAGACGACGACGTACCGCCCGCAGAAGAGATGATTCGACTGCTGGTTGAAGGACATGAGATCGCCAATCGAACTGCGCGATCAATAATTGAGACGGCTGAGAATGCGAAGGATGCGCCGACGGCTGACCTTCTGACTGAGCGGATGGAGTTTCACGAGAAGACTGCCTGGATGCTGAGGAGTCTGCTGGCGGGCCAGCAACCGACTGCTTCCGCGAAGCGAGCATGACGGAAACGGTTTTTATTGTTTTGGAGAAAGGGAGGCAAATGCCTCCCTTTTTCTTTGTGGTCCCGACGGAGCTTGGTCGACTGTTACACCAGCATTGAGCGCTCACCCGGCGAGGATCTCAGGTAGCTTGCTTGAAAACACCGAGCGCGGAATTACCTGATTGTAGCCTGCCTCGACCGCGCGTTCGCGAATCTCAGTCATTACATGTGAAAAGAAACCAAGCATTGGAATTGCCTGTAGCTCCTTCATCGCTCGCAATTCCCGGGCGAATTCAAAAGGATCCAGCCTCTGCGATTGAAGATCCACAATGAACAGATCCGGCGCACTTTCCTTTGCCGCAGTTAGCGCTGCTTGAATATTCCGAACGAAACGGACATTCACGTCCAAATGTTCAGCCGCGGCGCGGATCTTAGAAGCAAACATCATATCGTCAACGGCTGCTATTACAGTTCGATTCATATCACTTAATATACTGGGGATGGCCCTCTTAGAACAGTCTGCCCACTCACTGCCTGAGCCAGCGCCGCTCGAGTTTGGTAATGTCCCGGCGCGCCGCAAAACTGAGGCCGACACGAAGCTGGTGATCGCTTCTTACAACATTCGGTATGCCGTTGGCCGCTACCTGATCTCGACGGGTTTGCTCCGCAAGGCTGGTCTTTTCAAATCCAGAAATCGATCAGGACAAGTTGCGGCTAACATTCGCGCTGCGGCCCGGACATTTCTTGAGGCCACAAAATTACCGCCGGTCGACATTCTGGCGCTCCAGGAGGCCGATAAAGGCACTGCCCGCGCCGGTGGCCATCATGTTGCCCAAGCTCTGGCTGAGGAACTCAACATGTCGTGGGTGCACGCAGCCGCCGGGATTCCGCGCGGTATCAAACCCCAACCGCGACAATGGTGGCTCGACTTCGAGGAACAGATTGGGCTCTACGATCAGGGCGACACCGGTGTGGCCTTGTTAAGTCATCTTCCGCTGGAGGACGTAAGACGCATCGACCTTCCCTGGAAAGATTGCCCCTGGCGTCCGCGGCTATCGATCAGCGCCACTGTGCGCGCCGGTGAACGGGCGCTACAGATCTTTAACGCGCACATCGATCCGCATTCTTCCGCCAACGGACAGATCGAACAGCTCCAGGTCATGCTGGACGAAGCAGAGAACTCTTCACTGCCAGCCGTTATGCTTGGTGACTTCAACACCCTCTCAGGCCGCAAGTGTGTCGAGACACGGGGGCTGCTCGAATCGCGAGGCTATACAACCCCCTTTTCAACCGGCACCTCGACGTGGCGTGGAGCAGGGCTGCGACTGCATGCCGACTGGGTGTTTGTTCGAGGGTTGACTGTAACGCGCTGGGGAGTCGTGCGGCCCTTAAATGTCTCCGACCATTGGCCCATCTGGGTAGAGATAGACTTCAGCAGGAAGGAAGTGAGTGATACTTAACATCACCAGTCGAGACAATTCCCTGCTCCGCCGGGTGCGCGCCGTCCGCGATGGCAAACTCGAGGGTCTGATCTATATCGAGGGACTGCGGTTGTGTGAAGAAGCACTCCGCTCCGGGTTGGAAATTGATTCCGTAATCTTTTCTGAAGAGATTGAGAAGAAAGAGCGAGCGGCAGCGGTGATAGCCGAATTGGGTGGCGTTTGTAACCGCCTTGCCTCTGTTAGCGAGAAACTTCTCGAGACAATCTCTTATACCAAAACTCCACAAGGGATCGTCGCACTGGCTAAAAGGCCAACTTCAGGACGTGCGAGATTGGAAGAGACCAAGGCCCAGCAGCCTTTGATCGTGATCCTGCACGGAATAAATAATCCAGTGAATGTAGGAGCAATCCTGCGCACCGCGGAGGCCGCCGGCGCCACGGGAGCGATCACAACTCACCACACGAGCGATCCCTTCTCACCAAAATCTCTGCGTGGGGCGATGGGCTCGGCATTTCGTTTACCGATCTGGACAGAGGTCGCGTATGAAGATGTCCTGTCGTGGTGCGGGAAGCATGAGATTAGAACCGTTGGGGCCGATGCCCAGGCCAACTGTCTATACACCGAGATTGATTGGAGAGATCCACGGGCGCTGATTGTCGGCCCGGAGGCAACAGGTCTCACCGAGGAAGAGATCGAAGGCGCCGATGAAGCGGTCAGGATTCCCATGCAGGGGAGTGTAGAGAGTTTAAATGTAGGAGTGGCAGCCGCGATTGTGCTTTACGAGGCCGCTCGGCAAAGGGAACAGCGCGACGCAGTAAGCTCGCCGTTGTGATCAATTCGTGGTTAAAACTTTGCTGAGTTTGCTTTCACTGCAAGGCAAACAGAAGAATAGCCGAAGCTGTGCCATCCATTGTTGGTTCGTTTGTCGAGTAATCCTTAATGTCGTCGTGATAGACAGCACGTTCATCTTGAAAGGCTGCCAGAGGGTCAGGTTCAGTGATGCTGACACCACGCAGCGAAGCGAAGATTCGCCTATATACTGGACCATCGACCAACCCACCACGCACTTCACGTTTTAGAATCGAGTTGGGCATCAAATGCACATCACGCGGATAGACTCCATCTGCTGGAATCTGCGTAAACATCGAAAATCCCCAGGGGTTGCGGCCCAACAGCCAGTCAATCTGCTTCGCGGCAAGCTCTTGGTAACTTCGGTCTCCGGTCATGCGCTCATAAAGCAACACCTGCGTCGCAAGAGCAACAACGAGATTATTGGAGCACCAGATAAACGGAACACCGAGCCGGTATGGATTCCCTTCGCTCGCCTTAACTGTCAGGTCCATGCTTTCCCGATAGTAACCCGCAAGCAGCTTCTTCAAGTTCTTATCAACGAGATCGTGTAGCCGAAAGTGGCCCACATTCATGAAAGGATAGAACTGATAGTGGCCCGCCTGCTCCTTCCCCATCCACGATTCCGCACCCGCCAACGGAGCATAGCGTCTTGCGTCGGTGAGATATTTCTTTTCCCGAGTGGCGCGAAACAGTTCGGCAGCGCCCCACTCCATATCGTCCGTCCAGGTTGTCTCTTCATAGCGATATGGAGCTCCATAGGAGTTCCCTTGTTGCACGCCTTCCTTTGCCTTACCTAACTCGTAGACCTCCCTGCCTGCTTTCAGAAGCTTCTGTGCATAATCGCGAAACCTGGGATCGTCCTTCCAGATCTGATAACCGAGGGCCATGGCCGCCGCATAGCGTCCCGCAAGATTTGCTACGCCGGTAGAACTGCTCTGATATTTCTGCAAACCCTGCGGCTTTCCATCGGCGAAATAGACCACTCTGTAGCTTCCCGGCCCCCAGCCATAATCAACAATCTCGTTTTGGGGAAGCCGCCAGCCCTGATGGTCGCGATCGTCTGCGACCTGATGGTAGAGCTGGTCCGGCGCGGGATGTAGTTTCAGCATCCATTCGAGCGCCCAGCGGGCTTCGTCGAGAATATCGGGAATCCCCTTGGCGCCCGGCTGGCCCAACTCATTGAATCTGTCAGGAAAGATCGCTTTGCGATTTCCCGAGCTAATCAACTGATAGGCAAGGAGCATTTGGGCCGTCGCATTGCTTGAAGTTAGCAGATACTTCAGCAGGTCGCCGGCATCGTGCCAACCACCAGTAGCGTTCAGATAACTGCCCGCCGGGAGTGGTCCATAGGCGGTCCGGCCGTCAAAAGAGTGGCAGACTGCATCGAGCCAGGGGTTGTATCCGCAACGCTGCTGCCGCATAAACTCCAGCATCTGATCCGGGAGTAATGAGAGTGCGCTTAAATTGATCTCGAATGGTGCTGAATGGACCGTTCCTGCTTGGATGACGAATCGACCGGGTCTATTCAAGCCAGAGAAGTCGATCTCACCATGGTAATCAAATTCTCCCCAGCTGCCAGGAATCGGTTTCAGGAGCGCGGTAAAAGCAGTCTCCTTCGTGCTGATGTCGATAATGCTGAAAGTTTCCGGCAACTGCTTGCGAGAAAATGCGATGGCAATCTTCGGGGCGGTGGGCCGATAACCAACCTGATTGAAGCGAATGAAGATTTCCTCCTGAGCATGCGCCGAGGTAAGAGAGGCGAGGAGGAGCGTTAAGAGCGCAAAGAGAAGTACCAGGCAGCGTTTTTGGACCATGCTAACAGCGTGTACGAGGAGTTCGGTCCGGGCTTGAGCTATAGGCATCTCACCCCTCCGAGGTTAAGGCGCGTTCTGGGTCAAAGGTCTGGCGTTTCTCATAGACCTCGGGCTGGCGCGCTCCGGGCGTTTTGCTCTCGCCAGTCCGTAGATTCTTTAAACTGTTACTTCTTCCCTTTCCATTCAGCCAAACGTTTCTCTAAATCGGCGGTATTGGCCTTTGCCGCTTTGCCGAGCTCAAGGGCGCGCTCACCGGCCGCAATCGCCTCCTGCGTCTTTCCTTGCGCGGCCAGCATTCGAGCTTTGGCGCCCATGTTCTGGAAAGTTTCTTGTGCTTTGATCGATTGTTCAACCCATCGCATTGCATCCTCGCGGTCCTGAGGAGTACCGTTCTGGAAAGCGAAATTCGCAGCCTGAAGGGGCACACGCCAATCGTCCGGCTTGGCGGCTGCAACGGCGGCTCGGGCCTTGGCGATGGTCAAAGCGTTTACATCCTTAATCTCGACAGTAAACGGCACGCGCAACTTTTCCCACTGCAGGCTTACCTGGGCAGAGTTTTCAGTGACAGGATCAATACTGAAGAGCAGCCATTCCTGGTTCTCCGACACGGTCTGGGGTTTAGCTTTGATCCGCAAGACATCCTTCGCCTCGTCGTAGCTGAAGCTGCCCCACTGACCCGCGTCGCTGTTGAAGATTATGGTCCATTCATCACGACCCGGGATCATGTGTAAACTGTAAGTTCCAGCCTTTAAAGGTTGGCCATTTACAATTACGTCATCGGTGACAATGAACTGCGTGGCCTCATTTGCACCGGCGCGCCAGACATGCCCGTAGGGGACCAGAACGGCATCCTTTGGACGCTGCGACGCGTTGTCCAGGGTTGCTGTGCCCGTCGCTGTGGTGGGCGGGTCGCCCCAGATGACCCTTCCCTTCACTCCCGGCCGGCTGTAGGTAACAGTTAAATCGGTGACCCCAACTGTCTGTGTGACGCTAGCCTTTTGACTGGCCCGGGGAGTCCGGACTGCCTGGGCTGATGCATAGGCGAAGGTTGTAAGAAGAACAACAAGCCCAAGAGTAGATGCCAGAGAGATTCTCTTCATTTTGACCGCCTCCCTTTTTTGCTGGTGAAGATAACTTAAGGATGAGGCTACTGCAAAGCCGGCAGAGGCGTTAGCCTCTCGGTTCCCAAAACAGACGGACAGCCAGCGAGAAGATTCTTGGACGTCTCAACGCCACGCGCCGAGGATGGCCCCCATGACGATGAATGCAACGGTCATGTAACCACCGTTGATTGCAATATAGGACCAGGAGCGATTCTCGAATACGGAGATGATACCGATTGCCATTGCCACCCATCCGAAACCTGAGAGTGCTCCGGCGGCCATGCCCCATGTGACATTGGTGTCCGGACCGGCGAGAAACATTGCGAGGTTGAACGCCATTACCAGTGAAAAGACAAAGGACCAGCCAAACATGCGCGCCTTGCTGAACTTTTCGACCTCCTGTTCCGAGAAGTTGTTCGCCCGCATCCAGGCCTTACCGAAAAGCAATGGTGAGTACCACAAACCACCGATAAGGAAAGTTGAAAGTGCCGCTACGATCACAGCAAGATAGTTGATAGTTGAAAGATCCATTGCCGGGACTCCTTTTTCAAGAATGTTAGCGGCATTCTCGATAGAGTGGCTCGCGTTGTATTGTAAAAAATTAACCTGTCGGCGATTTCACTGATCGCTCTGGCGAATTGGTTCGGGGAGTGGGACAAAGTTTAGGTACTCACCACGCTGCGTAAGGTAGCTCGAGGGATTCACTCCAGAGAAGCTGTGGAACTCCTTGATGAAGTGGGCTTGATCGTAATAACCACATTCGTAAGCAACGGCCGCCCATTCGATCCGGCTTTGCTCCTCAATCAGATTCAGCACCTTCTGGAACTTACACACCCGCGCAAAAACTTTAGGCCGCAACCCCACAATCTTTTCAAACTGGGAAATTAGATGCTTCTGCGTGATCCCTATTGAGCCGGCCAGGTCGCGAATAGCTATGAACTGAGGTGATTGTTGTAATTGCTGCACGGCATAACTAATAAGGCCGTTTGGCTCGAGTGGACGTTGTACTCGTTGCAACAGTAGAGCCTCAAAGCGCCGCAGTTTTGCTTCAGGCGATCGAATTTCCAAGAGTTGGTCGCGGAGCTCTTTAACGAAGTTGCCCCAGATCAGATCGAGCTCAATCACTGAGTCGCTCAATTCTGAAATGGGAAACCGAAAGAAAGGATAGGCCCCTCCGGGTCGAAATCTGACGCCGATCATTGATCCGCCCTGAACGCCAATAACGATATATTTTGTCCGCTCCCCCGAGATCCAGGCCTTCTTACAAGGCCGGAAGTGGAGGCTACCTTCATCTTCGTATATCCTTTGTGGCCTGTCCTCCAGATCAATGATCAACTCGATCGCCCCGTCCGGCAGAATCTTCTCCCGGGTATGCGTCGGATCATAGCCTTCGTAATACCAGATATTTTCGACAAACCTCGCAAGGGGTGCGGGGGGAAAATAGAGTTTATGAAGCATCGAGGTGGCCTGATTAAAGATAAGTTCAACGAATTATCGCCCCGTCAGGCGGTCGCTTGTCAAACGGCAGAGGCATTGAATTACGACCCTGTATTGTACAATTATGTTTGCGAACCCCAACAAGCGGTTAGTCTGGAACGAGGGTGCTGCCTGACTCCAGAACGAACTCGAACTAATTTTCGTATTGTTTTTCATGACTGAGGAACAGAAGCCACCACAGAAGAAGAGAGATGAGGCTCTGACTGAACGCCTCTTTCGTCGCGTCCTTGAAGGCGTTGGCGATGTTGTAGATCGAAAGTTCGGGCGCACAATCGATCCTCGCAGCGGCCTCACCACGGCAAAACTGATTGAACGGATGAAACACTCCATCGACGAAAGGGTTCGTGAGGATGACGCTAGAGGACGGATTGCTCCCCACCATCTCGAGATGAAGCTCGAGTGGGGAACGCATTCCGAAACGCCCGCCGAGATCGTCAAGGAACTCGAGCACGAAGTTCTTGCTGCTGCCATTGACCATATAAACGACCATCGGTACAACACGCTGGCCCCGATCCACATCGAGACGGAGGTGGATATTTTTACCACCGGTATCTCTGTTGACCCCACGTTTGGCGAGTTTGAAGACGAACTGCGCAAAGAGGATGAAGCAAGGCGCGCAGCCAGGAACGGCATTGCCCCCAAAGGCGATAAGATATCTGAAACCCCGATGGTAGCGCGCGTCACTTTGCGCGAAGGGACGCGCGACGTCACCCTGCTGTTCCGGCCGGGAGGCAGACGCCTGAATGTCGGTCGTGCCGCAGACAATGACTTACCTCTCAATGATTCAAGTGTCTCGAAGATCCACGCGGCCCTGGTGATGAATCTTGAAGGCACGCTTCTCGTCGCCGATACGGGGTCCACAAATGGAACGTTCATCAACGGGCGCCGAATCTCGTATGGAGAGGCGCGGCATATTGAGGGCGGCGACGTAGTGGGCTTTGGTGAAGTCGAAGTTCGTTTTCGAAAGAAGGAGTAAAGCTCTTTCCCTCAGAATCTCCCCGCTAAATGAGAACCGGATCTCGCAGGAGGTTCAACTACTAAATGTTACTCTTTCTTCTACAGTCGCCAACCGCTACTCCAGTCGCTGCGCATGTTCCCGAAAGGATGCCCGCCTTATTCACCCTGATTTATGTGAGCGGACTGGCGCTCATCGTTCTGCTCTTACTGATTTCACTGTTCCGGAACCGTCAGAAAGGCCCGGGGCCTTTGGCAACGCTTACCGAAGACCTTCCCACTGCGGTAAAAAGACGGCTCGGCCTGACTTCAACTAATCGAGGCCTGCGCGCGTTGCGAGTACTCTTTGTACTGCTCGCCCTTGGACTGTTTGGCTTTCATGTCTACTGGGCTCAGTACGCCGCTGAAAGTAATCCAAAATTCCAACAGCTAAGCTACAAGGATCTTCGCAACCGGCGTTTGGCCGAATCCAGCTTGCGCGGCTGGATACTGGACCGTAGCGGCAGACTGGATCGGGCACTGGCCCTCTATCGCCGCGACTCGAACGGCAATATCACACGTCACTATCCCATGGATAAGGCCATGGCCCACATCTTTGGATCCGATCGGGGAGATCCTGGTCTCGAGCGGGCGCTATTCGGACTCGAGAGTGGCGCCTTGCCGGAAGCGCTTCAGGTGGTGCGAGGCGAAAGCATCGAACACAAAGGAAGTAGTGATGTGCGTCTAACCATTGACCGGGACCTCCAACAAGCCGCCGTCGACCAATTAAAGGGAAAGCATGGCGCTGTTGTTGCAATCAACCCTCAAACAGGCGAGGTGCTGGCGCTCTACAGCGAGCCTTCGTACAGCCTAAAGGAAGTCGAGAACGAAACGACCTGGATACAGTTGGACGCCAATCAGCGGGATCGTCCGCTTGTTAGCCGAGCGCTAGGAACGTATTACATCCCAGGTTCCACCTTTAAGATTTTCACGATGATTGCTGCTTACATTGCCGGCATGCAGGATTCTGAGTTCGTTTGTAGCGGCAGCGGATATTACGCCGCACCAGGTGCGAATGTAATCTTCGACGATGGTGGTTCAGTACATGGTCGAATCGGTATTGAACGCGCTTTTGAAGTCTCCTGCAATCAGTATTTCGCGCAGTTAGGCGTAAAACTTGGTCACGAGCGAATGAAGCAGGCAGCACAATTGCTCGGGATCGGCGCCTACGATACGCCGACTGAAGCGCTGCGCGGTCGCAAGCAACCTGAGATCTGGAATGCAAGTAGTCACCCAGTTAAGCGCGCCCTGGCCCCACGCGAAGCAACGATCGTAACCGGCAAAAACGTTACTCGTTATGATCTGGCGCTCATTGGTTTTGGTCAGGGCTATTCGGGTCAGATGACCCCGTTACAGATGGCGCTTGCTGCGGCCGCAGTCGCCAATCTCGAAGGGAAATTGATAAAGCCCCGGATTGAGTTTGATCGTCCGCCGGAAGTTTTCAAGCAGGTAACGTCGCCACAAGCAGCGCAAAGGATGCGTCAGATCATGGGTCTGGTAACCGGCGGCGCGAGTGGCACGGCGCGCGGCGTCTTTGCGCCGGTCAAAGCAGCCGGAATCAGTTCCGGCGGCAAGACAGGGACCGCCCAGAAGGTCGTTCCCGTTTTCGATCCAAAGACCGGGGAGCCCAAGACAAGGCGTCGCGTTGAAAGGGACAATCGCGGGAACATCATTCGGGAGTACGAAGAAACCATCATGAATGTCGACAACCCGCGCGTTGATGGCTGGTTTCTATGTATTGCTCCTCTTGAGCGCCCTCAGCTTGCTATCGCGGTTGTCGTGGAAGGCGGCGGGTACGGTTCGCGTTCTGCCGCGCCGATAGCTGCAGCACTGGTGTTAAAAGCTAAAGAACTGGGCTACTTCGCCGCTGAATCCACAAAACCCAAAGGCCAACAGGAGCAAGGGCAGGCCAGGCGAACAGCCCGCAGTCCCCAATAGCAACTGATTACTGACACGAAGCACTGACTAAATTGAAGAACCGGGCATCATCACATCTTTTCGTAATTCTCGGAATCGTCGTGCTTGAAATCGTCGGGTACCTGGCGGTCTATCGAGCGGGCTTGTTACGCGGCTATGAAACCTCGGTCATTAGCGCGGTTCGGGATCTCTTTACATTCCTTCCACTGCTGGCACTCGTGATCTGGTTGTCGCGAGTAAAGAAGTTTGCCGGAAGTTGGGCGCTCTTTACCACAGCGATCGTGCTTTTTTCAGTCGGCACCCTCATACAGTATCGACTCTTCAGCGATCCGGAATACAACGCACGCAATAAAGCGGCGGCCCGACAGGCAAAGATGGAGGCGCTCCGCTCGCGCTACATCATGGAGAACTATGACCAGACGAAAAAGCAGTTAATGGGTCTACCTCCGACTCCGGCCCAGCCAGTTGATTTCAGGCAACTGCCTCGACGCGAGTCGACTTACTCCCTGGGAAATGCTTTGACCTCGACCTCGACCTGGATTCCTTTGCTGGCTTTCGTCGCTTTCGCGATTGCGTACTCGTTCTGTCTGAACGATGCGTTCCTCTCCTGGTTGCAGCGCAACTCTTTCATCATAGTTCTGTTTACATTGTTGCCTCTGGCGATTGCGGTAGTAACTTCAAGTGGCGGGAAGGCGCTTGGAAACATGACACCCTGGGAACCTTCAAAGATCCCGTTTCTGGTTGGCTTCGCCGGTCTACTGACGGCCCGCTACAAAGAGTTGGCCGAGACCTACTGGGGGATTCCACGCGCCCGGGATGTCTTACCATTGCTGGTGATGGCAGCCATTCCATTCGTCCCGTTTTTTGCTCTAAAGGACTTCGGTCAAATGCTAATCTTCAGCGGCGCTTACACAACGCTCTACCTGGTTGCCGTGCGCCGTTGGCCCCAACTACTTCTCTTTGTGGGTTCACTTATGCTAGTGATCACCATTCTGGTTATTGGGGCGTTGCCACGAGATATCCAGGAAAAGGTGCCGCTGTTACCCACCATGGCAAAACCCGTGCAGTCGGCGTTGCCTGCCCGCATTCAGCAGCGGTTTCACCTTTGGATTAACGGCTTCGATCCACCCTCACCGGAAGTGTCGTGGTGGAAAAACGAGTATGATGAATCGCTCGACAAGGACCCGAAACTCAAAGAACTCGCGCAAATGAGTCCGGCGATGCAGAATAATGTCAACATCGACATATGGTTCGATAAGCTTGCCTTCCAACCGGCTCAAGCATTGTTCGGTATAGCTTCCGGCCAGACTACAGGCAGGGGTTTTGGCCTCGGCTATCCCGAAGTGATTCCGATTGCGGACTCGGATTATGTCTATGCGGCCATCGCTGAGGAACTGGGACTTTTAGGGGGTGCCGTTGTTATTTTGGCCGTGTTAGTGTTTGTGGCGTCAGGCGTTCGCACTTCACTTGATGCGCGTGATATGTTTACCAAGCTCTGTGCTGCCGGCCTAACAGCTTTTGTGGGTTTTCAGGCGCTGGTCAATATCGGGGGCATACTACGAGCCTTACCGATGACCGGCATTACCCTGCCTTTCGTGAGTCACGGTGGTTTCAGTTTAATTACTAGCTTTGCAATGCTGGGCATGCTCATGGCCTTTTCTCACCGCAACGCGCGTGACAAGATGGTAACCAAGAAAGTCCCGGCAAGACGCTCATCAGTTAATTTGGAGGCGGTCCAATGAACCAGGCCCAGACATCCCTGACTGTTAGATCTTCCGCGCTCTCAGACCGTGGTTTAAATGAGCGGCGCCCAATCAACGAAGACGCCTTTCTCGAAGACAGCACGCGCAGGATTTTTGCGGTCGCCGACGGTGTCGGTGGCGCCGAAGCCGGTGAAGTGGCTTCGCAGACGGCTATCGAGGTACTCGATGAAGCCTTTCGTCATCACGTTGATCGTGGCGACATCGAAGACTTGATGGAACTGGCCATCCAGCGCGCCAATGCCTCTATCCATCAAATGGCCCAGGAGCATGAGCGGTTCTCGATGATGGCGACCACAATCGTAGCGCTCCACCTCAGAGGAAACCTTGCCACCATCGGACATGTGGGAGATTCTCGCCTCTACCGATTGACGCCGGAAGGGCGTTTGATTCTTGAGACTGAAGACCATTCAATCGTCGAGGAAGAGGTGCGTGCTGGGCGCATGACCCGCGAGCAGGCGGCAAATCATCCCAGCAAAAACGTCATCAGCCGTGCCCTCGGCGCTGAGGACAACGTTGAGGTTGATATGAAAACCATCGAGGTCGAGAGCGGTACAGAGTTTCTGCTTTGCACCGATGGCATCACCCGCCACCTTTCGGATGGAGAAATCAGACAGTTATTGATCAATGAAGAGGACACATCCTTAATTTGCGAGGAGTTGAAAAGGCGTTGTTACGACAGAGGTGCAGAAGACAATTTGACCGCCGTTGTGGTTCGATATGGCCCACGAATCTCCGTCGATCAGCGTGGAGATGAACTGGAACGGACAATTTCTCCCGATTTTGCTGCTCGTGCCGATACGCTCGAAAACCCCTATGAAGCAACGGAAGACGGCCTGGTTCCTCCCTCGCGAATCGCCTTTCCGGCAAACTCGGATCAAGCCGACCTTTCATATCAGGAGCGGCCAATCGCTATTCCCCCTCCCGCCGAGAATGGAGGAGTCGGCCGGCTCCTGCTGCGCCTCTTCCTTTTCTTCGTGGTTATCGCGGCGATTGCCGGGGCATTCATCGCCGGCGCCCGCTATAGAGATCAGTTGCCATTCTTCGGGCAAGCATCCACCAACATTCCAGAGGTATCAGAGGCGCCCGTTGAGCAAGCATCAGTAGATCCTATTATGAAGTTTGAAAAAGCCCGGCGTGAAGTTGATAACGACGCCCATCTGTGGTTGAAGGACTCGCTCAATGCGGAGCTCGCGAGCCAGGGAATAACCAGTCCACTTGATTCTGTTGATCCCGAGTTTCTTTATCTCTACGGTCGCGCTTCCCTACTCACCGGCAATGCTGAAGAGGCGGGGAAAGCGTTTGAGGCGGCGATAACGACCACCGACCTGAAGTCCGGGTTACGCAACTCAATTGTTCGCAAAGAGGCAACACTTGGATTGGCGGCCGTGAGTCTTAAAACAGGTTTGGATAGTTCCCGGGCGGTGACGCATTTAGACGAGATGATTCAGAAGCCAGCCCTTAACAACTCCCCATGACAAGAGGTTCTTTCCGTCGTGACACTGCTGTGATTCTTCCGGGAAGCATCAAACGAGAGAAGTGTAGCGGTCGAAATAGCTGATGCCGGAACTGAAATTACAACAGAGCAGACTAGATGGCCGGTATGACGTGGTGGAGTGTCTCGGGCGGGGCAGCTACGCCGAGATCTATGTTGCCAGGGATAACGCGGCCCCTGAGGGCGGCCCCACGATGGTTGTAATCAAGGCCCTCAACGTCTTTTTGCAGGAGACGCCTGACGTAGATCTCGAACGCACACTCCTAGCTAACTTTCAGAATGAAGCTGTCGCGCTGGACCTGGTTCGCCATCCTCACATAATCAGTCGCCTGGGACATGGCACCGCGATTGACCTGTCAGGAACAACCTTTCATTACATCGTACTTGAATACCTGCCTGGTGGTGATCTCGCCGCGCGCGCGCGACATAATCCATTGTCACTCGAGCAGACCATCAGTTATTTAGAGCAGGTCTGCGCTGGACTAGCCCACGCTCATCGTTGCGGCGTGATTCATCGGGATATAAAACCTCAGAATCTGCTTCTGAGCGCTGACCACAAGATCGTCAAGATTGCCGATTTCGGTGTGGCCCGGTTGAATGCAAGCGAGGGGTCAATCACGCGCGTCGGCACCAATATCTATGCAGCTCCCGAGCATAATCCCCTGGTCCAGACCGGTCAGTTGGATACCAACGCCCTGCCCCTGATTCCCTGTTCGTTGACGCCGGCAGCCGATATCTATTCGCTCGCAAAAACAACCTACACGCTGCTGGCCGCCGAATCCCCACGCAAATTCGCGCAACACCCAATTAGCGAATTACCGGCGCGCATCGCTAACGAGTACTGGTCTGACCCCCTCTTGCGTGTGCTGGAGAAGGCTACGCAGACGCGCGCCGAGAAGCGCTATCAATCAGTTTTGGAGTTCTGGGATGAACTTTCAGACGCCGTGCTTACTCCTACTCGATCGCTGGTTGCGGAACGTCCAGGAGAGAGACGAAGACCGAGCGAAGACTTACTGCTTGAGTTGGACGAAATCACCGAGGCGCCTCCTCAGCCAAGGTTCGCCGTCGCTGCTTCGACGCCCAGCATACCTCGCGACTACGACATTAATTTTGCTGAGATGGAAGCTGCGAAAAGACCGCGGATTGTGGTGCCCGTTTCAAGCTTACAGCCTGAGAGTGAGAGGCCTGCCAACTCTCTCAGGCGGCACTCGAACGGAAGGGTTCCACGCTCCGCCGGCGTGGAAAATCAACAGAGGGTGTCAGGCGTAACCCCTTACGTCAGCCGCTCGCGCCGCTTCGCTGTTGCTTTGATTCTGATCCTGGCATTCTCAGGGATGTTGCTAGCGACTCACAAGTACGTCACTACACACTGGAACCCTTTGACTAGACTCCCGCAGTTAGGAGAATTTACTGTCGTGGGACGTGAGGGCTGGACGACGACCGATGTCAACCTGCGTCCAGATCCGAGCGCTTCGAATCCGCCAGTCGGGCTGGCGACGCTGGGCTCGCGCGTTAAGATTTTGAAAGTGAGCAATAATTGGTTTGAAGTTCAGGTGCTTGAACACGGTCGCCCAAAGTTGGACCCCGCTTTGGCTGATAGGGGTTGGCTCAATGGAAGATTTGTAAGATTCGAATGACCTTGGAGTGCGCCCCGCTGCGGTGGACCAAGCTTCCACTGCCCGGCTCACTTCAAAAAGGGAGTTTTTGCTTGGGACTGCTTGAATCAATCAGAAAATGGATAGACGGCGAAGCGGGAGACGATCCGCTCGAAGAGGCCGGCGAACATGCGCGACCGCGCCGGATCTGGGAAGAGTTTCTCGTCAAGATTGCGCGCGAGGTCGAAGCGGTCATGCAGCAGGAGATGTTTACTCCGCCTGGTGGGCCAACCTACATTCCGCGTGAATACATCGTTTATCTGAGTTCGGACGATGATCGCGACTGGCAGGGTGACAAGCGACGCGGGCTCGAACAGGGTCTTTTCCACGTACTTTCGGAGAGGGCTCGTGAGTTGGCTGGGTCAAACAAGCTGGCAGCGAAGTCCTTCGCCGTCGAGTTACGAGTCGACGGCACTCTCAACAAAGGGGAGTTTCGCGTACAGGCGGTTTGGGACGAAACCGAGAGTGGTCACACTACTGTGACGCCGCGCATAGATCGCTCAAGAATGGAAGCTCAAACCGGGGTCGATGTCATCGAGGAGACTGCTGAAAGCCCGGAAGGTTCGGGGAGCGAGCAGACGGTTGTCCGCCCGCGTGTGAAGGAGCTCTATGCTATCGAGATCTGGCGTGATGGTGTACGCGAGTCGGTTGTCCCTATTACGAAGTCTGAAATCACGATTGGCAGAGGATCGCGCAGCATCACGGTTGATCTGCCACTCAAGGGCGACCCGGAGGTAAGTCGCATTCACGCCGTGCTGGTGCGGGAGAATAGCGGCTCGTATTGGCTGGTTCCTAAGGGCCGGAATCCGACGCTCGTGCGAGAGCGAGAACTACCGCGGGATGAGCGCACGGAGGTTGCACCGGACGAGAAGATCTCTATTTGCAGTTTTGTACTCCGGATCCAACCACGATAGAAGAGGCGGCTAGCAACCTTCCAGCTAATTCCCGATGGCGGCGGCGGAGTCTTTTGCGGCTTCCAGTTCAGAAATTAGATTCCTCACCAATGGCACGGCAAGTTCCGGATCAACATAGTTCTTGCCGAGAATCTTGATGATTCGACGCTCCTTTACCTCACCTGTTAATTCCTTGAGTAACGCACGCGCAAACGCGATTACAACCTCTGGATCGAATTGCTTGCCTGTATTTCGCCGGAGGTCCTCAATAACATCCGCAAATGGCCGGCGCGTCTTGTAGGGCCGATCGGTCGTCATCGCGTCAAATGAATCGGCCAGTGTCACTATTCTTGCGCCTAAAGGAATCTGATCTCCCTCCAGACCGTCTGGGTAACCGCGGCCATCAAAGCGCTCGTGATGGTGCTTTGCCATCAATGGAATATCGGCATACGGATGATGAATCGGCGAGAGAATCTCGTAACCCGCATTTGGGTGACGGTTCAGTTCGGTCGAGGCCTTGGCATCAATTGCATACGGGGCATTGATGATGTCCCTTTCGACGACCAGCTTGCCAACATCGTGAAGGTATCCGGCTATCGCGATCCCTTCAATCTGCTCATCATGCCAGCCTAACTCTCGCGCGATAATCTCGCTGTATTTACCAACACGATCGGAATGGCCCTGCGTGTACTTGTCCTTGATATCGATTGCCGCGGCAAAAGCACGCACAGTATCGCGATAGATAGCGCGGAGGTCCTCGTACAATCTCCGATTCTCCGAGGCGCGCTGTTCGACCTGTCCCAGAAGGCGATGACCATGAATACCGACACCGATGTGTCTGACCATCGCGCGAATGATTGCGTAGTCTTCGTCTACAAAAGGCTGCCCCGTGGCTTTTCCGCCCAGCAGTACCAACCCGGTGAGTTTTGAACGAACAATCATCGGCACGACGAGCTCAAGTCCCTGGTCGAGCAACATCGCATTGTACTGGTCGAGGAATGGGCTTAATGACGGGAAGTCGTAGTCGCGGTCGAGTGCAAGAATTCCCAACGGGAGAAAGTCGTCTTGCATTTTTGGGTCAAAAGTAAATTCCGAAGCAAACTCACTATCAAGCCCCCAAAGTGCGAGGCATCTTGACTGGTTTTCTTCCGGCAGGCACTCGACAACGGCGCCGCGGCGGATTGCCAGAGTTCCCAGCAAAAGATGTAAGGACGTGCGGACCATCTCGGTAAAATCGCCGGTGTTAGCGATCTCCTGACCCAGGTCCGCAAGCGCGGCGAAGTTGTAGATGAGCTTTTGTGTCGTTGGCTCCATAGCGGGGCGATCAGCTTCCGATTGCGGCTACGGACGTTCTGATCCCGGCCAGAGTAGAAAGGGCTTCGTGTTCGTCCCTGGCGAGGACCACATGCCGGGTCAACCCGAGCATCTCGAAGAGCTCAACCGTTTGCCGATTAACATCAGAAAAAACCACTTGGGCGCCATTCTTTTCTGCGATGTCAATAATGCCCAGAAGGATTGAAATACCAATGCTGTTGACCAACTCGGTGTTACCAAAATCGATAACTAACGCTCGGCAACCAAGGTCAAGCTGGCGTTTACACTCGCGCTCAATCTTTTCCCCGCTTAGCTTGTTAAGATAGTCGCTCGCATAGATCACAGTCGTACTTCCCACGCAATGCGAGCGAACGGAAGATCCCGTTGATTCTTCCACCCGATAGCTCCTTTCCGTGCTACGAATGCAACTAAGTGAAGTAAATTTTAGCTATTAATGCGCACCTGAAGAACTATTGCGCACGTACTTGGTCATACGGAGACTGGTACCATCGTCAACTCGTTCGAACTCCACCTCATCCATTAATGTTCTGATGAGTTTAAGACCCCAGCCCCGCCTCCCAGTTGCTGCGGCCAAGTTGTCACTGGTTGGAGTGCCGGGTTCTCCGTTTTGAGCCTCAATATTAGCGGGCACGATGCCACGGCTCGAAATTGTGATTACTAATCTATCACTTTCCACGCGAAAGCGTTGATAAATTTTTCGATCCGGGCTCAAACTGTGTTCAGCAGCATTGATACAAGCTTCGACAACGGCGGTCTTGATCTGGTTGATCGCCTCGGGTTGGAAGTCCAGTTTGCGGGCAATTTGTTCAGCCGCATTGGCGGCAATTAGCTCGTTATCTTCGCCCATCGGGAGGACCATAACAAACTCGTCAGCGGTCGAGGCGAGGCCGGAAATGGGCTTTTCTTCGAGCCTTTCGGTCAGGAAAGCGACCTGTTGCCGGCTCGAAGTGCAGGCTTTGCGCTCCTTCAAAAACTGGCTCGCTTCGTCGGAAAAGCCCTCATTTGAAACCAGCCAGATACAGATGCGGCCAAAGCCCGAGTCCCGGGCAATCTGATCGAGACGGCGCCACCAGACCTGTGTAAGGTCCAGATCGACCTCCAGCTTCGACTCCAACTCCGCGACCAGCCAGACTACCTCGTTCGCGTCGGTATAGATGGCCCGCTCAAAGGCGTGGGCGACCAAGCAACGATCCTCGTCGCATACTTGTTCAAGCTCCGGGTTGTAAGCAGCGCAGCCGGCAAGATGAATTACCTGAGGCAGCCGGATTAGCTCGGTTTCAGCATCCAGACCCGCATGGATCTCCTCGACCGAAGAGCCCCGATACTGACTCTTGAATTCGTCGTAATGGAGGAGGCTGCCGGGCACTCTTTGGCCATCGAACTTACTAACGATATCTCGCAATGCCAAACTGGCCACCCGTCGATAGTGACGGGCCATCGTTCCGGGCGCCCGCTTGAGGAACGCAGCGATTGTGTCACCAACGATCAGTGCCCGGGGCTCGGCAAGTATCTCAAGCCGATAACGAATCTTGAGATAATCGCGCCATGGACCGCGACTGACCCCCGCTTCAATTGTTCCCCCGTCCCAATTAACGTACTCCTGAATGTGCAGTCCACGAACGATCTTTTCAAACTGATCCGGCTCAAGATGCAACTGCTTGCGCCATGTTTCGAAAGAGAACCGTCGATTGTCGGCGACCGCTGCTTCATAGAGCACTCGGACCAACGCACGCCGGGTTTCTGCGCCGGGAACGATTGACTCAAGAATTGACGAGAAAAGCCGGTGAATATGTCCCCCCATCAGGTCATCGACATAGAGTTGCTCGCAGTCCCGATAGGTGGTGAGAGACGAATTCTTCTCTCGCGCCGCTTGAAAGATAGAGGTTATGAAAAATGGGCTGCATTCGAGCTGCTGAGCCAGAAGGTCGCGTGTCTCTTCACTGATCCCTACTTGATGGCGCTCGGCCACATGCTCGATCAAACGGCTTCCATCTGCTTCGGACAGCTTTCCCAGTTTCAAAGTTGCGATCGAGTCGAAGTCCACATTAAGCCTGTGCAGTGCTTCACGAATATGGCGGCGAAGACCGGCAAGAGCAAACGGCAGATTAGAACCGGTGAGCGCCCTGACGAGTTCCAGGGTAAACGACATTGCCTGGTCTGGTTGCTGGGCCAATCTGACGCCATCAACTATCAGGAAAGGTCGCTCGAGGCGGCGCGGCGCGCGCTGTGGCGCGCTCAGGCAGAACCGGACGAGCGCCTGATCATCATTGCTGAACCGTTCACGGTTGTAGGCCCCAACTAACTTATCGATCCACTCAAAATCGGTGGGAGGCGCAAGCTGGGCCAGGTCGTTGAGGGTCAGTGAGGCTTCGCAGAGAGAAGGCTCGTTGCGGCGGTACGCTACATAGTGTCGCAAGAACGTATTAAGAAAATCGATCGCGGCACTAACTGGCGTACTTTCGGTTTGATTGAGAGCAAAGTAGATCGGAACTATGTTTCCGCGGTGATTGAAGAGGTGGTCGTAAGCTTGACGGAGTAATTCGGAAACACCTGCGGCGGGCGCAAGCATTAAAAGCAGACCGCGTGGTCCCTCCTTCTGAAACGGGTGGGCTATAAGGCGTTGAATTTCGACGCCCCTCCCGACGAACTCGCTGCGCGATACTCGGCCCACGATTCGCCGTGCTTTGTTTTCGCTGCTATCTGGGCTCATCACTTCGAATCCCACTCGAGAGCTTTTCCTGATAAAGCTCGACGCGGTTCTTCCCTTTGCTCTTGGCGATATAGAGTGCACGGTCCGCTGCGGCAATCACCTTTTCGGCCGTGTCGATTAATTTTGAGAATGTTGAAATCCCAACGCTGATCGTAACCGTTCCGAGCGGTTGCCGCAGGCCATGAGGAAACCGGGCCTCAGCCACCCGCAGTCTAATTCGTTCAGCAATCACTGCGGCCTCATTAAGGGACGTTTGCGGCAGAAGGATGCAGAACTCTTCACCGCCATATCGCGACGCCACATCGGCAGATCTGAGTGAAGCTTTTAGACAATGGGCAGCGATTTGCAGGGCCAAATCGCCGGCCTGATGACCGTTAAGATCGTTATATGTCTTAAAATCGTCGATGTCGATCATCAGAAAGCTCATCGGATAATCGTAACGTTTCGACCGGTTCAACTCTTCAGTTAGACGCTCTTCGAGATAACGTCGGTTCGGTAGGCCCGTGAGCGGATCGGTAATTGACATTAGTTGAAACTGTGTTGCCCGCTCCTGCCATTCCGTACGCTCCAGCGCGAGGGCGACCTGAGGGCCAATCAGTTCCAGCAAGCTGAGGTCAACGTAATCGTACTTCGCTCCACCGCGTTTGTCTGTCACATTCAAGACGCCAATCTTGCGGCCACTGATAGTGATTGGATAACTGATGAACGATCTCGTCTTGTATTTACGTTCGGCCGGAGCGGGTTTCAGACCTGCTTTGTGAATGTCTTCGACAAGGAGCGCCTTGCCCTTTTCGAGTACTTCACCGGCAATTCCCTGCCCGAGCCTGATAGGAGCAACGGCCGAGCTTTCAACCGGCAGTCCCGTTGAGGCCTTTAACACTAATTCGTTTGAAGGTGCATCGAATATGAAGAGCGAGGCTCGTTCTGCTTGAAGCAACTCCTTCGAGTTTGTGAGGACGGCGATATAGGTCTTGTCTGTCTCGGTTGAACTGATTCGCTCGAGAAAGTTTTGCAACGATTCCGAGAAACGGGCGCGATACTCAAGTTCACTTCGCAATCGCTCAACCTCTTCCTGTAGCCTGATTGCCGGCCGGATGGTCTGGGTTCCACGCTTCTTCGTTAGACCACTCTTCTCCGACGCGCTTTTGTTGGCGTAGGTGCGAGCCAGCTTGTCGATCCGCTCAGCTAGTTGTTCGAGTTTCGCCTGATCGGCGAAGATCACATTTGCAAAAGGGTCTCGGGGCAATAACTCCTGCAAGTCACCTGAATGAAACCTTTCGACAAGAGCGCTATAGTCAGTCGATTTTAAGAATGCCCGGCCACCGATAACCACAAGGGCTCGTCCTTGTGCAATCGGTGCAGGTAGGGCCACGCAATGTAGCCCAGCGTGGCATTTGTATTCGATCACCGATCCGGCGCTGGTTGCTCTGAGGTGAGCGATTCCACAATAAGAGTCGCAGAGCTTCACGTGCTCCGGGGAGGCCTGAAAGGTCTCACAAATCGAGTTGTTGTTTGAGATGGCGACGGCTGGAGGTTGGTGACCCTCGACCAGCAGAACGGATAGACCAGAGGATTCTGCTAGATCCGCTTGGACTTCAAGCCAGCCGGGAGGGACAGCCTCGGGATGTTCCTGAGCAATATCAGCCTTCTGGGTGGGGGATTTCTTAGACATTCAAAGTCACTTCTATCTGGGAAAACCGGAGCGGAACACTCCGCTAAAAGTCAGATGGCGCGAACTGTTAGCGCATGGGGTGGGTTAGCGGCCTCTTCCCCACAAAGAGTATAGTTTTTCCCATTCACGCTGAACAAGGCACCAATCTCAGGTGACTGCCGGCGAATCTGAACTGAGTCATAAGGCACAAGATACGCCTCACCTATACGACTAATACCGCAAAGATTTCACGCCGTAATGTCGTGAGAGACAGACACTTGCAGGAATTATGAGGTCATTCTGAACCTGCTCTTTGAGCGGCATTCAGACCGGGAGCCTCACCCGGCGCAACGTCCTCGATGTGCGGCTGATCGGGACTGATGCGTATGCAGGCAGCAAAGTGTTTTGGTCTAATTTCGACAAGCGGAGGAATCACCTCCTTGCAAGCCTGGATAGCGTAGGGACAACGCGTATGAAAACGGCAACCTTCTGGAGGATTTATCGGTGAGGGGACGTCACCCTCTAGAACGATTCGCTGCCTCAGGGCTTCTATTTCAGGGTCAGGCACGGGAACAGCCGAGATCAGCGCCTTGGTATAAGGCATCAAGGGATCGTCGTAGATTGTTTTGGCGTCAGCAATTTCTACCAGCTTCCCCAGATACATGACCGCAGCACGATCCGAGAGGTGCCGAATCGCGCGGAGATCGTGCGAAATGAAAAGATATGTGAGGTTTTTTTCCCGCTGTAGCTTCTCGAGGAGGTTCATGATCTGGGCCTGGATGGAAACATCCAGAGCCGAGATTGGTTCATCAGCAACTATGAAGTTCGGATCGACAGCAAGGGCTCTTGCAATTCCGATACGCTGGCGCTGACCGCCTGAAAACTCATGTGGATACCGCTTGATGAAGCGCTTACTCAAACCGACGGTCTCCATCAATTCCTGTACGCGTCGTTCAGCCTCGCTACCCCGCGCAAGTCCAAAAGTCTCAAGCGGTTCCCCGACGATCTGACCAACCGTCATGCGTGGATTAAGTGAAGCGTACGGATCCTGAAAGATGATCTGGAGGTGACGACGATGTTCCCGCATCTCGCGAAGCGACAGATGGGCAAGATCTCGGTTTCGGAAGAGCACATTTCCTGATGTAGGTTCCGTAAGCCGGAGGATGGCCCGGCCGAACGTTGTTTTGCCACAACCGGATTCTCCGACGAGACCCAGAGTCTCGCCTGGATAAATGTCAATTGAGACTCCATCGACGGCCTTGACTATCCTCCGAACCGGGTTGGAGCCGAGAAGCTTGTCCCATGTTGATCCCCCGCCCAAGTCAAAGTGGACCTTGAGATCACGGATGGCCATCAACGGTTCTCCACCGTTGCCGGGAGGAGGGCCGATATGTCCACCGCCTGTAATGCTTACCTCATTAGTACTCATCTGGCCGTCTGAAGCGACTCCTCATAAACCTCTTTAGCGAAATGACAGAGAGAGTGATGGTCTCTCGTCAACTGGACAAATGGCGGAAACTCATTTCGACAGATCTCTTCCACTCGATCGCAGCGCGGGGCAAAGGGACAGCCGGGCGGCAGCCGGGCGACATCCGGAGGCAATCCGGGTATCTGATAAAGTTCACCCTGCTCGGAAGTTGGATCGGGAACAGAGCGGAGCAGTCCCTTTGTGTATGGATTGCCCGGCGTGCCAAACAACTCTCGGGTTGGCCCTTGCTCGAAAACTTTGCCGGCATACATGACGATCACATGATCGGTCATTCCCGCTACCACACCCAGATCGTGCGTGATGAGAATCACACTTGTTCCGGTCTCATGCTTTAGCTTTTTGATCAGTTCGAGTATCTGGGCTTGAATCGTCACATCCAGCGCCGTACTGGGTTCATCTGCAATCAGAAGCTCGGGTTCGCACGAGAGCGCCATGGCAATCATCACGCGCTGCCTCATGCCACCCGAAAACTCATGCGGGTAACTATCGGCTCGTGAGCGGGCATCGGGGATACCAACAGTCTCAAGCATTCTTACGGCATGCTCATAAGCCTGCTTTTTCGTATGTCCGAGATGCAACCGCGTCATTTCCATGAGTTGCTTTGAGATCTTGAGAAACGGATTTAGCGAGGTCATCGGGTCCTGAAAGATCATTGCGATTCTTCGGCCCCTGACTTTGCGGATTTCGTTTTCCGGTAGCAGCAGAAGATCCTGACCGTCAAAAATAACTTCGCCACCAACAACCTTACCTGGTGGGTTTGGAATGAGTCGGATGATGGACAGGTTAGTAACAGATTTTCCCGATCCCGACTCACCGACGATCCCGAGTGTCTCGCCGCGTTTGACCTCGAACGAGATGCCATCGACGGCCTTTACGGTACCGTCTTCAGTTTCAAAGTAGGTTTGAAGGTTCCTGACCTCGAGCAATTTTCCGTTAGTAGAGTTCATTTACCTTTGATCAAAACTTGCGCATCTGCGGATCGAGCGCGTCGCGCAGTCCATCACCCAAAAAGTTGAGGGAAAAGAGCGTGAGTGCCATCGTTACTCCCGGCAGAATCAATTGCCATGGAAAGATAGCAATGTTCTGAATTCCATCAGCCGCAAGGCTGCCCCATGAAGCGAGCGGCGCCTGCACTCCGAACCCGAGGAAGGACAAAAACGCCTCCGTTAGCATCACCGTCGGAATCGTCAGAGTCGCGTACACAATCACGGGACCCAGAGTATTGGGCACAACGTGACGAAAGATGATACGCGGCGTCGAAACACCGGTTGCTCTGGCGGCCAGCACAAACTCCTGGTTTTTCAGCGAAATCACCTGGCCACGCACGATGCGCGCCATGGTCAGCCAGGAAACTGAACCCAGAGCAACGAACAGGAGAAACAGTTGGCCAAGTGGCGTCTGGCTGCGAAACATCGAAAGCAGGACGATTACGATGATGATGTAAGGCAATGAATAGAGCACATCTACCAGCCGCATCATGATGTTATCAACGCGTCCGCCAAGGTAACCGGCAATGGCGCCGTAGCCAACTCCGATGAGCAGAGAGACCAGCGTCGAAATGATCCCCACCATGAGCGAGATTCTTCCACCGATTAATACTCGGGCCAGCAAATCCCGACCGGCATTGTCTGTACCCATCGGATGTACCCAGGAGAAGGAGCCGTCCGGGCCGGTAAAGGGCGGCATTGCCTTGATCATTTTGACGTCGGCGGGAATGTAGTCGTAGGTGTAGCCGGTTGTAGCTTTAATCACCGGTGGTCCAATAATCGATGCCAGTGTAATTAAGACGACTACAATCAGTCCGAACACAGCGAGGCGGTTCTTCAGTAAGCGCCGCCAGGCATCCTTCCACAGTGATGTGCCGACAACCAGTTCGTCCTTCCCGACACCGACGTGAATGTCGGCTTCAGCGACGGCGAGTTCGGGCGCAATATGAACAACCTCCCCGCGAGCCGGATCGTCCTGGCGTGCGGCTTCTGGTTCAGCGCTGGTGTTGAGCCGGTCGTCTTTCATGAATATCGCACGCGTGGGTCGAGATACGCATAGGCTATGTCGACCAGTAGATTCATGAGCAGCAACGTGATTGCGATAAAGGCGACGATACCGATGATCAGTGGCTCGTCGCGGTTCAACGCCGCTTGAATGAAGTAGTTGCCGAGCCCCGGATAGGCAAAGATTCGTTCCACGACCACGGTTCCGGTCAGAAGAAATGCCAGGGCTGGTCCCGTGAAGGAAACAACGGGCATCAAGCCCCCCCGGAGAGCATGTTTGATAACGACATCCTTTTCGCTGAGGCCCTTAGCGCGGGCGGTCCGGATATAATCGGAGCGTAATACCTCCAGCATGCCGGCGCGTGTCAGACGAGCTATATACGCCATATAGATCGCCGACAGGGTGATTGTTGGAAGGAGAAGGTTCCAACTTGGGAACCCACCCCAGCGCGAGGGTGGCAGCCAGTAAAGGGTCAGCGAGAATACCAGAACAAGGATTGGTCCAAGGACGAAATTAGGCACAGAAATGCCCAGCATGGCCATGGCCATCGAAGCATAATCCCATCGGGAATTTTGCTTCAGCGCGGCAATCGAGCCCGCTATAATTCCCACAATCAATGCCAGAATGTAAGCAGACAGTCCCAGTGCGGCTGAGATCGGTAGAGAGCGAGCGATGATCCCATTTACGGATTGACCTTCGAAACGAAGGGACGTTCCAAAGTCCAGTCTGAGGATCTGGCCCATTGTTCGCGCGTACTGAACATACCACGGTTGATCGAGGCCATACTTTTGCCGGATATTTTTTTCGATTGCGGGTGGGAGTCGCTTCTCTCCGGAATAAAAATTGCCGGGCGCAAGTCGTATTAATCCCCATGTCAAAGTGATTACGACGAGGATCGTAGGTATGGTGATAATCAGACGGCGAATGATGAATCGCAGCATGTTTACTCAGACAGGCAAACCAACAGCCAATTTCCGATAGATCTTTCGTTTTGGGTTATTCACTCTGCCAGGCTCGGCGTTCCGTAATCCCACTTTCCTTGATCGCGCTCGATGTAAACATATTTCCATGCGAAGAGAGATGCGGGATTAGGAAACATCCCCTTGACATATGGTTTTTTGACCCAGTTCACTGCGGCCGTATCAATCGGAATAACGGGTTGCGCTTCAATTAAAAACGCCTCTGCTTTGGCGAGCAACTCGTAACGCTGCTGTTTGTCGAGCGTCCGGTTGGCCTGGTCGAGCATTGCTACATATTTCGGATCCCACCATCCGGTTCCATTGTCCCCTTCCGGAGTGTAAAACAGGCCAAGGAAGGTAAACGGATCCATGTAGTCTCCTACCCAGCCAGCACGAGAGAACCCCTTATACTCGCGTCTCGCCCGCACATTTAAGAAGGTTTTCCATTCCATGTTACGGAGTGGCACGGTGATGCCCAGGTTCTGTTTCCATTGCGCCTGCATGAATTCAGCCATCGCCTTGTTCGATTCCTGAGTATTGTAGATATACTCAACCTGGCCAGGCGGGAAGTTCTTGCATTCATAACTACCGTCACTTCTTTGCGTGACAGGAAAGCCCGCCTCCCCTAACAGTGCTCGCGCCCGCTCTGGGTCAAACCGATCCCCCTTTGGTTGCGGGTAATTTTGAAAGATCCCTTCGGGCGAAAAAGCTGTTAACGGCAAGACGATTTTTCTCCAGGTGGCCCAGGCCTCTTTATCGATGGCCATATTAAAAGCGCGCCTGACGCGAACATCATTCATGGGCGGCTCGGTCGTGTTGATCTGAATGTAGTCGATGGCTACTTCCGGAGCATCCATGTAGTCTTTCTTTTGGCGAACAACATCGAGCCAGGCGTTCGGGACGCTATGGTTAAGGACAGCATCGACCTCTCCAACCTTGTAAAGATTCATGATGCTAGGATTGTCTTGCATCGGAAAGAAGTGGATTTCATCAAGCTGCACACGCGCCGCATCCCAGTACATGGGGTCGCGTTCAACAACGAGCGAATGATACGGTGTCCAGCTTTTTACCTTGAACGGCCCACAGGTAACAATGTTTCGGGGTTCTGTCCAGCGAATGCCATGTTTCTCAATCGCCTTACGGGGGGCCAGCCGGAAGAACTGGTGGGCCACTAGTCCGCTAAAGAACGGCGCGGGCTGGACCAAAGAGATGCGCACCGTGTAATCGTCAACCGCCTCGATGCCGATGTGCTCTCCTGATACCTTCACAAACTCTTTGTTGGCGACGGCGGCCTTCAGCTTTGCATTCGATTCCAGAAGCTCGTTGCGCGATTCTTCGTCTCCGGGAAGCGTGAGTCGCAGCGGCGAGTGCATAAACTGATGAAAAGCAGTATCCGGATCGGGTTCAGCTTCTTCGGCGGTAGGCTTGAACTCCGGCTTCTCCGCCGAAACTGACTCTTCGCTTAAAGGCACGGGGTGTTCAGTCGCAGGGGAATCGAAGTCTCTGGTCTGAAGAAAGCTACCAGTAGCGGGGTCACGCACGAAGACTGCACCCTCGTTGTACGCCTGAGCATATTTGATGTAATAGGCAAGATAAGCGTTCCGGGAGGCCAGTTCAGGAGACAACGCGCGGCGGAAGCTGTAAACAAAATCGTGTGCGTTTATCGGATCCCCATTGGACCATCGACCATTCTTGCGCAGGTGGAATACGAACTCGGAAGAGTCGTTGTTGACGTCCCAGCGTTCAGCCAGGGCCGGCATCGGGTCCAAAGTCTTGGGGTGGTACTCAACCAGTCCTTCGTAAAGGGCCATGTAGATACGAGCTTCCGGTTGACCCGAGCTGACTGGCGGATCCAAAGATTCCGGTTCGTCACCGGTCACATAGCGAAGGATGTTACGTTGGGGCGGGACTGTGGCCCCAAAGAAAGCCTCATCACCAACAGCCACATTGCATGATAATGAGAACCATGCGACCGCCACGAGCGCAAACGCCGCTATCAGTTGTTTTGAATAAAGTTTGATCATCGGATTTCCTTCCTTCACTTGCCGCGCATCAGGATGATTCAATTGCCAACCGGTCTACGCGAGAAAGAGACCCGCCACAGCTTCAACAACAGAGCTAAGGGGAGTACCGCTAAAACTTAACGCCAGGAGAGAAAAACCGTTCTTCGCAATGGAGCAGGCAGGCCCAACTTATCATGCGATGGAGCTTTCATCAAGACACTTTACAGCTAACTAGCGAATGGGTGTCTTCAGTTATTAATGCAGCAAAACAACTTAGAGGCGAATTCGAAAAGGAGGGTTTGCTGATACTCGCCAACTGCGAATGATGCTAACCCCCGAGAACTTTTGCTTATTCGGTTGCCTCATGATTTCTTCTAAACCATGTTGCTGTGGGAGAACGTGAGGAACCAGACGGCTTCCAATTCGTCTCGATGCGTACGTGTTTCAGTGATGGAGCGTCGAAAACATTAGTGTCAAAACCTCTCACGTACGGCTTGACGAGTGAACTGGACGAAGCAAAATAGATCGGCATGCCCCTTAACTCATTCAGAGCTTGGGCCTCCGACTCAATCTCGACCAATCCCGGGACTTTTCGTTCGCCCAGCCGTTCTATGCCGATCGAACCTTGTTGATTGCCTCCCGATTGCATAGCAGGATCCTCGTGTCGAAAGATCATCCGCATATTCGTAAGTTCGTCCGTTGTTTGCATTACGACTCCTCGGCGGACAAGATCGTAATCGCCTGCGCGAATAGCCGCTTCGTATTCATCCCAGTTCTTGATGATGATTTCGGTCTCAATGTTTAAGTTACTGCGCCACATCCCGGCAATTGACCGAGCCACCAGCCGTTGTTGCTCGTTTCGATTAATCAGCAACCGCACTGTCGGAAAACCCTCGCCATCGGGAAACCCTGCTTCGGCTAGCAACTCCATGGCACGAGCTATGTCCTTTTCAAGCAACTCGGACTTTGCGACGACCGGTTCCCGATAGACAGTCATGGCATCGGGCAGAAACCTCTTCGCCGGCTCGGTTGAGCCCGCTAGATTGTCCTGGCTAATTCGTTCGCGGTCGATCGCCAATGCCATCGCTTCACGCACACGGACATCGTCGAAGGGCGCTTTTCTGACATTGAAGCTGTAATAGTTCAGCGCTCCATAGGTTTCACGGCGAAAGTCCTTGTATGGAGTCAGCAGCTTGATCGCGAGAGGTTCGAAGGCAGCATTGGTTAGGGCATCAACCTCCCCCTCACGATAAGCCGCCAGCGCTTCCTCCGCGTTCCTGGCGCCGACAAAGTGAACTCGGTTTAGGTTAACCGCGCTCTTATCCCAGTAATAATCGGCGCGCTCGAGCAAAACCTCGTCCTCTTCTCTTGAGGCAAGCGCAAAGGCCCCATTCGAAATAACCTCTTCGGGATCAAGACGTTGGGTCGTTGGTTCCTTGTCCGGCAGCTTTACAGGGCGAAATACGGGATGCGACACAAGAGATGGAAAACTCATATCCGGACGCTCCAGCCGGACCTCCAGAACATGCTCGCTGATCGCGGTAGCGCCGAAACTTTGGTCAGCTTCAGGCATGCCCTGCGGGATACTCATGGCATCTGGTTTCGGCGAGCCTGACCCAGTCCGGTTTGTGGGCGACAATTGAGCTTTGACGCCGACGATGTTACTCATCAAATCTGTATGTGGCGCAAGTTCTCCGATCCTTACGGTTCGTTGCCATGAGCGAACAAAGTCCAGCGCGGTCACTGGTTCTCCATTAGACCAGCGCGCATTAGGGCGCAAATAGAAAGTCCAAGTCTGCCCGTCGTCAGAAGGCTCCCAACGAGTGGCTACTCCAGGAATCGGGGCCAGCGTTCGCGGGTCGTAGTCAGTCAAGCCTTCGAAGATAGCGCGGATTAGATCAGTGTCAGGCGGCGCGACGGCGTAAGCAGGGTCAAAAGTTTGAGGCAGGCCGCCATTACTCCAACGAAAGTTCTGCGAACGGGGTACAACTATGCGCCCGTAATAATCTTGTCCGCCAAAACCAGTGAAACAGCCTGGTTGCATCAACACCGATGTCACAAGCAAGAGTGCGAGCGTCGGCGCTTGATAACGCTGCCTTTGGCGACGAAGCTTAAGTCTGAGTGTCCAATTTAAGCTGAAGTGACTCATCGGGTTCTACGTCGGGTTTGCCCGTAAGCCTCAGTAACTCTCGGTACACTTCCTCGGTGCGCTTACGAGTCGTTTCAAATCCTGCCGAGGTGTCGATGAGATAGTCAGCAAATTTCTGCTTCTCCTCCTGAGACATCTGGGCCTCTATTCTCTTCTCGGCCTCAGCACGAGAGAGATTGTTCCGCGTCATGATGCGTTCCAGTTGAATTTCCGGCAGGCAATGAACAACTATTAGCGTGTCGAAGCGTTTGTAGCCGCCGGACTCGATCATCAGAGCTGCGTCAACTACGGCAATGCTGTCAGGATCTTGAGTTTCCCAGGCCCGCAACTGTTCGTCCTGCCGGGCGATGATGTAAGGATGCAGAATAGCGTTCAAAAGTTTACGCATTTCTTCATCCGCAAAAATGAGTGACCCTAGTCGCTTTCGATCCAGAGTGCCGTCCTGCTGAAGGATATCGTCGCCGAAGGCCTCCACGAGGGCCCTCAAACCCGGCGTTCCCGGTTGGACCACTGCGCGGGCTGTTTCATCCGCATCGATAATGTTGCAACCAAGCTGCCCGAGAACCCCGGCTACAAAGGACTTGCCGACCGCAATCGAACCGGTTAAACCCACACGAAGCATCTCAATCGGCCTTCGGAATTGATCGGGAATCTGCCCTCCGCAGTCTCGCAGCCTTCAAGGTGTTAGTCATTAGCATCGCCACCGTCAACAGACCCACACCGCCCGGCACAGGGGTCCGCCGGCCTGCGACCCGGTCGGCTTCGACGGGGTTGACATCGCCAATAAGTGTATAACCCCTCTTTCTAATGGCCTCGAGCCGGCGTTCGAGATCCTCTCCAAACAACGATCGCGCCGTCTCTTCGTCTGTGATCTTATTCATGCCGACGTCGATGACCGTAGCGCCGGGTCCGATGTGCTCCCCTTTTACGAAAGCGGGACGGCCAATCGCAACGATCAATATGTCTGCCTGGCGAGTAACGGATGGGAGATCAGGTGTCCGCGAATGACAGATGGTCACCGTCGCGTCCTTCTGCAATAGGAGCTGCGCCATGGGACGGCCAACTATCTGACTGCGCCCAACCACGCACGCGCGCTTTCCACTTATTGCAATCTTATTTCGTTCAAGTAGTTCAATCACTCCCGCAGGCGTGCACGGAACGAATGTCGGTCGTCCCATGCTGAGTTTACCAACACTTATGGGATGAAAACCGTCCACGTCTTTGCTGGGGTTAACCGCTTCGATGATTGCAGCTTCTTCGATCTGGGAGGGCAACGGTAGTTGCACCAGAATACCGTCAATATCCTCTCTTGCATTTAGAGAAGCAACCAAACTGAGCAGTTCCGTTGAAGTAGTCGTTGCCGGTAGAGCAAGATGTTCTGACCGGATGCCGACCTCTTCACATGCACGAATTTTATTTCTGACATAAACCGCTGATGCAGGGTCCTCGCCGACTCGGACAGCAGCGAGCGACGGCTTTGCGCCAAAGTCCCGCTCGAGGCGTCGCACACCCTCCGCTACTTCGCGCTTGATCTCTTCAGCAAGCCTGCCTCCATCGAGGAGGACTGCCTTATTGCCGGTTTGTTGTTCGAGCGTAGACATTCGAAAAGTACCTTTTGGAAAAAGTTGAAAACTGATTTATTGACTTTATATCACTTCCGTTCGTAGATCGAGCGCCTGCGAAGTTCGAACCTTATTTCTGAAAAGCAGCAGTAAGAGGAAATGCGCGACTTAGATTTTGGCAATTTTCGTGTGTGTTCGTGGATCACTCTGAGGCGGTTTTGGGAATCGCGATGCAGTAGCTCATAATCTGTGACGTGAAATCATCTCGTTTAAGCAAGCTCATCCCCGGTTTCCTGCTCCTAGTATCTGCCACAGGCATCATTGCTCAGACGGCTCAGGAGCGACATCAACAGATACAGACCGCAGTGCAGGCAGGCAATCTGCCGGAAGCAATCGCGGAACTCGAGTCGTTGCGGCAAACCTCCCCTGCGCTTTTTGCCGCCAATAACTATGACTATTTGCTGGCAAGGCTGCACGAAAAGAACGGAAACATGGGTGGCTCAACAGCAAGCTATCAGCAGGTTGTTGACCGCAATTCGCTGCTTGCAGGATATGCATTGTGGCGCCTGGCACAAATAGCCCGCTCCGCGGGCGACCTTGTTCATGAACGCGAGTACCTCCGTCAACTGATTGCCACAACGACCGCACTCCTCATACGGGATGCGGCGACGATGAGGTTAGCAGAGAGCCTTTTCGAAAGCGGTGACTATCCCAACGCCGTCTCCGTGCTTGCGCCACTTACGAACTCCAGCAACAGGACTACTGCGCGTGCGGCGCAGGCGCTTACTGGGGACGCTTTTCTAAAAGCCAATCAGAGACAGGAGGCCCGCCCGTTATTCACAAAGCTCGTCATGCAAATGCCGGACGCCTCTCGCCCGGATGATTATGCGCTCGCGGCTGTTCGGAATCTCGATCGACTCGACACCACCGAAGCATCTGTGACGCTTGCTGAAGCCGAACACCTCCTCCGGGCTTCTGTGTATCAGTTCAATCGCGATTTTGAAGCGGCCCGGAGGCATTATGCGGCGGTAGCTGAAAGTTATCCGCAAAGTGGTTCAGTGGCGAACGCCCTTTACCAAATTGGTCGCGGCTTCTACCTCCAGAGACAGTACGACGAGGCGCTCGACTATTTTCAGCGAGTGCTGAACCGGTTCCCTGACAGCATGAGTGCTCGCGACGCGCTTACGTTCTCAGCAGGTTCATATAATCGGCTCAAGCGAACAGACGACGCCATCGCCGCCTACCGCCGTCTAATTGAACAGTTCCCTGATGCACCCAATCCCGAACGACCTTACCTGAATATCATCGACGCACTTCATGAAGCTGCTCGCCACAAAGAGGCGCTCGACTGGGTAAGACAGACACGAGAACGATTTAAAGGACAACTTGGCGCCGCAGTCGCTCTCTTTGCGCAGACGAGAATTCATCTTGCTCAGGGTGAATGGACCGCGGTGGTTGCAGATACAGACGAGTTACTCAAGCTAAAGGATATTGGAGGAACACGAGTACCGGGAGGAGCGACGAGTAGTGAAGTAACTTTTCTCCGCGCCTACGCACTCGATCAATTGGGACGAACCGACGTGGCGATAACTGGTTACTTGGCAGTTCCTGATGGCCGAAACGAGTACTATGGCGGTCTGGCTACCCGGCGGCTGCAAGCGATGGCTACAGAGGCCAGGTTTCGTGGAGCAATTCAGGCACGTGCCGGTTCTCTTCGCTCACAATCCCAAAAGGCGCTCGCAGCCGGACAGCAAGAGCAGGCACGCGTTCTGGCACAGGATGCTTTGCGCCTAACTGTAGAACCGAGCGAAAGAAAAGCGCTCTCGGGTATTCTAAGACAGGCCTATGGCGCTCTGCCTGCGTACAAGCTTCCTTCTTTTAAGATCGTTCCGTTAGGCCGGCAAATGATTGTCGAGAAGCAGGCTATTCAGTCACTCGCCGACGAACTGCTTTTTCTCGGCTTACCAGATGAAGGCGCTCCTGAGTTTGCCGCAGCGCGGGGTTCGGGATCGAGTGCCGCACACGCCGGTTCTTCTGCCGACATCGATTACACGTTGGCGATTCTTTTCCTCCGAGGCGGTCTCGCGAATCGCACAGTCAGATTCGGTGAACAAGTCTGGAGGAATGTGCCGGCGGATTATGTTGTTGAAGTCGCGCCCCAGGAACTCCTCGATCTCCTTTATCCATTACCTTATCGGGACTCGCTTCTGAGACACGCGCCGCCGAAAAGCGTCGATCCTCGCCTGGTGATCTCGATTGCGCGACAGGAATCTCGTTTTCAAGCGGACGCCAAGTCGGTGGCTGCGGCGCGCGGATTAATGCAGTTCATCCCGTCGACGGCGGATGAAATGGCGGCCCAGCTCGGCATGAATCCTTTTCGTCAGGACAATCTTTATGCACCTGATACAGCGATTCTGTTTGGCTCACAGTACCTGGCAAATCTGTTTGCTGAGTTTCCGGGCCTGCCGGAGGCGGTAGTTGCCTCTTACAATGGCGGTCCCGACAACATGGCACGCTGGGTAGCGCGTTCGCGCTCAAACGATCCAGCCCGCTATGTCTCTGAGATCGGATTTACGCAGACCAAAGATTATGTCTTCAAGGTGATGACCAATTTCTGGATCTACCAGAGACTCTACGACGCACAACTTCAAAAACAAACACAATGATAAATTTGAAATCGGCACTTTGGCTGGTACTTTTAATTGCAATGGCAAGCTGTCAACGTTCGAACGTCACTCCGGTTGGGGACAGGTACGAGCTTACCGGCACGGTGGTGAGTGTTGAGCCGGCTAAGAAACAGGTAACGGTGGCGCATGAAGAAATTCCGGACTTCATGCCGGCGATGACCATGGACTTCACTTTGCGCGACGAACATGCACTTAAGATTCTTGGACCTGGCGATCGAATTGCGGCGGCGCTAGTGGTCGCGGGAACAGAGTACTGGCTGGAAGAACTGGTAATCACCAAAGCCACCACCGATGAGATCACAACTTCAGGTAGCAGCAACACAGTCGTTGAAGCAAAAGTGGGTAGTGAAGTGCCCAACTTTAGTCTCATCAATCAGAATTCCAAGCCGATTCACATCGAGGGCTACCGCGGCAAAGCTCTTGTACTGACGTTTATATATACGCGTTGCCCGATGCCGGATCAGTGCACACTGATGAGCAACAACTTTGCCGCCATCGGCCGTGAACTGGAAAAGCAGCCAGCACTTTATGAGAAGACGCACCTGTTGAGCGTGACTGTAGATCCTGAATACGACACGCCCGCTGTGTTGCGAAGCTACGGGGCGGCGCATAGCGGCCGATATTCGGAGGAGAGCTTTAAGCACTGGGAGTTCGCGACAGGAAGTGAGGAACAGGTTAAAGCAATCGCAGAGTTTTTTGGTCTGCGCTACTATCCGGAGCAGAGCGAGATCGTTCACGGGCTGAGAACCGCGATCATTGGACCAGATGGTAAGGTTCATAAGACTTATCGTGGAAACCAGTGGAAGCCGGCAGAGGTGGTGAGTGAGATTCAGAAGTTGCTGGATCACCGGCACTGAACAAGCTATTGGGCCATTCGCTCGACACCATTGTGCTCCGCAAATCCTTGAAGCCTTTTTAGCTTTAGAAGGGCCCCACCTCGGAAGAGTGAAATGTTTATGAGCAGCTTGCCCCGCCACGAATCTCTCACTCCTCACTCCTCACTCCTCCTTAACTTTTACGGGCCGACTGCGTAGCGTTAAGTGTGCGCTTGTCGGCATTCGAGTAATGATCACTTCGCAGCACAACGCCTGGATTCATGCGGCAGCGACTCTAGTGGTTGTACTGGGTTTTCTTTTCGGCCTCACTCAAGCGGAATGGTGTTGGATTGGCCTGGCAATAATATCTGTCTGGACGGCGGAAGCGCTTAACACGGCGTTCGAATTCTTGACGGACGTCGCCTCTCCAGAGTTTCACCTGTTGGCGGCGAAGGCAAAAGACGTTGCGGCTGGAGCGGTTTTGATTGCGGCCCTTGGCTCCGTCGTTATTGGTGTATTGATTCTTGGTCCTTACGCCTCAGCGAAGATACTCTATTTGATCGGGAACGATGCAGTGTGAGTCGTACGCGGGATCGCCGTTGACTGCTTTCTTTAGGTTCTTTAAGAGCCAGCCTTAATGGTGAGCGCCTTAAGATGGAGCAAGACCTAACAAACGCGGAGGACTCGTATTGGAAAACAATGTTAGAATTAATTGGAGGCAAGAACATGAGTAAGACCATAGTTCCAGACGTAACTGCTAGTGAGTCAGATGATTATGAGAAGGCCATCGATCAGATGCTTTCCGAAATGCGGCAGGTAAATGAAAAGATGGATCGTGACCAGGTAGAAATCGACAGGCTGAAGGCAGAAACGCGTGAAATTCTCACCAGATTGAAAGCTGCCTGAAGCTATGTTGAGACAATTGTATGAAGCCATTAAGCAAATTCTCCTCCTGACACATAAAACAGAGCAGAATCGTGAGGAAATAAAGGAGTTGCGCCAACAGCTGCGGGAGTTTGCCTCCGCGTTGGAGAGGCTGGCTTATGAGGTACATAAGGTTGGTGAGAATGTAGATCGTGCCTGCGAAAGCGAGGCCCACGAAAGAGAGAAGTTGGCATTGCGTTTAGAGAATGAGTTGCTGAAGTTCGAGCGGGGATTACCATATAGCGCAAAGTGAAGAAGCGAAGGAAGAATAGTGCTTTTGTCGCTTAACTAACACTCAGCGGGCTCGCGTGTCGCCCTTTTCAAAGCTTCGTGCGACCGAGTCCTACGGAGTGACACCGTCACGGGCACTTTCAGTTCGGCCCGGCAGTGGCCAGTTGGCAATTCCGAAGATACTGTGAGTGCGATGATGGAAGCAAAGCAACTCTTAGAAACCTGGGAGATCCATAACCGCATCAATCTGTATCTCCTCGATGCGGTTGAGCCAGAGCACTTAAAAGATGTTTCCGCTTCGAAGGGGCGCAATGTCGGTGAGCAGTTTGCCCATATCCATAACGTCCGATTGATGTGGTTGAAGCAAGCGGCGCCCGAACTGTTAAGCAAGCTGCAAAAGGTCGAGAAAGATGTCGCTACAGACAAGCGCTTGCTCAACCGGTCACTTACAGACTCCGGTGTGGCCGTAGGCAAGCTCCTCGCAGCAAGTCTTGAGTCCGGCGGCAAAATCAAAGGTTTCAAGCCGCACGTCACGGCTTTTCTTGGCTATCTTGTTTCCCATGAATCACATCACAGGGGTCAGATTATCTTATCGCTCAAACAATCGAACCACCCTTTAAGCAAGAAGGACTTGTACGCGATCTGGGAATGGGGCGTTCGGTAGCTAATGATAAACTCGAGTAACACAAACATAACCTGGCGCCTTCATCTCGCATCGCCGCCGAATGACGTTTATCGCATGCTTTCCACAGACGAAGGAGCGCTCGCTTCTGGGCCGAATCTGCTATTGAGCAGGATCAAGCTATACATTTCGTCTTTCCAAATGGTCAGGAATGGCGGGGAAGAATCATTGAACAGGTTCCTGACAAAAGGTACGTAGTTGAGTACATCGATGGAAGCATCACAAGCTTTGATCTGGAGAGCGATGACAAGGGTGGTACACTGTTAATCCTGAAGGATCTAGACGTCAAACCAGCAGAATGGGTCGAAGTCAATGCCGGTTGGGTGAGCGTATTGATGGCGTTGAAGGCGGCTGTTGACCACGGTATAGATTTACGGAACCATCACCCGCGTTACAGTTGGGACGAGGGATATGTAGAGAACTGAATGATAGCGTGGATCAATACCCGTGCTGGAGCGGTGTTCCAAACTGCGATTAAAAATGTGCGTCTGTTTCTCTCTATTTGTTAGCGGGCGAAAGTTAAGTGACATGAATGCCGTTGTAATCGTGATTTCGCTGCTCTTCGTAATTGGCGTACAGGCCCAAACATCGACCGCGCCCCTTCAGATTCTCAAGTACAACTGGTCCAAGGAGCGAATCGACTGGGAGAAAGATCCCTTTCACGGTACGATCGAGGACTTCCATGAGACACGTCATCGCCTTCGCAGAGAGCGGAACGTCGGGTCTGTGCTCCAGCAGCGGTCTGAACGAGCGAAGCAGGTGTCCAAGCAGCGCCAGCCCGCCCCAGCCCGTTACGCCTTCAACTATAAACTCTTAGTCCATAACACCGGGCAGAAGGCCATTACGGAGATAGACTGGGATTACGTTTTCACGGACGCGGTGACGGGAGAGGAACTGGGCCGGCGCGAATTTACCAGCGTCGAAGAGATTGAACCAGGCAAACGCAAAGAACTTTCAATCCTAGTCTCCGCACCGCCAAGCCGGAGAATCAGCGTCTACAATCTTGGCAAACGGGAGCGCGATGGACTCACGGAGCAAGTTATCGTGGTTCGCATCCTTTACGACGACGACAGCGTCTGGCAGGCCCGTTGAATATTTCAGAGGCTCGCATGACGGCGGCCGCATCGTTTACTGGAACAAGCCGGACGGTCATCAATGGGAGATGTTAACAGTCAGCTATGCACGGCAGGCGTAGTGAATCTTCTATCGAATTACCTCTATAGTCACGCCAAGCTTTAGCTTACTCCATAACCTTTCAGCCGTGACTGCAGTTGCGCCACGATTGCGTGCCAAGGCAATGCAACTGCGGTCGCCTAGCGATAAACCAAGTGACCGCGTATCAGTACGTAATTCCGCAGTTGTAAGCGCCAACTCTGCATCAAACGGAACTATGGGCATTCCCAAGAGTTCCACGGTTTGATTTGCCTCGGAAGCAGCAATGCCGGCATCGATAAGCTTACCCAAGACCTCGCAGAGATTTATGCTTGAAAGCACCGACTGAGAGAGCAGCGGTGCTACTCTATTGTGCCCAGGCTCCTGGTTGAGTAAGGCGAGTACGGCAGACGCGTCCAGAACATACTCATTCACTCTTGGCCTCCTTCCGCCTTTCGGAACTCAACTCGGAAACCAGAGAGCGTCCTTTAGGCACGTGACGGCGAACAATCTCCTGAGCTCTGCGGACCGCTTCAGCACGCGTAAGAATTCGAAGTTCACCGTCAACGAACCGCACTACGACTTCGTCGCCATCTTTAAGTCCCATGCTGTGGCGATACCTGGCTGGTATGACGAACCTTCCCCCCTCCGCTACTTTGACTGTAGTTGTGTCCTCCATTGGATATCCTCCAGCTTCCAAAACTCGGCCATATTATACAGGTAATGGCAAATATTGAAAGAATGGATCAGTTATTGGATATGGCTGAAATAGTGAGGTTCCCACGTTTAAGCCTAATATTCGGGGAAGTGCGGCTAAGACAAGCCCTTGATCTTCTTAATCTCTTCCGTCAAGACAGGCACTGCCTCGAAGAGATCGCCAACAATGCCATAGTCGGCGATGTCGAAGATGGGCGCTTCGGGATCCTTATTAATGGCCACAATCGTGCCGGAATTCTTCATCCCGACCAGGTGTTGAATGGCGCCCGAAATTCCCAGCGCTATGTAGAGCTTTGGCGCCACCGTCTGGCCCGACGATCCAATCTGCCGATCAATTGGCAGCCATTCCGCATCGCAAATAGGACGTGAGGCTGCGATGTCACCACCGAGTAGTTCGGCAAGCTTCTCAGCCAACGCAATGTTCTCTTTGCTCTTGATGCCCCGGCCAACAGCAATAATGATGTCCGCGCGACTCAAATCAACAGCTTGCTTAACCTCCTGGAAAGGTTCTTCAGGGGTCATGCGAATCTCGCCGACCTCGACCTCCACCGTTTCCACCGGAGCACCGCTTCCCTTCACTGCCTGGTCGGGTCGATAAGCCCCGGACTGGAAGGTTGCGAAGATTGGCGCTTCGTCATCAGAGATCACGTCGGCATCGAGCTTGCCGAGAAAGATGCGCCGCGTGAACACGATTGAAGAGCCATCAACTCGCGCTCGAATGCAGTCGCTGATCAACGATTTCTGAAAACGCGCGGCCAGCTTGGGGGCAAAATCGCGAACGAGGTAGGTGTGCGGCATGATAACCAGCGCGGGATCTGTATGGCGTACGACCTTTTCCATCGCCTCCGCGTAACCGTCAGGCGTGTAATCGGCGAGCTTTGCGTTATTTGCATATAGAACTTTTTCGAGCTCAAAAGCGCTCACCTTATCGGCAATAGCGCGGTTGTCTGATCCCAAAACAACAGCACTGACCTTCTGCTGCAGTTGGCCCAGACTCTGTGCCGCCGCAAGAGCCTCGAATGAAGTTTTGTTTATAGCGCCGCCACGATGTTCGATAAATGTGAGTATTCCGGTGCTCATCTCTAGATTACACGCGCCTCATTGTGCAGTTTCTCGGCCAGGGCAACCGCGCCGGCCTTCGCGTCACCATCACCGAGGAACTGTGTCTGCTTAGATTTTTCGGGCAGGTAGATCTTTGTAATCTTCTGGTGTGAAGGACGCTCCACTAACTCCGCTGGGGGCGTTACCTCTTTAATCTCTTTCTTCTTGGCCGCCATGATCCCCTTCAAGGTTGCATAACGAATCTGGCTGATGCCGGATTGAATAGTCAACAATGCTGGCGTCGGCATCGAGTACCACTGGTACCAGCCACTTTCAAGCTCCCGCTTTACCCGGAGTTTCTCACCGGACGCATCGACTTCGATTACGATCGTGGCATGAGGTAAGCCCAGCAACTCTGCCATGATGGCCCCAGTCTGCGCGTAGCCGTAATCGTCGGATTGGAGGCCGGTAAAGATCAGATCTGGTTGCTCATCACGAATCGCGGCAGCAAGAACACTTGCCGTCGCATACGGGGAAAGATGACCTAGATTGTCGCCAACAACGTGGATTGCACGATCAGCTCCCCGTGCCAGTGCGTCCTTAATAACGCTTTTAACTCGAGCCGGTCCCATCGAACAAACAACAACTTCGCCGCCCAGCTTCTCCTTTACGCGCAGTGCTTCCTCGAGCGCGTAGCCGTCGGACTCACTAACCTCGAACGAGAGGTCCCCTTCTTCGATCCAGGTTCCTTCCTTGTTAATGCGCAGGATTGCGTCCTTATTCGCAACCTGCTTCATCATGACGATAAGTTTCATATATATATATCGGTCTTTGGCCTTTGGCCTTTACTTTTCCTTATCTATTTTCGAATACTTTCTAGAGTCTTACCCGATGCCGATAGCTAAAACAAGCTCCTTGGCATATCGAAACAAAGACCCAAGGCCCAAGGCCAAAGACCACTACCCTTCATACCTCTTAAACAACAATGCCGCATTTGTGCCGCCAAAGCCGAAGCTGTTCGAAAGAGCATATTCCACTCTTACTTCGCGTGGCTCGTTGGGAACGTAATCCAGGTCGCACTCCGGATCCTGATTGAAATAGTTGATCGTCGGCGGAAGCATATTCCGGTGGATCGCCAAGGCCGAGAAAACTCCCTCGATGCCGCCGGCTGCCCCGAGCAGATGGCCCGTCATCGATTTAGTGGAACTTACGGCCAGCTTGTAAGCGTGCTCCCCAAAAGTTTTCTTGATCGCCAGTGTTTCAAACTTGTCGTTGTAGGGGGTTGATGTCCCGTGAGCATTGATATAACCGACCTTCTCTGGAGCCACCCCAGCGTCCTCGAGCGCTTTACGCATTACCCGAATTGCTCCCGAGCCCGTCTCATCCGGCATAGTTATATGAAATGCGTCGGCAGTCATACCGTAGCCGACAAGTTCAGCATAGATTCGCGCCCCTCGCCGGCGGGCGAACTCCAACTCCTCGAGCACCATGATCCCGGCGCCTTCACCAATCACAAAGCCGTCCCGATCGCGCTCGAACGGACGTGACGCACGTACCGGATCATCATTACGTGTCGAAAGGGCGCGCATCGCGGCAAACCCTGCAACCGACATTGGTGTGATAGCCGATTCCGCCCCGCCACAGATCATCACATCAGCAGCCTTGCGTTGAATGATCTTGAAACTGTCTCCGATAGCGTGAGCGCCCGCCGAGCAGGCAGTAGCGGTGGCCGAGTTTGGCCCTTTTGCGTTATGACGAATCGAAACCTGACCCGAGGCCAGGTTAACAATTGCAGATGGAATAAAGAACGGTGAAACCCTTCCGGGTCCGTCGTTCAGCAGTTTTGAGTGTTCTCGCTCAATAGCCCAAAAGTCACCGATGCCGCTGCTGATGTACGTTCCTACCTCCTCTGAAATGTCATCTGATATTTCCAGTCCGCTATCCTTGACGGCTTCGTCGGCCGCGCCGATAGCGTAGTGAATGAAGGCGCCCATCTTGCGAGCTTCCTTCTTTTCGATGTATTTCAGCGGATCAAAATCCTTAACCTCACAGGCAAACCGAACGGAAAACTTCTCGGTATCAAATCTCTTGATGTAATCGGCGCCGCTACGACCACTCATGAGAGCGGCCCACGTTGACTCGACTGAATTTCCAACCGGGGTTACCAGGCCCACCCCCGTAACTACAACCCGACGTGTCAAATTTAAAGCTCCTTAAAGAACAGCATTGCAGGAACAGTGATCCGGCAATCACTCAAAATTAACCGAACCTTTCTGAACCTATTTCTTGTGCTGGTCGATGTAGTTGTACGCATCGCGCACACTTTGGATCTTTTCGGCGTCTTCGTCAGGTATCTCGATGCCAAACTCTTCTTCAAAGCGCATGACGAGTTCAACAGTATCCAGCGAGTCAGCACCCAAATCGTCGATAAAGCGGGCATTTGGAGTCACTTCGTTCTCATCCACTCCCAACTCGTCGACGATTATCTGTTTGACTTTATTCTCGATCTCTTGATCGGGCATATCATTTTGCTCCTCTGTGATTCATCAAAGAACTATAACCGTTTAAAAACCCCCAAGTCCTTGCCGGCCACTTTGAGACTGTCAGCATCCTCAACATTCAGGCTTCTAACCTCCCGGTTGATTTGCCGCAACAGACCAGACAAGACTTTGCCAGGGCCGATCTCGACAAACGTGTCGCTGCCATTCGCTATCATCAACTCGATCGATTCCAGCCACCGAACCGGAGATGATACCTGCCGGGTCAACGAGTCACGCGCTGCCGTTCCACTCGTGATCTCCACCGCATCGACATTTGTGACAAGCGGTGTGTTGAGGTCACTAAAATTAACCGTCTCGAGATCCTGTTCCAGGCGCTCCTGTGCCGGCTTCATCAAAGCGCAATGAAAAGGAGCGCTAACGTTCAGCTTAATCACCCGACGAGCCCCAAGACTCTTCAACATCTCAGCCGCTCGATCAATGGCTTCCGAGTGCCCGGCGATTACCACCTGATTGGCCGAGTTGATGTTGGCAGGGGCACATACTTGATTCTGACTGGCTTCTGCGCAAACACGCTCTATATCGCTGAGAGCCGCGCCCATGACTGCCGCCATTGCACCGGTTCCAACGGGCACAGCTTCCTGCATATAGCGCCCGCGCAGTCGTACAGTTCGCACCGCTTCGGAAAAGGGCACGGCGCCGGCGGCGACCAGTGCCGAATACTCTCCCAGACTGTGGCCGGCGACATAATCCGGCGCAGGAAAACCTTCGCTTTGCATTACACGCAAGGTAGCAACCGACGTAGTAAGAATGGCCGGTTGTGTGTTTTCCGTTAGCTGAAGCGACTCGTCCGGTCCCGAAAAGCACAGCCGTAAAATCGAGAACCCAACAGAATCATTTGCCTCTTCAAAGAGCAGCCGGGCGACAGAAAAATTTTCCGCCAGGTTCTTGCCCATTCCGGGGAATTGGGATCCCTGGCCGGGAAAGATGTACGCTAATGGCATTCTCTAGTTAATCGCAAATCCTAATTCGTAAATGGTGATTGGTAAATAGTCAATGGTAAATAGCGAATTGCACTGAGCTAAAAAGAGCCGGTTTATCGATCAGCATTTACTATTTATCATTCACCAGTTACCACTTCACTAGCACACCGCCCCAGGTGACACCTCCACCAAATGACGCCATCAGCACTACGTTACCTTCCTTCACTCTACCTGCTTCGACACATTCATCAAGAGCGATTGGAATAGAGGCTGATGATGTATTTCCGTGCATCGCAATATTGGAGTAAACCCGTGCAATATCGACGTTGAGCTTTGCTGCCACCGCGTCCGTGATGCGCTGATTGGCCTGATGCGGAATGAACAGGTCAATGTCTTCAGGACGCAGACCAGCCTCCTCGAGCACCTCCCGGGAAACCTCCGCCATCGAGCGGACTGCCACTTTGAACAGTTCGTTACCTCGCATCTTGAAGAAATGGTCACCCGCAGCCAGCGTTTCACTGCTGGGCGGACGTCTCGTGCCACCGCCGGGCGAGAAGAGCTGTTCTTCATAACGGCCGTCGGATCTTATTCTCGTTGCCAGAATGCCTCGCTCGGGCTCAACCCGTCCCAATACCGCAGCTCCCGCGCCATCGCCGAACAAGACGCAAGTCTGCCGGTCGGTGTAATCGACATACTGAGTAAGAATCTCGGCGCCAACGACCAGGGCATAGCGCGACTGACCAGTTTGAATCATGGTGTTCGCCAGGGTCACGCCATAAAGAAAGCCAGAGCATGCTGCGACAACATCCATCGCCGCGGCCTTATTAGCACCCAGTTCTGCCTGGATCAGGCATCCAGTCGAGGGCAATATTTGATCCGGGGTGACCGTAGCGCACAGCAGGAGATCGATGTCGCTGGGATCGAGACGAGCCCGCTCGATCGCTTGGCGAGCCGCACGGACGGCAAATAGCGACGTATACTCTCCCGGCGATGCTTTGCGGCGCTGTTTGATCCCAGTCCGAGTCGTGATCCATTCGTCCGAAGTCTCGACGATACGCTCCAAATCCGCATTCGTTAGAATGCCCTCCGGATAAGAATGTCCTGTGCCCAGAATTCCGGCGCGATAATTTGCCATCTATTTCCTCAGCCTGAAGTGGACGGTAATAGTATCCAGTAGTTAACGAAAAGCCAACCGCAATTAGAGATTGACCACGGCGCCGGCCATCGCCGGCGCCGCATGAGTCTCGGCTATTCCCTTTTCGATTCGTTCGCCAGCCCGATTTTCGGAAAACTCCTTCACGTTGCGAATGGCGTTGCGAATCGCCCTGGCATTGGAGCTCCCGTGCCCGATAACGACAATCTGGCGGACACCAAGCAGTGGCGCTCCACCATATTCCGAGTAATCGAGCCGCTTCTTGATGTTTTTGAAGGCAGGCTTTGCGAGCATTGCGCCCGCCTTCGTAACCGCTGAGGCTGTGAGCTCACGCTTGATCATCGAGAGCATCGCCTCGGTCAGTCCCTCCGACAGCTTTAGCATCACGTTTCCGGTAAATCCGTCTGTTACGATCACGTCAACGGCGCCGGAAAATACGTCTCGACCCTCGACGTTACCGACAAAGTTCAGGGTGCTCAATCTCCGGAGCAGGGGGAAGGCCTCTTTGGTGAGGTCGTTGCCCTTAGCTTCTTCTTCGCCGATGCTCATCAGGCCTACAGCAGGCTTGATCGTGCCCAACACAGCCCGCGAATAAGCGTCACCCATGATGGCAAACTGGACCAGATGGTGGGCCTTGCATTCCGAGTTTGCGCCGACGTCAAGGAGCAAGGTTGGTCGAGGGGATTTGGTCGGTATCAGAGCAGCCAGCGCCGGCCTATCAACTCCCGGCAACGTGCCTATAACCATTTTTGCGGTAGCCATGGCCGCTCCGGTATTGCCCGCGGAAATGAATCCATCGGCGCGGCCTTCAGTGACCAGTTTCGTCCCAACTCTGAGCGAACTCTTCTTCTTGCGTCGCACTGAAGTCGCTACCGGGTCGTCCATGCCGATCACTTCAGCAGCTTCAACTAGTTCAATTCCCCGGTCACCATCGCCGCGCCAGCCACAACGACGCAGTTCGGGCTCAACTTTCTCGGGCTGGCCCACAAGAATTACGACGATGCCGAGGTCGCGAGCGGCGGCAAGGGCGCCGTCGATCTCGGCATGAGGGGCATGATCACTGCCCATGGCATCGAGAACAACTTTCCCAGTCAGACGGCTCTCATTCTTCGACTGGTTTTGCACAGGAGACTTGAACGTTTGAATTGATTAAGTCTGTTCGACCTGGACAACCTCGCGGCCCTTGTAGAATCCACACTTTGGGCACACTCGATGTTGGAGGCGCGGCTCCTGACAGTTCGGACACAGGTTGGTTTGAGGGGCCCTTAGCGCATCGTGCGCACGCCGTTTCCCACGGCGGGCCTTGGAATGTCGTCTTTTTGGATTTGGCATATAACTCCGGAAATTTTGGAATTTGGATTTTTGATTTGCGTCACGGCTACAGGTTTTCAATCCATGGCGGAGAGACCCTCGGCGTGCAGCCTCACTCGAAGGCCGCCAAATCAAAAATCAAAACTCGCAAATCAAAAATCTAAAATCTCAAGTCCTTCAATCCCGCCCAGCGAGGATCGGTGTCATTACTCTCACAACCACAATCGGCGGCATTTCTGTTAGCGCCGCAGACCGGACACAAACCCTTGCAGCTATTCTCACAAATGGCCCTGGTAGGCACTGCGAGCAGCAACTGCTCGTTCACAAGTTCATCAATGTCGATGGCCTCGCCATCAAACACGGAGAGTTGCATATCCTCTTCCGCAAGTTCGGCAACTTGACTGGCCAGGTATTGCTCCGTCGTAACGTATTCGACCTTAAAGTGTGCATCGACCGGAACATCAATCAGTTTTAAGCACCGGTCACATTCGAGCTGCGCTCGTGCGATTACTCGGCCTTCCAGTTTAACTTTGCGATCGGCCTTGCGGATGCGCCCGGAAATCGCCGGAGGCTCGCTCAGCCTTATTCTTTCGTCGCCTGGAACAAGTTCACCCGGCTCATATCGATGGGCAAACCGACCATCTGTTCCCTCCAGGCTTGCAAGCTCGATCCGCATTGCACTCTACCTGTAAACAGTAGTGCATTTTGGGAGTAAGTGCACAAAAGGCTTCATTATAGCGGCGACTCTTAGACTGTCAATGCGAGGCGCGAGAAGGTCCGAATCCCCTCACCCTTCACGACCAAACTGCTCATGCCACGTTAGAGCGTCCTGCTTAAGAGCCTCAGCCAGGCGCCTGTCGCCGCCCGTCACCAACTTGTGTAAATCTGCCTTAGAACCCTGAAATAGTGGCGCCGAGGGAGAGTTGTCGGAATTGATCCGGCGCTTCGAAGAACCCTTTCTTAGCGTCAAACTGCTGATCTTGGCCTTCCCAAACGCGTCCCGGGCCTGTTGCTCCAGCCCAGCCCGCTCCAGAATGAGCCCGAGCAGATAAAACGCCTCCCCATAGCTCTCGTCCATCTCGATTGCTTTCCGTAGGTGACGTGCTGCCAGCACATCCCGGCAAAGCTGGTAATAGAGGCAGCCCAAGGTGTAATGGGCCTCAGGCGAAGGACGTATGGCGAGTGCTCGTTTGAATTCTTTGAGGGCTTTTTGCCAGTTCTGTTCAGCAACAAAGAGCCGACCCAATCCGTAGTGAGCCGCAAATGATGCTCCCCCTTGGCGGGTCGCATTGTTCAACAATTTCTTAGCCTGCTGAGCATCGCCCTCATCGGCACACGTCAACCCGAGCAGCAACGACACCCGCACGTCGCCAGGCGTAAGTTCGTGGGCCCGTCCGAGATAGTGACGGGCCAGTTTGGTTTTGCCTGCGCGGAAAAACTGCTCGCCGACAAAAGCCAGCAGGAGCACATTGTCGCTGGCGATCTCGGCAGCCCTCTGCAAAGCTCGAATTGCCCGCGCCACCTGCCGATCCTCGATCAGAAGGAAGCCCTCGTTGATAAGTTGCTCAAAATCGCGGCGCTGCGGACCTGCATAACCTGAAAGCACCTTCATTCGGAGTTCCTCACGTCGAGTACTCTCCTCCTGCTCTTCCGCGTCCTTCTGGCACCGATCATTCCAAAGGCGTTCAAGCCGATCGCTCTCGACAAGTCCGTCTTCGCTTAAGAGCGCGATGAGCGCCTTTACCAGAGCGCGATCAAAGTAGGAATTCTGAGCCTGACGAAGTAACAGATCAAGTCCGCGTTCCAGGCGCTCGGTTAAGCGTGTCAACCGGTTTTCGAGCGCCGAAACTCGTTCGAGCAGGTGCTCCTCGGTCGAGGCGCTCGCTTCGGAGGTCTCATACCTGGAAGCTGGAGGCTCAACGACGATCATTAACCGCGTTCCGCACCGAGCACAGAAGTCCTGGCCCAGGGGATTTGCGGCGAGGCACTTCTGACAATAATGGGCTACAGATGACATTTGATGTTCGGGTGAATCAGATTCGTTTCAGTATTCATAGAATCCCCGGCCGCTTTTTCGCCCTAACCAGCCGGCGTCTACATATCGCTTCAACAAAGGACAGGGGCGGTATTTCGGATCACCCAGCCCGTCGTGTAACACGTTCATAATCGCAAGGCAAACATCAAGTCCAATGAAATCCGCCAGCGCTAACGGTCCCATGGGATGGTTCATTCCAAGCTTCATTATCCCATCAATACTTTCGCGCGAGGCGACTCCTTCGTAAAGGGCAAAGATCGCTTCGTTGATCATCGGCATTAATACGCGATTCGAGACAAATCCGGGTGAGTCCTGACAATCAAGCGGTGTCTTCCCTACCTTCTCTGTGAGCTGACGTATGTTCTCGTAAGTCTGATCTGAGGTGGCTATCCCGCGAATCACTTCAACCAACTTCATCACAGGAACGGGATTCATAAAGTGCATCCCTATAACTCTGTCGGGCCGCCTTGTCGCCGAACCAAGTTTCGTAATTGAGATTGAAGATGTGTTCGATGCAAGAATGGCCTCAGGGCGCGTGATCTTGTCGAGTGATTGAAATACGTCGGTCTTGACTGTGAGATCCTCGGTCACCGCTTCAATTACAGCGAACGCTTCGCTCATGGCGCCAAGGTCGGTGGTAGTCTTGACTCTTCCGATGATTGCCCGCTTCTCGTCTTCCTTTAGGCGTTCCTTATCAACATCACGCTGCAGACTTTTGTCGATAGTTCGGAGTCCCCGTTCTAAAAACTCCTCCGCAACATCACGCATGATTACGTTGTAGCCCGCGCGCGCAAAGACCTGGGCAATTCCGTTGCCCATGGTGCCTGCGCCAACGATGCCGATGGTTTCAGTGGGGGTCATTTCCTCTGTTAATCCTGTCCGGCGTTATCGTTCAATTGCAAGGGCGACAGCGTTCCCACCGCCAAGGCAAAGCGCTACCACGCCACGATGCGCGTTGCGGCGTTTGAGCTCGTAAAGCATTGTTGTCAGTAGGCGTGATCCCGATTGCCCGATAGCATGGCCCAGTGCTACGGCGCCACCATTGACGTTTATACGATCGGGGTCGAGCTTTAACTCTCTCATGATAGCGACCGCTTGCACAGAGAAGGCTTCGTTCAATTCAATCAAATCGACTTCAGCAAGCGACCAGCCTGCTTTGTCCAGCACGCGTTGAATGGCTTCAACCGGAGCCATCATCACGAGCGACGGTTCGATTCCTGAAGTCGCTTGAGCGGCAATCCGTGCCAGTGGTTCAACGCCAAGCCCGCGAGCGCGTTCCAGAGACGTAACTACCAATGCTGAAGCGCCGTCGTTTACACCAGGGGCGTTTCCTGCGGTCACTGTACCGTCGGTTTTGAATGCCGGCTTAAGTCTCCCGAGCGCCTCGATCGAAGTGTCTTCGCGCACCGTCTCGTCAACCTCAAACATCACCGGCCCGCCCTTCTTTTGAGGGATCTCAACAGGAACGATTTCATCCTTAAATCTGCCGGCCTTAATTGCGGCTACAGCCTTACGATGGGAATTCAAAGCATACTCGTCCTGCTCGGCGCGGGATACTCCGTACTTCTCAGCTACTACCTCACCCGTACAGCCCATGTGATAGTCTTCAAAGGCGCACCACAAACCGTCATTGATCATCGAGTCAACCAGGACACCATTACCGAGTCGATATCCCTCGCGCGCCTTGGTAAGCAGGTAGGGCGCGTTAGACATCGACTCCATGCCGCCGGCAACTACAAGTTCGACATCACCGAGTTGCACTCCCTGGACCGCCAGCATCACAGCTTTTAGACCAGAGCCACACACCTTATTGATGGTTACCGCTGAAACCTTGGGAGGCAAGCCGCCTTTTAGAGCAGCTTGTCGTGCCGGATTCTGGCCCAGTCCAGCCTGAATCACACAACCCATGATGACTTCATCTACATCATCGGCATTGACGCCCGCGCGCTTCACACTTTCGCGTACTACCAGGGCGCCAAGATCCGGTGCTGAAAAACCCTTCAATGTTCCCTGGAACTTTCCAACCGGCGTTCGCACTGCACTAATGATCACTGCTTCTTTAGTATTGGACATGATGACCTCTTACATTTATCGCACATCGCAGTGCGGATTAATCTGTCGGTTATCGATCGATCAACCTCTAACCATGTACTATTTACTGGAAGGGGTGTCAAGCAGGTGATTGAAAACGTTTGCACCCGGGTGTTAGACTTTCTTCCGCTATTACACTTCAGAAAGCAACTCGGCAAACAAAATGCAGGCATTGATTCTCGCCGGCGGGAAGGGCACGCGGCTTCGACCTCTAACAGTCTACACGCCAAAGCCGATCGTTCCCATCTGCAATCGACCTTTTTTGCTCTATCAAATAGACACGTTGCGGCGCGCCGGAATTACCAACATCACGCTATCGCTTTCTTACCAGCCTAATAAGATCGAACAAATCCTGGGCGATGGTTCCGATTTGGGAGTAAAACTGAAATACACTGTCGAGCCGCAACCGATGGGCACGGCCGGGGCATTCAAGTTTGCAGAAGAACTTATTCGTGAACGAACCGTAGTCTTCAACGGCGATATCCTTACCGATCTGGATCTTAAGGCTGTAATTCGCGAACACAACGACCGCGAGGCAGCGGCGACGATCGTTCTTACGCCGGTAAACAATCCGAGTGCCTACGGCTTGGTCGAGACCGAAAGCGATGGAGCCATTCGTCGCTTTCTTGAAAAACCCAAAGAGAACGAGATCACCGTTAATACCATTAACGCAGGAACATATATTCTTGAACCAAAGGTGCTTGATCTTATTCCGGCCGGGGAAAACTACTCATTCGAATACGCGCTGTTTCCCGACTTGCTGAATCGCAAAGAACGGTTCTTCGCGCATGTTCCACCTCGAACTTACTGGATTGATATAGGTACCCCGGAGCGCTACTTACAGGCCCATCAGGATCTTATAGGCAACCGAGTCGGCCGAATTCACCTAAAAGAGCGGCGCGGTAGTTTTGACGCAGCAACGGTCTCTGAGATAGATGACCTCTCGATGATCGGCGATGATTGCCTGATTAAGCCAGGCGCCCGAATCATCAATTCGGTGCTTGGACCAGCGTGCTTCGTAGAGGAGCGTGCCCACGTCGAGAACTCGGTGCTTTGGCCCCATGTTCGAGTTGGCGCCGCTGCTCAGGTGATCGACTCCATTGTCGGCAGGGGTTGCCATATTGGCCGTTCTGCCGTCGCCGGGCCGGGCGCCGTGCTTGGCGACAAGACATCTCTGACCGATTACACGATCACAGGGGCGCCCCGGCAGTGAACGCCCAACCACCGATCCGTTTTGGGACTGATGGCTGGCGCGCGGTGATCGCTGAAGAGTTTACGTTTGCAAACCTCGAGCGAGTGGCCCAAGCCTTCGCGGACCACCTGGCAGCAAACCGATCCGAGTCCTCTGCCTCTCAGCTTGTGATTGTCGGCTATGATTGCCGCTTTCTCTCCGAGCGTTTTGCGCAGCGCGCTGCCGAAGTGCTTGTTGCCAATGGCAATCGTATTGCAATTTTCGACGGCCCCCAACCCACTCCCGTCATTTCGTGGGCTGTTAAAGACCTCGGCGCCGCCGGAGGCGTGGTAATTACCGCGTCGCATAACCCTGCGGAATTTAACGGTTTCAAAATCAAAGCACCGTGGGGTGGGAGCGCAGCTCCTGAGACGACCTCAGCCGTGGAAAGACTTGTCGATAAGAACCCTCCCAGACGCGTTGGAATCCATTCAAATGAGAACGAGATGCTTGCGACGGCAATCGGAACCTATCGAAATCAAGTCCGCTCCTTTATCGATCTCGATAGGCTAAGACATTCCAGGAAAAAGGTCGTAGTCGATTCGATGCATGGATCAGGCGGAAGGTGGATCGAGCATTTCCTCTCGGGAGAAGAGCTGCAGGTCGAGTCCATCCGCGCCACGAGAGATCCTCTCTTTGGGGGCGTCAATCCTGAGCCTATCGATAGGAATCTGGGCGCGCTGAAACAAAGGGTTGTCGAAGGAGATGCGTTGGTTGGCGTGGCCACAGACGGCGATGCCGATCGAGTTGGCGCGGTGAATGAGCGGGGCATGACGATGACGATGCACGACGTCGTACCTCTCATTCTTCTTCATCTTGTGCGCGTTCGCGGGATGACGGGAAGTGTTGTAGGCACGTTTTCTCAATCCGTGCTACTCAGAAGGATTGCGTCGGCGCATCACCTTCCATTCTACGAAACCCCCATCGGTTTCAAGTACGTCGCTGACTTGATGCTGAAGGAGGACGTCCTGATCGGAGCTGAGGAGTCCGGCGGAATCGGCGTTAAGGGCCATATCCCGGAGCGCGACGGCATTCTCAATTCGCTGCTGTTCCTCGAAACTATAGTCACAGCAGGAAAGACTCCATCTGAAATGCTGAGTGACTTGCATCGCGAGTTCGGTGAGTTTTACTTTGGTCGAGGCGATTTGCACGTCGAAGTCAAGCAAGGTCAAAGACTAATAGCCCGTCTGAACGCGGATCCTCCCAGCCACATTGCGGGTTATCCCATCGCTACAGTCAAACCACTTGATGGAATAAAATTGATTCTCGAAGATGAATCATGGCTGCTCTTCCGGCAGTCAGGCACCGAGCCGGTCTTCCGCATTTATGCCGAAGCCACCTCTCTGGAAAAGACGAACGCCTTGCTCTCGGCCGCGGAAGAACTGGTCTCGTCAGCAGCCTGAGAGCCAACTGTCTATATGCCTGAACTTCCCGAAGTCGAACATGTGGTGCGCGCTCTGCACTTCGCGGTCGCAGGTCGCCGCGTTATTGAGATTGAACTGAAGCAGCGATCGATTGCCGGTGGCGCTTCGAGTTCTGCATTCAGTCGTCAGCTTCGCAACTGCCGCATTGACGGGGTGACTCGCCGTGGCAAATACATCCTCTTCAACTTGGATACTGACCGGATTCTCCTGGCGCACCTTCGGATGACGGGAAAGTTTGTTACTCTTTCGGCGGACCAGCAGCTTCCCCCGTACGCGCATCTGGTCCTTTATTTAGACGACGACCGCCGTCTGGTATTCTGCGACATGCGAAAATTCGGGCGGTTGAAAGTAATCCCAGCCGCCAAAATCGCTGAGAGTCGTGAGCTCAAGAGTCTCGCGCCCGAACCGTTTGCGGTGGACTTCAGCGAGGATTACTTGCGGCAGATACTGCTTCGTTCGCAACGATCTTTGAAGACACTCCTGCTGGACCAGAAGAAGGTTCTGGGTCTGGGCAATATCTATGCGGCCGAGGCGCTCTTCCTGGCACGGGTTAGTCCATTCGCCAGAGCGAGTTCGCTCTCACGGAAGCGGGCCGTGCGATTGCATCGGGCGATTCGCGAGGTACTGAACGAAGCGATCGACAATGGCTCGACCTTAAGAGTCGATCTTGAAGATGGTGAGGGGAACTACTTTGGCAGTGTCGAGCGCTTCTGGCGTGTCTATGAGCGAGAGTCAGAGCCCTGCGTCAATTGTGGCGCCAGGATTCGAAGGGTTGTGCAAGGCGGGCGATCTACGTACTTCTGCCCACGCTGCCAGCGACGCTGAGAAGTGGGGCATTTGGTGGATTGTTCGACCTGGCCTACAGAAGGACCACCAACTGCCGTAGCTGTGAAAAAATCTAAGGACCGTGAATTCTCAAGTTGTATGATTTGCCATTCGTGTAATTTAGCGTAATTTAGTGGATCATTTCTTACCAACCGAAAGCCAGAATCCACGAAATCACACCGGACGAAGGACGGATACCGCTCCCAAAAAACGTAATTAATTATTTCACAGCTTCTGACGTTGGTGGTCTTTTGTGGTCCACTTTCCGGACGGCTAACCTTCATGCAACTAAAAGGTGGCCTCCGATCATAGATTCTCAACAATGAAATTTGTCATCAGGGTGCGCATGTGTTTCAGCAACAGCGGATCCGTGACGCCGTGCCGTGACTTCGGGTACAACATCAACTGGAACTCTTTCCCGGCCTTCTGTAGCTCATACGCAAACTGAATCGTGTTCTGCATGTGCACATTGTCGTCAATCATGCCGTGAATTAAGAGTAGCTTGCCATGCAGGTCGCTAGCAAAATGCACCGATGAACTCTTTCGGTAACCTTCCGGATTATTCTGTGGCGTCTTCATGTAGCGCTCGGTATAGATTGTGTCGTAGTCCCTCCAGTCCGTTACTGACCCCCCGGCTATCCCGGCCTTGAAGCTCTTGCTGTGTGTCATGGCGTAGCTCGTCATGTACCCGCCATAGCTCCAGCCCCAGATCCCTATACGCGTAGCATCAACGTAGGGGTTGCTCTTCAGCCAATTCAGACCGTCCTCGATATCACGCAACTCCAGTTCACCAAAGTTTCCGTAGACCGGCCAGGTCGACTCGATGCCCTTTCCGCTCGCCGTACGGTTATCACAAACCCAAATGATGTAGCCTTTTTGGGCCATCATCTGGTGCCACATATAGGTTGGTCCTGCCCAGGCATTGCGCACTTGAGGGGCATGAGGACCCGCATAGGTAAACGTCAAGACCGGGTACTTCTTTTTAGGATCGAAATCAGGCGGCCTAATCATCATCGCCTCCATCACAAAACCGTCACGTGTCTTCACCTGCAACAATTCAGCCTTTCCGAGTTTGTACTGTCCGAGCGCGGCAACTTTATTCCCTTCGATAACCCGAATCACCTTGCCTTGAGAATCATAGAGGCGTGTCTGCGTCGGTGTATGCAGATCACTCCAATAGCTAACGAAGTGTGTGAACGTAGGACTGAAGGAGACACGATGGGAACCTTCGGTCGCGCTCAAACGTCTTAAACCGGAGCCATCAAGTCCGATGCTATAAGTTTGCGGCGCGATATGGCTGTGCGCCGTGGTGGTGAGATATATCGTTCCCTGCGCCTCGTTAATGCCCCCCAGCGAGCGAACCTCCCATTCGCCATCGGTGACCTGCCGGATCAGTTTTCCGTCAGCGCTGTAATGGTAGATGTGCTGCCAGCCGGAGCGCTCGCTGAGCCAGAGAAATGAGCCGTCTTTTAACCATTTCGGGTTGTCAATCACTTCGACCCAGGCCTTAGATGTTTCCCGAAAGGCAGTAGTAGTTCTGCCGTTTCGGGTATCGGCGAAGTTGAGATCGAGAAAGGTTTGTTCGCGATTCTGAGCCTGGTAAGCAATCTTCGTACTGTCAGGCGTCCAGGCCACGCGCGAAATAAGAAAATCGCTCGGATGGTATTTGTACGTATCCATCCAGCGAGTCGGCCCACCGGTGACGTTTACGGCGCCAAGCTGAACCGTTGGGTTGGGATCGCCGGCTTTCGGGTAAGGGGTGATCTCGACGATCTGTCGATAAGGAATGTGATCTACGACGGTGAACTCGGGGACGGGTGTTTCGTCGATCCGCAGATAAGCAAGCATCGTCGAATCCGGACTCCACCAGTACGCTTCGAAGTTGCCGCGACCGTAAAGTTCTTCCTGATAGACCCAGTCAAGTCTTCCATTTAGGATCTTCGGTCCGCCGTCGGTTGTCAGCGCCCGTTCTTTCTGGTCCGCGATGTCGACGACGTAGATGTTGTTGTGACGAACGAAGCCCACCAGCTTCCCGTCGGGGCTAAAGGTTTCACCCACCTCTTCGTGGGGATCGTTTGTCAGTCGCACAGCTATCTCGCTGCCAAATTCGTAATAGAAAAGATCGTTCGCGTGATTAAGAAGAACCGCTGTCTCGGCCTTGTTCATCCGGTATGAGCCGCGGTTCGCCAACTGCTTCGCATCCCTGGCAGTGAATCCCGGAAGTGCCGCAAAGGCCGCCTCCATCTTACCTGCATCGAAGAAGGGCTGAGCCTCGCCAGTTATTGCCTGAACTTTTTGGATCCGCGGTACTTTCTTATTTGTAGCGCTATTCGTAATCAGATAATGGGTACCATCGCTGAGCCAGCGAATTGTAGGTACCGTGCCGCCGAAATCTATTCTCTTAACGGGATCGTAGATATCGTCGATAGTGAGAAGTTTGTCCTGGCCGGACGCAACAACCGCGAGCGCCAACAAAAGCAGGATAGTCAAAATGTTATTGAGTCGTTTGATCACAAATTGGTCTCCTTGGCCGTTGTCATTTCGTGTCGGGCCGATCACTCGCCCCCCAGCCTCTCACCGTAAAATGGAGCGAGTTGTTCATCGCGAGGCGCCGGAGTCAGCAACGAAACGACAATCAATACTGTAACTGAGAGGGCGATCGCGGGGATCACGGGATCGACTCCAGTCGCTGCGGCAAAGCCACCAAACTCCCAGATGAGAGTTGTAGCGACGCCGGCTACAATCGAGGAAACGGCGCCGGTCGCCGTTGCCCGCTTCCAGATAAGTGCCGCAACAAGTGACGGCGTTACTCCAGTTCCATAGATCGTATAAGCCTTCAAAGCTACGCTCAGAAACTCTTCTGAATAGGTTGAGATGATATAAGCGATGCCCCCGAGACCAACTACCAAACTACGTAGCAACCAGACCAGACTGCGCTCGCTGGCCTGCGGATTAAGAAAGCGCTGGTATACGTCGCGTACAAGAGAGGTTGCCGGAACGAGCAGATATGAGATCGCTGTCGACATGATGATTGCCATAATCGTTGTCAACAAAACGGCGCCGAGTCCCACCGGCAGGTAGTCGCGTGCCACGTAAGCAAGTACTCTCCCCGGTCGCTCCAACTCTCCGCCTTGCCACTCGAGGGCTGATCCCGCGAGGGCCGTCAGGATTATCAGAAGCTCCATGAAGAAGACGCCGCCAAGAAACCAGATCGTCGCCCGATGGGCCATCCCTTCCGTTCGCGCCGAGAAGAAACGCTGATACATATTCGCATCGCCAAGCACGAGCAATGCAGGTGGCAGCAGAAGACCAAGCGCTTCTTTCCATCCAATTGGACCAAAGAAGTTGAAGTGGCCGGGTGGAAGGGACGCTGTCATTCCCTCAAACCCGCCTGCCCGGAACCAGATAAACGGCAGCGCAATCATCATCCCGACAATCATCGTGATTCCCATGGCCACGTCCGTGTAAGCTACCGAAAACATCCCTGCCAGGGCCGTGTAGAGGATAATGAAAATTGCGACGATAATGACCGCAGTGCGGAAATCGAGGGTGGGCCACGCAAGATTCACCACCGAGGCGGCTGCACGGTATTGATAGGAAACGATCGTCGTCGCCGTCATTACGAGCGTGATCACTCCGAGTATCCTGGCCCATTTGTTGTAGCGCTTTTCGAGAATATCCTGGACGGTAATGACGGTGACGCGACGTGCTTTGGCAGCGAGAAACGAAAGGAGGCCGATTCCGACAAGTTCCCCGATAGGCAGGATCATGGCGGCAATACCTACCTGATAGACCTTCTCGGAATTGCCAAAGATCGAACCCGTTCCTATCCAGGTGGCCAGCATCGTCCCGAAAAGAACAAAGGTGCTGAGCTGGCGCCCGGCCACGGAAAAATCTTCCTGTGTGCGCACGCCCCGACTGCGGAGAGCGCCCACGCCCACGAGAAAAATCATGTAACCCACAATTGTCCAGAAGTAGATTGAAGTCATTCGAATTCCGCCCTGTTTTTGGATACAGCAGAGAGTGATCTGAGAAAGCCGCTTAGACCGCGAATAGAGCGCCATTCAGCCAAAAATATGTGTTCGCTGTCAAGCGTGTCTTGACACCATGCTTGGCCACGGCGTATAAGCACAATCGGTAAACGTGGTGAGTTAAGGCGACTTGCGGCCACGTAAAACAAACCGCTAAACAGCTCGGCAAGTCCGAGAAGGACGACCTCCGCCTCTAAAGCGCTCGTGAAGTCCCGCGTTGTTTAGCGCGGGATTTTTCATGAATCCCGTGACCCGGTAAGGCTGTCGTGAATTCCGACCAGAATAGTCCTTTAAGAAAAGAGGACACGGCTTGTCCACAAATGTTTATTCATGATTTACTATTTACCATTCACTACTACGATTAGATTATGGAACCCTTTAGGAACCTCCTCGAAAGCGATGGCATTCACGTATTCGACGGCGCGATGGGTACGATGCTCTATAACAAGGGCATCTACATCAATCGCTGTTACGATGAACTCACTTTAAGTAACCCGGATCTTGTGCGAGAGATCCACAGCGAATATGTCCGCGCCGGCGCCGACATCGTCGAGACCAATACCTTCGGCGCAACCGCACACAAGTTGCACCAGTACGGGCTCGAAGCAAACCTGGAAGAAATCAACGTTATTGCCGCGCGTCTGGCCCGGGAGGGGGCGGGTGATCGCGCCTATGTTGCCGGCGCAATCGGTCCCCTGGGCCTTCGTATAGAGCCCTACGGTCCAACCTCATTCGAAGAAGCGAAAGAGATGTTTAAGGCCCAGGCTGCGGCCCTGCTCGAGGGTGGTGTCGATCTCTTTATACTCGAAACTTTCTCGGATGTTTCTGAGATTCGACAGGCTATTCGCGCCGTCCGTGAGATCTGTGATCTTCCCATTTTCGCTCAAATGACAATCCTTATTGATGGCAACACTTCTTTCGGTACCACGCCGGAACTCTTCACTGCACGGCTCGATGAATGGGGCGCTGACGTCATTGGACTGAATTGTGGTGTCGGTCCGGCGATCATCTTGACTGCGCTCGAAAAGATGCGCGGCGTTACCAAGAAGAAGCTTGCTGCCCAGCCAAATGCCGGCTTGCCGCGCGACGTTCAGGGCCGCCAGTTCTACATGTGTTCTCCCGAATACATGTCCAAATTTACGAAGCGTTTTATTCAGTCCGGGGCAAAGTTTATTGGTGGCTGTTGCGGTACTACGCCTGCCCACATCAAGTTGATCGCCGACGCTGTCAGGGCCGCCTCTCCACGCGCCCAAAAGGTGGTGATCTCAACAGGGGTGGCGGCTACTGTCGCGGAGATTACCCCGGCGGACATCACGGTGGTTCCCGCAGAGGAGCGCTCAAACTGGTCGCGGAAGATCGCACTCGGCGAGTTTGTGACTTCGGTCGAGGTGTTGCCGCCCAAAGGCGTAGACTCCGAAAAAACCCTCGCCTCGATCCAACTCTTAAAGGATGCCGGAGTCGATGGCGTTAACATCCCGGACGGAGCCCGCGCTCAATCACGGATGAGCGCTCTCGCAACGGCTGTCCTGGTAGAACAGAAGATTGGAATCGAATCCGTCCTTCATTACTGTTGTCGCGACCGTAACCTACTCGGGATGATGTCGGATCTGCTCGGCGCCGCAGCCCTGGGCATCCGAAACCTGCTGCTGATTACAGGCGACCCACCGAAGATGGGTCCTTATCCTGATGCGACCGCGGTCTTCGACATCGATGCGATTGGCCTGACTAACATGGTCAACAAGCTGAACCATGGTCTCGACATTGGTAACAACCCCATTGGGCAGCCCACGGCGTTTTGCATTGGTGTTGGCGTCAACCCTGGGGCAATCAATCCCGACGAGGAGTTGCGGCGCTTCGAGTACAAGGTCGAAGCGGGAGCTCAGTATGCAATTACACAACCCGTGTTTGACACCGATCAATTGCGCGATTTCATCAAGAGCATTGAGCACGTGCGCATCCCGATTATTGCGGGAATCTGGCCTCTTGTTTCCTACAGGAACGCGGAGTTTCTACATAACGAAGTCCCCGGAGTGCGGGTGACGCCTTCGATTATGGAGCGGATGCGAGTTGCGTCAGCTATCAGCAAAGAGGCAGGACGCGATGCGGGGTTGAAAATCGCGCGCGAATCGCTTATGGACGTCCGTGATCTGATTCAGGGGGTTCAGGTCTCGGCGCCGTTTGGTAACGTGAAGTATGCCCTCGAAGTGTTTGAAGTTTTGGAAGAGTTCGGCAAGAGCGACGCCGCGGTACCTACCGTTGGTTGAAACATCCACTACTGGGTCGATCCACCATTGCGGTTGGTCTTTACTGGATCTGAATACTGAAATTCGAACCAGAAGCAATCGCGTGGCTTCGAGCTCGGCAACTACTTCTCTGCGATAGCGACCAGGTGCTTCAGACCACGCACGATTAGAATGCCATCCGAGATTGCCGGAGTTGCCATCACGACTTCGCCCACCCGGTTCTCTGATAAGAGTTCGTGTGTTGGACCAGCCTTAACGACGAAAATCTCACCGTCCTCGCTCGACAGGAAAAGCTTCCCATCCGAAGCTACAATTGAAGCCGTAAAAGCCCCGCCCCGCCCTGCGAGGCGCTGCTGATAGACACGTTCGCCGGTCTTAGCATTATAGGCGCTCATCACACCGTTGTTCGTGCAGACATAGAAAAGGTCGCCGTAAACAATAGGGGTCGGCATGTATGGACCACCGCGTTTCTTGCTCCAGGCGATATGTTGATTCGATTCGGCGCCATCCGGCAAAGAAATATCCCCCGTCGCACCGGGCTTTATTGCGTAGATAGGCTGTATCGGCGCATAACCGCTGGTGACAAAAATGAGGTCGTGCGCAACAAAGGGTGTCGGCGTCGTGATCTCCGAGTTAGGCCCAAGTCGCCACAGTTCTTTGCCAGACAGCGGGTCATAGCCGCGGACCGCCTTTGAACCATTGGTGATGATCTCGGCGCGCTCTCGGGACTCGTAAACCGTAGGGGTTCCCCACGAAGGGATCTCCTCGCGTGGCGTCTTCCAAGCCTGCTTTCCCGTCTTAATATCGTAGCCGGCAATGAAAGAGTCTTTCTGGATATCAGCCTGGACAATGACCAGGTTCTTGTAGATAACCGGTGAACTCGCATATTCCCATTGATAGTCGGGATCGTAGAACCACCCGGCGTCAAGGACGCCCAGGTTTTGCTTCCACAGTAATTTCCCGTCCAGGTCATAGCAGTAGAGGCCTTCCGAGCCAAAAAGGACCACCAGATGGCGTCCATCGGTAGCAGGCGTTGAAGATGCGTGAGTTGCCTTTGGATGGCGTTTGACTCTTGGTACTCCTTCGTAAGCGGTGCGCTCCCAAAGGAGTTTCCCCGTTTGCTTGTCAAAGCAATATACTTTCCATGTATGTTTGACGAGGTTATCGACTGGAGCGACGTCGCCGTAAAGTCCAAAGCGAGTCTCCTCTTTCGGGTTGCTGCTGACAGCGGTCGTCACGAAAACTTTGTTGCCCCAGACGATCGGGCTTGAGTGAGCCAAACCCGGTACCGGCGCTTTCCAGAGGACGTTCACAGACTTCTCAACATCCCACTTAACTGGCATCCTCTTTCCTTCAGCAACTCCCGTCGCGCCTGGTCCACGGAACTGCGGCCAGTTCTGCGCCGAGGCAGTAATGGGTAACACTAAAGTAAGAATCAGGATGGAAAGAGCGAATCGTCTCATTTGGTAACCTCTATTGCGCAAAGTTAAGTTAGAAGAAAGCGGTTTTGCCCGCGCTGGCTCGCTGCTTCATTCGATACGTTTAAAGACAGTAGTCCCTGGTCCTTGTCTTAGATTGAAGCCCGTGACCTTTTCATTCTCGATGGTTAGAGTGACCAGAATCCCGTCAAACTCAGCAGGTCGAAATGAGGTTCTGTCAACCGCAATTAACGCGATGGGATTCTGACCCGTGGGTACAGCGAACAGTTTCTCGTCCTTTAGCATAATGCTTATTTCAGTACCCTGTTCATTCTTGTATTTTCCTACGTATGATTGAAGAATCGCGGCGTCGACTTCGGGAGGTGGAGTGGCGCCAGCTTTCTTTAGCATCTCTACAATTTCGTCTTGATTGTTCATCGCGGCTGAAGCCAACGCTGTTGTCAACGTCTCAGGTTTTGGGGTCCCTTTAGCCAGCGCCACGCTAACCATCTCTTTGTTGCCCCGCCGCGCCCCTGACAGAAGTACCTGATCTGCACCTTCTGCTCCCTTACTTAAAAGCGCCGCGACAATCGCAACGTGCCCCTTTTGCATAGCCCAGGAAATGGGTGTGGCCTGGTAAAACGTATCTTTTACGTTGACCTCGGCGCCATTCTCGAGAAGGACATTGACGACTTCGGTGTGTCCTTTATCGCATGCATAGGAAAGTGCGGTAGCGCCATACCGGAATTTTGCATTCACGTCAGCGCCTTTTTCGATGAGGGCCTTGACGGTAACTGCATCCCCCTTGCGAGCCGCTTCCCAGAGCTGCTCGTTCAGTTCAGACTGGGCGTCCTGGGCATAGATTGCAAATGATAATGTCAAAATCGTGAAGAGCAGTCTGGCGGGCTTTAGTGGCATCATGCTACTCCGGTTTATTGGCAAGTCCGTTAAGGGTCGACTCAAAATGTTAAGCAAAAGTGCGAAGTGATGTAATCCTGAACGCGTAATGCAGCCGCCGTGTTCCCTAATTCTACATTGCCCGGGAAGGATCTGTGCAACCGCGAACCCAGACAAGCAACCGCGCTTGTGTGTTCCAGTCGCTAATCATACACTCCCGAGTTCATGGCTGTGAGTCAGAATCGTCGAACAAACGCTACGTCGGAGGGATGGATCGTGAACCGCAGTGTCCGTTTTGTGATCGCTACAGTCATCTTTCTCACGGCTTCCGCAGGATCGCCCAACTCACAAACCATTGCGCAAACAGCCCGGCCGACTCTTAAGTTTGATTTCGGACCCGGCAAAGTCCAATCCGGATATGTTCAAGTCTTACCCACTACTCTCTACTCAAAGAACCTGGGCTACGGCTTTGAGCCTGGTGCGACTGTTCAATGTGCCGACCGCGGTGGGAGAGACCACTTGCGCAGTGATTTCTGTGCCGGAGATACGCCCTTCTTTTTTTCCGTGGCGCTCCCGGAGGGCAACTACAATGTCACAGTTACCTTCGGCGATCGAAACGGCGATACGGCTACCACGGTCAAAGCTGAACTCCGCCGGCTGATGCTTGAGAAAGTTGCGACAAAACGGGGTAAGGTTGCCACCAAAACCTTCACAGTCAACATCCGCACTCCGCAAATCTCGAGCGGCGGTGAAGTCAAACTAAAGGACCGCGAAAGGACGATGGAAGCCTGGGCCTGGGACGACAAGTTAACTCTTGAGTTCAACAACACTCGTCCAACCGTTAACGCGCTTGAAATAGTTCCCGCAGACACTGTCCCAACCCTGTTTCTCTTAGGAGACTCTACCGTCACCGACCAGCCGCGTGAGCCTTACAACAGTTGGGGCCAGATGCTCACTCGTTTCTTCAAACCTGGCATAGCCCTCGCCAATCACGCTCAGTCCGGTGAGTCATTGAGAAGTTCGCGGGGCGCTCGTCGCCTCGAAAAGGTCTTAAGTTTAATGAAGGCCGGCGACTACCTGTTTATCCAGTACGGCCACAATGACCAGAAAGAGAAGGGTGAAGGTGTCGGGCCATTTACTACGTATAAAGCCTCACTTAAACACTACGTTGACGAAGCGCGGAAACGCGGCGGCAACCCGGTTCTGATTACTTCCATGCACCGTCGCACCTTCGATGCGGGCGGCAAGATCACCGACTCTCATGGCTACTATGACGACGCGGTCCGCCAGGTTGCAAAGGAAGAAAACGTTCCGTTGATAGATCTGCACGCGCTGAGCAAACCTTTCTACGAGGCCTTAGGTCCCGAGGTTTCAAAGCAAGCTTTTGCGCCGGATGACAACACCCACCACAATAACTATGGCAGCTACCAACTAGCCAGATGCATCGTTGAGAGCATCAGAGTCGGGGACTTTGGTCTGGCGAAGTACTTGGCTGATGATGTTTCTCCATA
>DATKDA010000070.1:0-96746 GCA_035512935.1 Pyrinomonadaceae bacterium | reverse complement strand
CTTGGCTAGCCACTTTTGGCGAGGTTTGTTTTATATTTCGTTTGGTCATCTTTCGTTTATCTCAGGGGATCATCAAACCAGTGGACGGTGAGGCTGGAGCATGTTACAGTGCGCCCTGTATTCCTAAAGGGCTGTTAGGTTGGTTCTGCCGATCCCGAAAATCTCAGAACCAATTTGGCGGCCCTTACCTCGTTTCGCCCGCAAACTTAACACATGCCCGCCCAGAATGGAACAGTGTTTTACAGATGCAACAAGCGCCCATCGCTCCCAGGTTTTTGTGCAGCCTCACGCCTTTTTGTGCAGGCGGGGGTTCTTGTGCAAAGCCGAAGCCCTGAATACCAGATACACAACTGTATACCTCATAACCAACTCACTATTTTGATGCTTATGCAAGATCCCCAGCAAAACTGAGTCTCGCCAAATTTGAGTGGATACCAGCTATCCACGGCCCTGATCGAGCCCAACTCCAGCAAAAATCTGAAAGAGGCGATAAGTTCAAACATACGTATAGGTTACGGGGTAAGTTGCACGTGCACTATTCAGTGGCACAGCCGTTGTAACAGAGATCGGCATTAACGATACGATTCGCGCCGCGACCGCGTAATTATTCAGTTCTTCTTTATAGGAGCAAGTCCCCATGATCAATCTATTGTCAGCAGCCACCTCCACACCAAGAAACTCTTTCAAAACAACCGAACTCGTTTCTGCCCTGATGCATAAGCTTTCACCTGAACTCATAACTACTATAAATCGACTTGGAGTAGACCGAAGGTATTCCGCCGTAGAGAATTATCCGGAGTTCCTTTCGGGTAAAGCTGCCCAGCCCACCAGTTCAACAACAGAACTCGGCGTGGCGGCCACGAAGCGCTGCATCGAGCGTTGGGGTGGCGATCCCTCCCGAATCGGCTTGCTTGTTGCAGCCACCAATACTCCCGATCAGATGCTTCCGTGTCTGGCTTCGGAAGTAATGGGTAAGACTCACGGACTGCTCTCGCGCTCACTACGAACAGTTAGCATGCAGGCCCAGGGTTGTTCAGTTCTGTTAAAGAATATCGAGGTTGCGCAATGGTATCTGGCCGCCAATCCGGGACAGCTCGCGATCGTCCTCATGGCGGAAGCCCAGACTCCATATGTGGCGCCTTTGTTAAGAAACGAGTACTACGGCTTTCGCGATAATCTGCGCTTAAAAAAGGAGCGAAAAATCGATGAAGATCAATTTGAACAACAAAGGGTGGATACCACCTTCGTCATTCAGTCGATGCTTTTTGGTGATGGAGCCGTCGCCCTCCTCGTTGGTACCGAAGAAGGCAAGCCCGCCTTTGGTCCAATCTCCCACCTCACCAATGACCAGCCTGATGACATGAACCTGCTTACGATGGTAGCCCACAGTGCCCACCCCTTCCTTAAAGGCCGGCCGCAATATTTCATGCACTCAAGCGTACCGGCTCGAGGCACTCATTATGCAGTAACCACGGTTCGGAAGGTATTGGGGCATCCAGATTCTCCGGTGTCGGATCTGCGGCAGGTAGAGGATTGCCTTATCCATACAGGAAGCAAGAAGATTCTGGATGGCGTTTGCTCGCAATTGAGTCTCGTGCCGGACTCGACCAAGGTTCAGGGCTCTTACGAAGTCTTACGCAACTACGGAAACCTCTCGAGTGCTTCGACAGGATTTATGCTGGCTGAGAAGGATTCCTGGAGTGGACCTGCGATGCTGGTGGGATTTGGGGTCGGGTTTACGGCGAGTGCGGGAATAATGAGTTACAACTGATCAGAGCGCCGGTACATTGTATGCCAGCGTTTCTCATGACAGGAATTACAGACGCCTAAAAAGCGCGGCGACCCCTTTGCCTTCCAACGGACGCCGCCGCGGTCCCAAACAGACTGCTCGTGACCACAGTTATCGCAGCGCACCATCCAGGCCCGCGATTCGGACTCGATCGATGCGGCAGCACTCTTCGGCGCCACAGAGGTTACGATTCGCTGTAGCCAGTTCATTGCTAGACGCCATCTCGCAACTCAACACCGGGCGGTCTAAACCACCACCTCGAGTTCGTTCTTTCCATTCATCACTTGCCTGATTATTTGACTGACCTGGTTAAAGTCGAAGGGCTTACCAATCACTGCGTCCACCAGGTCCGTCTCGCCCGAAGGGGGAACCGTCCCCGGGCCATAACCCGTTACGAGTACAATCTCGACGTCGGGCCGGCGTTTGCGAATCTCCCGAGCCGTCTCCCAACCATCCATTTCCGGCATCGCTAGATCGGTGAACACTAGATCAAACTCTGAGGCTCCAACCTTTGATATGGCTTCATGTCCACTAACAGCCAACTCGACTCGATGTCCGAGAGCCGTAAGCATATCCGCCAGGGTTTCCCTGACGGCCTCCTCGTCATCAATTACCAGTGCTAAGAATGAGCGCGTGTCTCTCGTCTTTTGCTGCACCTCCGGCAGGGATATCTCGTTATCAACGGCAGGCAGGTCGATAGTAAAGATTGTGCCCGCGTCGATCTCTGAGTCGACGCTGATCGATCCTTCATGCCGTTCGAGGATGCTGTAACTGACTGAAAGACCAAGTCCGGTGCCCTGGGCCCCTTTCGTCGAGAAGAAAGGCTCGAAGATCTTCTGCCGGACATCTTCCGGCATACCGGTCCCGCTGTCGGCAAACTTCAGTTGCAAGCGCTTGCCATCGCGGATGCAACCAATCTCAAGTCTTCCACCCTGCGGCATCGCATCAACCGCGTTCACGATTAGATTAACGAATACCTCACGAAGTTCTGAGGCACTCCCGTAGGTATAGTGTTCGCTGCCGGCATCCAGTTTAACTTTGTACTCGAGGCCCCGCAGTCGGGCATCATTTTCCCACAGCGTTCGGGTAATCTCGATGGCATCATTCAAGAGCGATCTCATGTTAAGGAGTTCAAACTCACGGGCTGGCGATTTGCGAGCAAAGGTTTGAATTCGGCGCACTGTGGCCGCAGCGTCTTCCGCCGCCGTTTGAATAATATCGAGATTGCGTACCAGCGCATCGTCTTTAGTTTGCCGGCGAAGCAGTTGGGCGCGACCAAGAATTGCAGCTAGGGAGTTGTTGAAGTCATGAGCGACCCCAGAAGCGAGTTGGCCCAGCGCCCGCAATTTGTCGGCGCGCGCCGCACGTTCCCGCTCCTCTTTTTGTTCGGTTATGTCGCGCGCAATACCAAGGACGCCGGTTGTATCGCCTTCCACTACCAAAGGTGAATTGTCCACGCGAGCGTAACGAAGACGCCCGTTGTGGGAATAGTATCGCATCTCGTAGGTCTGCGGTTGGCCCTCGAGGGCCGCCAGGAACTTATCGTGCACAAGATCCCGATCTGCTTCGTAGACCATGTCCAACAACTGGCGGCCAATGAAGTTTTCCCGTTCAAACCCCAGGCCGGTAAGAGTGGCGCTGTTACACCACTTGAATCGGCCTTCCGTGTCAACGGCATAGATCGACTCGCGAGCACTCTCTAGAATGTTGGTCAGTAATGACTGATGCTCACGAGCTACCGCCTGCACGTTGCGCAACTCGGATAGATCGCGCGCGGTGCAGACTACAGCCATAGCCTTCCCCCCATCGACAACAGGTTCCACAGTCACCAGTAACGGCCTATTTAAGCGCACGGGTGTTACTTCGACGGTAACGCTTTGAGCCTGCTCGATCGCTCTTTCAACCACGCAAGTATTAGCCTCAGCACTGGAGCGAAGAATGTCGCAGCATTTTCGCCCCAGCAGCGCTTTCGGATGCACATATTCCATTGCTGCGCCGGCCCGGTTGACGCGTTTGAGGATTCCCGACCGATCAAATATGAAGATCCCGTCTGACATCGCATCGAAGGTTGTCTCCCATTCGCCCTTACCACGCGCGACCATTTCGAACAGCTCCGCCTGGGCAATGCCAATTGCCAGTCGAGCCGCCACAGCTTCGACTAATGACACTTCATCTTCTGTCCACTGGCGCACCTGATCTGTTTGATGAATACATAGTACGCCGCGAAACAGGCCTTTAACGATCAAGGGATAATCAATCTGTGAACGAAGATTCACTTTCTTTGCATGAAAGCGAATGTATGCGCTGAACTCCGGATCCCCTTCAAAATAGTTTAGAGCGTCATCAATCACGATGGGGTTGGAGGAGTGCAATAAATACTGGCCAATCGGGTCTTCGTAGCTGACCCCGAAATGACTAACACTAGCGGATCCAGGCGCGATGTATTCGTACTCGACTGGCGGGACTGGGTCATCCGGATTGTAGAGATGCAGATGTACGCGGGATGCCGAAAGGGCTCGCCCGAGTTCTCGCGTCGCCGTACTTAAGACCTCGGGTAAACTTAGGGAGGCCCGGATCGCCATTGTCAGGCGATTGACCAGTGCCTCCCGCGTTGAGGTTGCCTCGGCTTTTTGATAGAGCTCAGCCTGGCGAATGGCGATGCCAGTCTGATCTGCAACCGTCTTGGCGATGGCAATGTCGGAAGCACTCCAGGTGCGCGACTCCCTAGTCGTTGAGAGAGCGAACGCCGCCGGTATTTCATCACCAACCCGAATTGCGACGTACATGATCGAGCGCACGTCCGCTGTTTTGAGAATGCGGTTATAAAGGTCCTGAATTCGCTCGTCATTGGGAGCATCGTCAGACGCTAGCACGCCGTGTTGATTGAGGGAGTGGATCAAGGTCTTTACATCGGCAAGGTCAAAATCGGTGCCGGCCGGCCTGATACCTTCCGCATGATATTCGGCGACGTTAGTGGCGCGTTGCCCTTGCCGGTCTCTCATGAACAGAGAGCAGCGATCAACATTTAAGTACGAGCCGAGTTCGCGAACGGCAGTTTGGAAGATCTCGCCACTGTCGAGTGAACAACGGACCGCCTGGGAAATACGATGAGTCATGGCCTCGCGCTCGGCTTGCTGCGCCAGAGCTTGCTCGGCTTCAGACCGCGCAGTTACGTCCACCCCAACGCCACCTACAAATCTCTTTCCAGATGAATCGGAGATGGGAAATTTAAAGACCAGCCAGTGATGGAATGTCCCATCCTGCGTCGGCACGATTTCGATAATTTCCTGAGCCTCTCCGGTGGCGATTACTTGCAGGTCATGCTCGTGCGTTACGCGGGCGGTATTCTCGGGCAACCAGTCAAAACTTGTCTTTCCTTTAAGCGCATCAAGCTTCTGGCCAAAGAAGTCCTCAAAGGGGCGGTTGACGTAAACATAGCGACCGGCTTCGTCTTTCATGAAGGCCACTGTTGGGCTGTTGTCCATGAAACTATGAAAGAATGCCTGACTTTCGCGAAGTGCTTCCTCTGAGCGTTTTCGCTCCGTCAAGTCGCGGGCGATGCCCTGAACCCCAACTGCCTTTCCTCCGTGATGGATGAGACGAGTGCTGACCTCCAAGCGCACCCGCCGGCGATCTTTCGTAAATACGTCAAGCTCGTAGACCGTCGGAACCAACGAAGTCTCCTTGCGCGCCATCATCTGCCGCGCAATCTTCAGGTACTCCGGCGCGATGACATCTGCCACATTCATTCGGGCAGCTTCCTCACGGGTGTAGCCGATGATCAGTTCTCCACTGCGGTTTAATGATGTGAAGTTTCCGGCAAGATCATGAGTATAAATAATGTCGTTTGCGTTTTCGAATAACTCTCGATAACGCTCCTCATTTTCGCGCAGAGCCTGCTCGGCTTTTCTGCTTTCGGTGATGTCGGTCGCAACTCCAATCACCCCAAAAAGCTCGTTACGCTTGTTTGTCAGTGGTGTAAAGCGGGTATCAAAGGTGAGATCACCAATTTGCACGGCGGCAGAAAAGGCTTCCCCTCGCAGAGCGCGTCTAACGTTTTCCAGAAGCTCAGGGATATCCGGATACAGATCAAAAACCGACTGGCCCACGACTCCACCGGGCTTCAGACCTAATGCTTTAAGACTCTCACCCTCCGACAACGTGAAGACCCCATGCTGATCGAGTGAAAACAGCATGAGCGAGGCACTGCTAACGACCGTTCGCAGACGCTTCTCAGCATCTCTGAGAGCTTCCTGAGAACGCTTCTCTTCTGTAATATCGCGGATAACTGCCTGGACCGCCGCTTCCCCCTTGAAGGTAAATGGCATGCCCACAACTTCTACGTCGATTACCTCGCCGTCAAGTCGAACAAATTTTTCTTCGGCAAGCGGCACAGAGATGCCTTTATGTTGAATCTGGTGAACTCGTTCTCTGACCAGATCCTGATAATCAGGGTGAACAACGTCCAGAATTGGCTTGCCAACTAAATCGGAGGCGCTCGAAGCCCCCCACAATTTCAGCGCCGCGGCATTCAGGTAAACGAACCTTTCGTTGCGTGACACCACTATTGCCTGCGGCGACAATTCCACCAGCCGCCGATAACTCTCTTCACTTTCCTTGAGTGACTCCTCTGCCAGCTTTTGCTCTGTGATGTCCCGGACGACTCCCCGTACACCGGTCGCCTTTCCGTTTCTGCTGTGTTCAACCGTAATCACGCCTTCAAGATAACGCAACACACCTTCTGCATCGGGCAAACAATAAATCGACCGCGGCAACGATTCCGAGGTCGCAGTCTTTGCTTCCTGGATATCCCGAGCAGCGCCTTCAGCCCCAACAAGCTCCGAAAGGTGCATTCCTACCAGTTCAGCAGCGGGCCGCCCAAAGAAGGTTGCTCCCGCTGCGTTGATGCTGGTGAGGTAGCCCTCCATACTGCGCGTGTAGATGATGTCGGTAGCATGTTCGACGATTCCGAGATAATGCTTGTCAACTCGATGCCGTTCAGTTAGCCGCGCCACTTTGACAAGCAGCTCCTCATTGCGGAAAGGCACGTTAAGATAATCGTCAGCGCCGGCCTCTAAGCCTTCGAGACCGTCCGTGTCCTCGCGCCGCAGACCGCTGATGAGAAGCACGGGAATACTTGCGGTGCGGGGATCTTCCTTGAGTTGCCGGCATAACGTGATTCCATCGATGACCGGCATCACAACGTCACTAATAATCAGGTCCGGCTCAAATGACAGGGTCTGTTCAAAGACACCACCCCCATCCTTGGCTGATGTTATTTCGTAGCCTTCGCCTGTGAGGAGCTCGACAAGCAGATCAAGCACGTGCTGATTGTCGTCGACAATCAGCACTCGGTATCGCTCGGAGTGGTCTCTTATCATGATCTCGAAACTTCGAAGGGCTAGACTCGGAACGGGAGGCTGCGATACAGGCTGACTGTCAGGGTACCCGTAGCATGTCGAGGATGGGCGTCGCGGGTGGAACCTGATTGAATTAACCTGTCAGGGAGGAGCCGGCAGTGTCGACTGCCAGCCGTCGGAGTATAACAAAGTTAATTAAGCTTTGTCACTCGAAAGATTTGCGGGGAGATTGGGCTTGAAATGGGTCTAACTTTTGCGGACTCAGTGATTTACGGTTTAGTTGCTCTCACTGGGTCGCTCGTTTTGGCGAAATAGCCGGGACGATAGTTCAGCTTCAAAGACTTTCGTAATTCCGGATCGACCACCTCTATCTTAATTTCGCGGTAGCTACCGTCGCGTGCCTTGTTTGATGGAGAGTAAGCCAGGAGGTACTGCTCCCGGAGGTCGCTTTGAATCTGAGCGAACGCCTCGCGAAGTTCTTGCTCGCTACGGGGGAAGTAGGCTCGTCCTCCGGTCCTTTCCGCAATCTTGCGCAGGGCGCCCTGATCCACCCCGCCCCGATAACTATCTCCTATGCCAATCGCGTAAACAAAGGCATCAGCCTTCTGAGCACTCTCGATGGCTTCCTGCATCTTCACCTGACTGATTGTATCGTCTCCATCCGTTAGCAGAATAATTGCCCGCCTTGTATTTTGCGCCGACTCGAGGAACAGTTCGTTCGAGGCGACCCATACCGCATCCCAGACGGCAGTGTTCCCGGCAAGCGTGTTGTTCCTTCCGAAAATTGGCGGTGTCCCCTGGCTACCACCCACTACGACCCCACCGCCGATGTATCCGGCGGGCGGAACGAATTCAACTCGGTCGATTGCGTTTCTGAGCCGGGCAAGGCTTCCTGAGAAACCCTGCTCAAGGACTACTTCTCCGGTGAAGGAGATAACCGCCGCCTCATCCTTCTCGGACCGCACTACAGCCTCTAAGAAAGAGCGGGCAGCAGCTTTCTCGTCGGGTAAGGTTCTTTCAACTGATACGCTCGTGTCGAGCAAGAGCGCCACGGACAAGGGGAGATCAATGTTCTGTTGGAAGGTAAAAACCTCCTGTAGTTTTCCATCCTCGTAGACGCGAATGTCATCCTGTTTCAGGGTGTTGATGAAGCGTTTGCTCTTGTCTGCTGCGGTAAAGAAGATATTTGTAAGATTGGTCTCAACTCTTATGACATCATCTGAGTCTTCTGGAAAATCGCCTCTGGCGGGAGGCGTGGGGGCAACCGCGGGTTGCTGTAAAAACTCACTGCGATCTCCGGGTTGCGAAAGTGCCGGCGGACTGGATAAGCCGGCCGCAATAAAGACAATTAACACAAACAGGACCAGGATTAGACCCGGGCTTCGAAAATTCTTGTAGCTCATGATAAACCTAATGAACGCTCCTATGGTCTAACGCTATCAGCAATGGCATTATAGCCGCGCTTCGTTCTTATTCTTAGATTCCCGCGGCGGTCCGCCAACCGCACATCGATCCTTCTGAAGCTGCCGTCGTAGCGATCATTCGTTGGTCTGTAAGTGACCAGATACTGGGCCCGCAACTCTCTTGAAATTCGTGTAAAGGAACGCTCAAGAGAAAGCATATCACCGGTGAAGAAAGCGACCCCGCCGGTTTCTTCCGCTAGAGTTACCAGATCACGGTCCTTCCGGTCCTTAACCTGCCCCGCCTCCACTCCGGGTACGGTGCTTGCGAAGCCGGCTTTGGTTGAGATGGCGTAAATAGTTGTCTCGGTACGTTGGGCAATGTCGATCGCATCCCGAATTGTTGCCCGACTGTACGTGTCTTCTCCATCGGTAATTACCACCAACACTCGACGACCGGGCACCGAGCGCAACTTCTCATCGCAAAACTGCCACACGGCGTCGTAGAGGGCCGTCTGGCTTCCCGACTGCTTTACTGCAAATACGGCACGATCGAGCAGATCCAACTTATCTGTGAAATCCTGACGAAGAAGTATCTCATCGTCGAAGGTTGCGAACAGGACATGGTCCCTTCGAGGCCGCACGACCGTCTGAATGAAGTTCATCGCCGACTCCTGTTCGAACTTGAGTTTGCCGGCCGTTGAAGGCGATGTATCCATCAGCACGGCGACATAAAGTGGCGAAGTCTCACCCAGATCATCGGAGAATGTTTCGATCTTCTGGGGAACCTTATCCTCTAGAATTATGAAGTCTTCCTTCGTTAGTCCAGATATGAACTGTCCTTTCCGATCTACAACCGTAATCGGCAGTCGCACCAGTCTAATAAAGATGCGTTCGGTCTGGTCCTGGTCGATGGGCGGTGGTGTTGGACTCGGCTGGGGCGCCGGCCTCTGCGCCAATGAAATGTTCGAAGAGATTATCATCGCGCAAAACAGAACAGCGATGCCAAATAGCGATCTTAACCCACGCAAACTCATAACTAAATGATTGAAAGTTTATTTACAAACTAAAGTGAAATTACCGGCGCCTTAGCCAAGACGTGCGGTTCGATGCCTAAGTGAATGACGGTCGTTGCCCTCGGATGGCAGAAACCGTGTTCACTATGAAATCATATCCCGCTTTCAAACCCAAACGACAGAGTAATTAATGTGAATAAGAGGCGTTCTTTTCAGGCGAGTTAAAGGGTGCGTCTATTGCTGCGCGACGAGTTCGAGAAGTTCCCTTAGTTCGGGCGGCAAAGGACTTTCGAACTGCAACCTGGCGGCCGTGGTCGGATGACGAAAGCCGAGTTTTTCGGCGTGCAGGAATTGGCGTTGAAGTTTTCGAATCTCCGCCCTGATGCGCGGATCCTTAACGGTCTTATCGCAGCCGCCACTGTAGACTTCGTCCCCAACTACCGGGTGCTTAAGCCAGGCCAGGTGAACCCGAATCTGATGAGTACGTCCGGTCTTGAGTTCTACATCAAGGTGCGTAAATTGATTATAACGATGCTTGACACGGTAAATTGAGAGCGCTGGCCGACCCCCGGCGACCACAGCCATCCTCGTCCGGTTTCGCGAATCACGCGCAATCGGCTGGTCAATTGTCCCACTCTTCTCGCTCACCAGACCGTGCACAAGAGCCACGTAAGATTTAAAGACGGCACGAGCCCGAAACTGATCGGAGAGGTTTTCATGCGCCGCCTCAGTCTTGGCGACCACCATCAAGCCCGAAGTACCTTTGTCGAGCCGATGAACTATCCCGGGACGAATCACGCCCGCGTGAACAGACAGAGTTTGGAAATGATAAGCGAGGGCGTTAGCAAGTGTGCCTGATTCATTGCCGGCGGCGGGATGGACCACCAGACCGCCAGGTTTGTTGACGACGATCAAAGCTTCGTCTTCGTAAACGACTTCAAGGGGGATGTTTTCCGGAACAAAGGAACTTGCGACAGGGGCGATCAGTTCGATATCAATTTCATCACCCGGGCGAAGCTTATAGGATGCTTTCGCCTTTTTTCCGGCTATCAGGACGTCTCCATCTTCGATCAACCGTTGCAGCCGAGCCCGACTCCACCCTGGAATGTGCGCGGCAAGATAAGCATCAAGACGGGCGCCCACATCTTCATCAGCGACTTTGAGCGTAAAAACATCTCCGTCATTCGGCGAGTTTTTCCGCCAGCGGTTCAGTCGCTTCCATCTCATTCCGTTCTCTCGGAGACAGTGCTCGCAGCCTTTGAGATAAAGTTACCCATTTTTCCGTTCGAACTCTTTCATGAAAGCGACCAGCGCCTCTACTCCGGCCCGCGGAAACGCGTTGTATATCGAGGCGCGAATACCACCCACGGATCGATGTCCTTTAAGTCCGTCTAAAGCCTCCGCGGTAGCCTCAGCCGTAAATCTCTTTTCAAGATCTTCGGTGGGAAGTCGGAAAGTCGCATTCATGGTCGAACGAGAGTCCGGATCAGCGTGACCTCGGTAAAAGTTCGTACCGTCAATGACGTCGTAAAGCAGTTTGGCCTTTGCTTCGTTCTCCTGTTGCATTCCCGGGATCCCGCCCTTATCAGTTAGCCATTTGCAGACCAGACTGATGATGTAAATTCCCCAGGTGTTCGGCGTATTGTAAAGAGATCGATTTTCGGTATGAGTGCGATAATCCAGCATCGTGTGCAGGCCGTCAGGGATGCGTTCCAGGAGGTCTCCACGAACTATCACGAGGGTGACGCCGCTTGGTCCAATATTCTTCTGAGCCCCGGCGTATATCAAGGCATACTTCTCTACTGGAATGACATGAGAAAGAATGTCCGAGGAGGCATCAGCAACAAGAGGAACATTTCCCGTGTCGGGTTCCTGCTTCCATTGCACCCCCTCAATGGTCTCGTTGGTCGTAAAGTGCGCGTAAGCTGCATTTGAATCAAGCTTAAGTTCATCCTGGGCAGGCACACGAGTAAAACCGCCATCCGCCATAGTCGCGGCAACATTTACGGCGCCTGATCGCTTTGCCTCTTTCAGCGCCTTCTTGCCCCAGCTGCCGGTGATAATGTAATCCGCGCTGACTCCCTCCGGTAGGAAGTTCATCGGTACCATCGAGAATTGCAAACTAGCCCCGCCCTGAAGAAAAAGCAGATGATAATCATCGGGAACGTTTAACAACTCTCTAATGCCGCGCTCGGCGTTGCCAATAATTTCGTCAAACGGTTTCGAGCGGTGGCTGATCTCCATAACCGACATTCCCACGCCCGGCAGGCTCAACATATCGCGCTGGGCCTCCTCAAGCACAGGTACCGGCAGCACGGCCGGGCCGGCGCTAAAATTGAAAATTCGTTCGCTCATTCACACCTCCAGCCTATTGTTCACTGATGCCAGTATTCTCAAAACGCGGCCTGAGCGCGCGACCGGTAACGCGCACAACCAGGGAACGGGGTACAACCCTCTCAGCCTGGACCAACATGAAATTCGTCCAACCGGTAATTACATTGCTCTTACGACGGGCGAGTCCGCGCAAAGCGGCATCAACAACATCTTCCGGGGATTGCGATATTCGTAAAGGCGGCTTCTCGATACCTGCCGCCTCAAAAAAGTTTGTCTCGGTCACACCGGGACAAAGAGCCATAATCGTGACGCCGTGGGGCCGGTTCTCTTCCCAAAGCGCTTCCGAGAAGGACAGCACAAATGCCTTGGTGGCAGCGTAAGTAGCCATAAAAGGCACGGGCTGAAAACCCGCGGTTGAAGCTACGTTGATGATTGCGCCTTGCCGTTGTTGCCGCATGGGAAGCAGGTAGCGATAGGTAAGCTCAACCAATGCCTTGACGTTCAAGTCTATAATTTTCAACTCACGTTCCAAATCGAGCTCCGCAAATACACCCATCGACCCAATCCCTGCGTTGTTGATGAGCATGTCGATTGTAAGTCCGCGCTTCTCAGTCTCTTCAAAAAGGAGAGACGGAGATTCGGGCTGCGAAAGATCGAGGGCGATATATTGGGCTCGAATGCTGCTGGTACGTCCGATCTCATTGCAGAGCCTTATTAGCTTGTCTTCGGAGCGCGCGACAAGCAGAACGTTGCGTCCCTGAGAGGCAAGCCGCCGTGCAAAGGCTTCGCCGATTCCGCTCGAGGCGCCCGTGATAAGGGTAGTGCTCATGAAGCCATCCCAACTGGTTACCGATGCGGAATCATTCACCGCTCAAATTGAGCAAATCTAATTCGATTATATTGGAGGTGTTGTTGCGCAACCGATTCAATTGTTCAGAAGACGGCGCCTTGTCCAGATTTATTCTGGCAACCGCTGCCTCGGCGCCCTCGAATACAATATTCTCCATCTCCTGCACATTGATCTGTTCCGCCTTGATCGCCTCGAGCACAGCCGCCAGTACGCCGGGCCGATCGAGGTGCCGGACCACCAGCCGGTGAGTCGCTGGTGATTGGCTCGCGAGATTTACAACATTTGGCACCTTGCCGGTCTCTTTGAATTCTTTGACGATGCGAACTGTCTCTGCAGCAATGGCCTCCTGAGCCTGGTCTGTGGAAGCGCCGATATGGTGTGTTCCGTAAACGCTCGTCTCGCCAGCAATCTCATCCTTGAATTCCGCGACGCTCACTGCCGGCTCGACGGCAAAGACATCGAGCCCGGCTCTGATGCCACGGTTGTGCAAGGCTGCGGTCAAAGCCTTCTGGTCCACTACCTCACCACGTGATGTGTTGATGAAGTAGGCGCCTTGTTGCATTGCCTCGAAGAACTCCGACCCGATAAGCAAACGCGTATCTGGCGAAAGCGCGAGATGCACGCTCACTACATCTGCCTCCCGGGCCACGTCCAGTGGTGATGATCTGTGTTCTACGCCCAGACTGATCGCGCGTTCCGGATTCAAGCTGCGACTCCAGGCAATCACTTGCATGCCGAAGGCGCGAGCCCTGGAAACCATGTCCTGCCCGATTCGTCCGAGCCCAATCAATCCCAGCGTCCGGCCATAAAGTCCGCGGGCTTTCGAAAACTCCTTCTTATTCCATTCGCCTCGACGAAGGGTAACCACGTTGTCAACGATGCGGCGATCCAGCGCCAGGATCAGAGCAAAAGCCAGTTCGGCAACAGCGATGGAGTTTTTTCCGGGACAGTTGGAGACATAGATACCGCGCCGCGAGGCCGCTGGAACATCGATTGTGTTGTAGCCTGCCCCGGCGCGCACCACCAGCTTAACCGGACCAGCGTCCAGCATCGGTTCAGTGACCCTGGTGCCTCTCACGACCAGCACATCTGGCTGCCGCCTGGTGATTGCCTGAACCAGCGCATCGTCCTTCAGGTCAGGTTCGTATGCGACTTCACAGCCGAGGGCTTGTAGCCCATCGCGGCCGGATTGCTCAAACTTATCAGCGATTAATATTTGCATGTCGATAACGCTAAGTAGGCGACCCCATCTGCCGGAGGCGATTGATCATGATTTATATTGTATGAATCAAGAGGCCATCGCGAAGCTTCGGTTCAAACCAGGTAGATTTTGGCGGCATGATCTCGCCAGCGTCAGATACTTTCAGAAGGTCCTCGACAGTGGTCGGATAGAGCGAGAAGGCCACGGCTGCCTTTCCTTCATCCACAAGACGTTCAAGCTCAGCCGTTCCACGTCTGCCACCAACGAAGTCGATCCGCTTGTCAGTACGGATATCCTGAATTCCCAGTACGGGCGCCAACAAACGGTCCTGAAGCACACTGACGTCAAGGGAACTTACTATGTCTTCACCCGCAGTCGCCGCGGCAGCGGGATTCAGTTTCAATGAATACCAGCGATGGTCAAGGTACATGCTCCAACGGCCTCGTTGTTCTGGAACGGGGACGCCATCCTCGGTAACCTCGAAGTTCTCTTTAACGGTAGCCAGAAAGTCGCTGGCCGTCATCCCGTTCAAGTCACGAACCACGCGGTTGTAAGGTAGTATCTGTAACTGGTCATCAGGGAAGATTACAGCGAGAAAGTAGTTGTACTCTTCATCCCCGGTGTGACCAAAGCTCTGCTCTCGAAGTTCAGCCCGCGCGCGGCTGGCGCTGGCCGCCCGGTGGTGGCCATCAGCAATGTAAAGATACGGGGCCTCACGAAACACCTGAACGAATCGAACGGGATCTGGAACACGCCAGATTGTGTGCTGTACGCCATCATCGGCAGCGAAGTCGTACAATGGATGGGCCACGACTGTATCCATAATCATGCTGTCGATATCGGGGCGGGCTCGGTACGTGAGAAACACGGGGCCGGTCTGTGCCCGCAACACGAGCATATGCCGCGTGCGATCGTCCTCTTTATCGCGTCGCGTTCGCTCGTGCTTGCGGATTAGATCCTGGTCATATTCGTCAATCGAACAACAGGCAACCACGCCTATCTGTTCGTGCTCGCCCATAATCAGCCGGTACAGATAGATACTCGGGACGGCTTCGGTTTCGAGCTGGCCCGCGCCGATCAGCTCTTGAAAATTTACCTGGGCCTGACGATAAACTGCATCGCTGTAGCCATCCGTACCTTCCGGCAGATCGATCTCAGGACGCGAGACGTGGAGAAAGCTCAACGGATTCCCGGCGGCGAGCTGCCGCGCTTCATCCGTGTTAACGACGTCATAGGGAACACTTGCAACCTGCTTAGCATTTACTGAAGGAGGCCGCAATGCAGCGAATGAGCGAATCACAGCCACGAAGTTCTCCTCTGGCCCGGCACGACAGATTGCCTACAGCACGGACTTATACCGGGCTTCTTCTGATGTTTGGTTTGATTGCTGAAGGCTTGGTAAGACTAGCCGTTCAGCCTTAATCTTAGCAAGTCAAAATCCCGGATCGCTGTCGCCGTTTGCTCTCCCGGTATAGGTCCACCCCGCAACTGCCTGCCGCTTGCTGCCGAACAACTGTATTGCGTGTAGAATGAACACCTGATGTTGCCGGAACACGAACCTTCCAAAACGCAGATCGAGAGTAGACTGAGAAAGCTCGAAGGAGACTTCGAACGCGAGATGCTTGCGCGCGGTTTTGAGTTGAGCCAGTTGGATAACATCGCGCTTCCCGCCAGGCTTGCAAAGCTCTATGCAGAGTGCGAGGAACTGCGCCGGATAATCGCAGAAGGTGAGAAGTAGGGAGAGCAACCGAATTGAGACCCGGCAATACAAGCGGTATTATGCCAGTGCATTGCGTTAATTTTCTTGATCGCGAGGGAAGATATGAGTGAGTTGGCGAGTCGTGATTGTGTCCCGTGCCGCGGTGGCGTACCCCCTTTAAAGGGAGAATCAATTGCTGCCCTTCTGGCCCAACTTAGGGAGTGGGAAGTAGTTAATGAGCATCACTTGAAAAAGGAGTACAGGTTCAAGAATTTTCGCGGAGCCTTGTCTTTTGTAAATCGGGTTGGAGAACTGGCGGAAGACCAGGGCCATCATCCTGATCTAAGTTTTGGATGGGGCCGTGTCGAGATCTTGATCTGGACACACAAGATTGACGGCCTTACGGAAAGCGACTTCATTCTTGCCGCGAAAATCGACGAACTCTGACGGGCCCATCCAGGCATTCGCGGTACAAGAGTTCAGTGGTTTCAACCATCTTCTCCAAACTATATCTCGTTCGAACGATAGCAAGAGCGTTTTTACTGAGACGTTCTCTCATATCTCGATCACTCAGCAACTCGGAGATGCGGGCAGCGAGAGCGGCAATATCACTGATCGGCGCCCGCAGTCCGGTTTCCCCGTCCTGAATAATCTCACGCGCGCCTTCTGTATCGGTGGCGACCACGGCAGTTCCACTCGCCATTGCCTCGGCTATTGCCAGACCGAAGGATTCTGATCGCGAAGCCGAAACAAATAGATCGAGGGCTTTAAGTAAGGGAGCCGGATGTTCAACCCAACCCAGCAGGTGAACACGCCCCACTAGATCCAACTCTGCTACCATCAGTTTGAGAGTCGCACGGTACTCCTGTCGTCTTGAGGGATCAGCCCCGGCGATTATGAAATGGCTGTTTGCGAAATTTCGTGCTACGACGCTTCCTGCCCGGAGAAACTCTTCATGGCCTTTCAGCTCTTTCAATTCCGCAACGGTCCCGACTAGCAGAGAGGCCTCTGGTATCCCCAGGGATTGGCATAAACGATTTCGAGCGATGTTGTCCTTTGGTCCTGCGAACCTGCTCAAGAGAACACCATTCGGAATTATTCGGATCTTTTCTTCAGGGACCAGCCGCTGACTCCTCAAACTGCGAGCGACAGCTTCCGACACTGCAATGACACGATCCACATAGGTAAAGGGAATTCGGTAGAGCGGGTTCAACGGAAAGAGCACATGACGGGTGACGAACAGCCCAACGCCGGGATTTTGGCGTGCCGCGTAGCAAGCAAGCGAGTAGTCCCTCCCCATGTGAGCATGCACGATCTCAATCCGTTTCTTTTTGACTAGACGGGACAACGCTCGGGCAGCCGGTGCGTCCAGAGCATTTCGCAGTGTTAGTGTCGTAATAGCTTCGGAAGGTATTTCATTTAGCGCGGCTGTAATTGGGGACTGCGGTCTCAGAACTGCATGAACATTGTGCCCACGCATAGCAAGCGCATTAGCGAGATCGGCGAAATAGCGTTCACCGCCACCAAAATGTTCCGCTGAACTAAGTTGAAGAATTCGCAAGGTCAGTCTGGTCTCCCGAGAAGAGCGAAACCCCTTTTCCTGTAACTTACAACATTCAACCACTCGATTCTAATCTTATGGCGCTTCTGGTACGCCCCGATACGTCTTGCGTACCAAAGCAAAACGCTTAACCACTGGTGGCCCTAATCAAACTCGATCTAAGTGGCAGAAAACTCCCTTCCGATTTCGGCACAGGTGTTGCCAATTCAAACTAATCGGTCAGTTCCAAATTATGAGAGGAGAAATTGTTATGGCGAAATCCGAACTTGTTACAGGACTAATGAAGAACCGCGTGGCGGCTGAAGCAGCAGTAGACGCTGTATTGAAGCGGGGCTACACGCGGGATGACATCAGCGTGCTGATGTCGGACGCCACGAGGAATAAAGAGTTTGCGCTACAGACCCGGACGCATGCGGTGGATGGCGCGGGAATCGGTGGAGCAGTCGGTGGGGCCGTTGGGGCCATTGCAGCCGTAATCGCGGCCGTGGGCACAACGCTGGTCCTACCCGGTCTGAATCTCGTGATTGCTGGTCCAATTGTAGCCGCATTGGCAGGCGCGGGCGCAGGGGGCGCTACTGGTGGGTTAATAGGAGCTTTAATCGGCGCCGGCATCCCCGAGCACCGAGCGAAGGTATACGACTCAGGTATTCGGGAAGGCGGCATCCTTATTGGAATTGAGGCTCGGAATGAGGACGAAACCGACAAGCTTGAGCGGCTGCTTGAGGATATGGGCGCCGAACATGTGCGCACCGAGTAAATCTACGAAGCCGTGCGCTGAGAGTAGACAAGTTACAAAAAAGCAGGGCCCGAAGCATTTGCCTTGGGCCCTGCATCTTTTAGCTGAGGTGAGATTTATTTGCGAATCGATTCACCGATATCTTCGACTGTTTCTCCAACCTTACGTCTGGCTTTACCAAAGCCTTCCTTGATGTTTCCTTCCGCGCGGTCGGCCTGACCTTCGCTTTCCAATTCGCGGTCATCAAGGACACGACCCGCTGTTTCTTTAGCGGAGCCTTTGGTCTTATCAAATTTTCCTTCGAGTTCGTCTCTATTAGGTAATCCCATGATTCATTGACCTCCTTTGAAGATCGACGAAGCAATCCAACTTGCCTCGTCCGATAGGATCTATAGGCAATCAGTGTTCCGACCCCTCAGAACATTCGTAAATACAATGAATATTGTGTTTTTCCGAAGCGATGTAGAAAGAATATCGAGAGGACGAGTGTATGCTTCGAAAACTAAGGTGCGTGATCTTAGGACAAGCGGGGTTTGCGATGTTTAATGGACGATCCCTAGTTCGTCGACAAGGCTCTCGACCAGGTGGGATTGAGGCTCCTTCGACCGGCCAGCGGAGGTTTCGTGAATGGGGAGTCTTACTTCGAAGCGCGTACCCTCACCAGGTTCGCTTACCACCAGGATCTCGCCGTGATGTCGAGAGATGATTCCATGCGAGGCCGATAAGCCAAGGCCCGTGCCGCGGCTTCCTTTGGTGGTGAAGAACGGCTCAAAGATGCGTTCTGCGACTTCTACTGTCATACCTGGACCACTGTCTGCCACCCAGAAACAGCCGCTAGCAATTTCGGCTCTGGCGCCAACTTCGATCGAGCCACCTTCGGGCATGGCGTCAACGGCGTTGAAGATCAAGTTGAGTACTACTTCGCGCAACTCAGCCACTTCGCCCAGGACGTACACCGGACCATTTCTTTCGATTGCGACTTCGATCTTGCCCTGTGCCGACTTTCTTTGCCACTTTGGCCGGGCGATCTCAATGCTCGAAGTTATTAGATCACCTAGTTCCACTGGAGCAAAATCCTCCGCGGATTCTCGCCGGGCGAACTCGAGAATGCGTCGGAGGGTCTTTGACCCATCCTCTACTGCTTCGGTAATAACCTTGAGACTCTTGATGGCCGGCTCATCTGTAGCCTGCCTGATCAATAACTGGGCGCGTCCCTGGATTACAGTGAGGGAGTTATTGAGATTGTGGGCGACGCCTGCGGCCAGTTCGCCCACGGCGCGCAGTTTTTCTGATTGGGCCACGACTTCCTGGGCGCGTTTCCGGTCCGTAACATCACGCAGAAACACGAGCACGCCATCGACTTCACCCTCTTTCCAGAGAGGCGAAGTGTGGGCTTCGACGTCGCGAATGGTCCCATCGGAACTAACAGTCTGCAACTCGCTCTGAGTATCCTGGCCTTCGAGCGTCCGATTTAGGCTCTCCGCGGCTATTGGTTGCGACTCTTCAGCAATGAAATCCAATAACGGGCGACCAGACATCTTGAGGAGGCCGTCGCTTTCTGCGCGTTCATTCATCCAGGTGATTCGGCCGGATTTGTCGAGAGCATAGATCTCGTCGGGTGTGCGATCGGCGATGCTGGCAAGGAACGACTTATTTGCAATTGCCTCGGCTTCGGCTCGTCGCAAATCTGAGATATCGCAGGCAAAGACGACCACACCTCCCGCTGACGAGTGTTCTCCGGGGTTAAGAGGGTAGGCGGTAACTCGTACAGGCAAGGGGTTCTCGGTTTCTACGAGCATTTCAATTTGGACGGTTTCGCCGGCCGCGGCGGCCCGATCGACAATACATTGCTCGACGCCTTCGGCCCGCCAGAACATTTCGCAGCAAGACCTGCCCCGGAGGGATTCGTCGTTCGGACTTTGCAATTTCCCGGCAGCAGTATTGTTCCGACACACTTTATTGTCAGGCCCGAAGAGGTAGAAGGCATCCGGCAGGGCTTCAAGAGCCCTTAGAAGCAGCGCATCGACCGAGACTTCGCCACCCCCTGAGGAGGGATCGTCGGAGTTTTCCAATGGTGTAGAGAGACCTGCTTCTTTCATTACTGGAAACTATGTCAGGAATCTTTTCAGCAGTTAATGGCGAGGCGCCCGGATTGGGCTCTGACATCCTAGCAAATTCGCGCAACAAAACGCTAGAGGATTCTACATCTTAAACTCTTTATTCAGGTAATTTTCGGTTGTTTCGGCCAATTCGAATGAGGCAGGAAGAAAAACGGTGTGTCCCTTTTTTGCGGACACACCCCTTTTCGCTAGGAAGTTGGTGGTTTAGAACGCGAAGCGCGCTGCCCACTGTACTTGCCGTTGTTGAAAGATGGTATTGCCAGTCGCTGACTCTGTACCGAAGCCGGCAAACGGTATAAGGGAAGTTCCCGAAATGTTAAAAGCAGTGCTGTTCACATTGGTCACATGCGTTCTGTTGAAAAGGTTAAAGCCCTCAATCAGGAATTCGAGATTCATGTTCTCTGTGAATCTGAACCGTCTAGAGAGTCGCATGTCAACATTCACGATTTTAGGCTGCTTGAAGCTATTGCGACCAAGCGGCAGGAAGAAGCTATTACCGCCCGATCCAGTGATGCCGTTGTTTAGGGCTCCGGCTGGACGACCATTAACGCCTGCCGAGTGAGGTCTTCCTGATTGAAGCGTGACAATCGGAGCCAGAGTCCACCCGCTAAAGATGGCACGTCCAAGCGCAGTTTCACCCAGACCGAAATCCTTGGGATTGTAGACGGCACTGGCGACAAAGCGATGTGGAATATGAAAATTGGAAAGTCCCCTATCCAAGTCAAGGTTGAAAGGATCAGTTGGGGTATTGGTGGTGGAAAATGTAACAGATGTTTGGCCGTTATCCTCAGCGCGCGATAGGGTGTAGTTGACTTGGAACTGAAGTCCATTGGTGAGTCGCCGATTAGCTTGGAGCACGAGCGCATGATACGTCGAATCAACGGTTCCCCGGACTTCCGTGATGTTAAAGAAATTCGGATTGATGCGACTGGTGAATACAGGAACGGTGACTGACTGACCGGCAAACTCTCCACTTGCTACCGTCAGAGTGGCGAATTGAGTTGGCGGGGCCAGATTTACATTGACGAAGCCTGGTAGAAAGCGTCCCCGACTTGCAAGATATGACGCTGACACAACCGTATTGCGCGCGATTTGTCGTTCAAAGATAAAATCGCCTTGAATAATCATCGGCAGGTGGAGATCCTCCTCAAGCACCACGATGCTTGAGCCAGGCACGTGCGCCCCAGAAGGGTTAGCGATCCCCGCGGGCGCCGGAAGCACATTTGGGAAGATAGGATTGCCGGTGTTTGGATTCGAGAAGATCTGCACTTGACCCCGATCGACTCCCGTATTTGTAATGGCGTTCGAAATAGTTGAGTTAATGAGCCGCGCGTAGTAAACGCCTATGCCTCCACGCACTGAGGTCTTTCCGTCACCGGTAACGTCGTAAGCGAAGCCTCCCCGAGGGCCGAAGTTGTTCTTGTCGGTTGGAAAACGGCCGGTTTGTGGGAATAGTGGGTTTGGAATCTGCGGGTCGGGATTAAGCTGGATCTCGTACCTCAACCCGAGGTTGACTGTCAGGCGGGGTGACCAACGCCAGTCGTCCTGTATGTAAAAGGCCAGGTCGACCGTGCTGAACTCAAAAGCTGGAGTGCCAAAGCCCTGTTGAAAATTGCTTGTGAAGCAATTTCCGGCAAGGCGGTTAGAGGTGCACAGCGTCCCCGCATTCCGAAGCGCTCCGTTGGCGGTGAAGTTAGTATAGTCAATGATGAAGTCGTTCACATTGTTGTAAGCATAAACTCCACCCTCGGAAAACAGGTTATCGAGCCGATCCTTGTTATAGTTAAAGTCGCCCCCGAATTTAATCGTGTGACTTCCAGAAGTGAGTGTAACGTTATCGACAACTTGTACGTTCCGCTCAAGTGGGAGCGCTCGACGTTCAAGGAAATTGGGCTTTCCGAAGGTAAGCCCGCCGCTGATTGCCACTGAAGGGGAACGATTACCAGGACCTGTGGTCGGCTCTCCAGGAGAAGGCGGATTACTATTCTGAAATAAGTGTTCACGCCCGACCTTTACCCGTGCTTCGTTAATCACGGTAGGTGAAAAGGCTGAGACCAGCCGCGCGATGCCATAATCTATATCCACAAAGTCATCTCCGAAGCTGGCAATACCCCGCGTTACAGTGGGTTGGGTCTGAATGCCATTCGGTGACTCGTTCCGCAGTCGGTTATATGTAAAGGTGAAGGTATTGCTTGAGTTGATGTTCCAGTCAATCTTCGGTAGAAGGAGATAAGAGTCCTGTCTCCGTGGGACCTCCCCCGTCAAGCCGATGAGGAAGTTCCGTGCTGAATCAATTTGGGCATCCGTCAGCCCGCGAGCGTTTAACGTGGTCCTATTGATCGTATTAAAGAAGGCTGCATTGGCGGTAGTGGCGATACCAGGAAACGTCCGCTTCTGCTGGTCATAGCTGAAAAAGAAGAAAAGCTTATCCCTGGCAATCGGCCCGCCCACGGCGCCGCCAAACTGATGGCGCACGTCTTCCGGCTTTAATGCCTGAATAGTGGGTACGCCACCTACCAGGACCGTTTGGAAACCCCGCGGGTTTCGGGCTCCGAGTTCATTGTCACGATTGTAGTAGAAGAGTTGACCGTGAAATTCGTTAGTGCCTGACTTGGTGACTGTATTGATTACACCCCCGGCAGCCCGGCCATACTCGGCAGAATAATTCGAGGTATTCACCTGGAACTCGCGCACCGCGGCTTGGCTGATCGAAGAGCTAATCCGAGTGCGACCTGATTCTTCAGCGAAAAAGGCCTGATTGTTATTTCCGCCGTCAACCGTGCTGTTATTCAGCAGGCCTGAGATCCCTCGAAAACTGATTAGCCCAAAGTCCCCATCCGGGGCTGCGCCCGGAGTTAGCAGGACGAAGTTCGAAGCGCGACGTCCGTTGATTGGAAGTTCGTTGATCGAGGTCTGATTAATGTTGGTGGTAAAGTCCTGTTGCGACGTATTTATAACGGGGGCATCAGCAGAAATCTCAACCATTCCCTCAACGGGACCAATTGAAAGGGATGGGTTGATCTCAGTTATGCGTCCGACCTCAACGACAACATTTTCCTGGTTGTACGGACTAAACCCATTGGCGTTAACTGTCACCGTGTAGAGTCCGGGTTGTAGATTAACAACGCGAAAACCCCCGCCGCCGTCCGTTGTTGCTGTGTCTTCTCTATTTGTACCTGTGTTTCTCACCGTCACGGAGGCGCCGGGAATAACTTCCCTGTTGGGGTTCGTAACTACTCCGCCGATTGCGCCCGCAGTAGTTGACTGTGCCATCGCCGATGCACTAAACGTGCACACTAACAGAGCGACAAATGACAAGCTCATAATCTTTGACATAATGGAGAACTCCTTACGATTGGGTTAACTGTTGAAGGCAAATCTGCAATTCAAGTTCGACGCAGACGGTGACGCTTAGATCACAGACGAGTTAGGATTTAAAGCTTCATTAGGGAAAATGAATTTCCCTAGAGACGCGCCCTTCTACCATGCCCACCCAGCTTTTCGCAAGTGTAAAAGCATTAAAGGTATGTGAAATCATCCGCACAGTCTGCGAAAGTCGATCGCGTGGCTTCCTTACTTGTGGATAACCTTTTTCGAGTTGGCAAGCCGTGTGCCGTTTTAGACAGGAAATCTCTTCATTGACTAACAGTACGATCTGTCAGTTATTTAGTTTCGCAGGGTTTGAAATTTAAAGCATGGACGACGACAGGAATTTGGATTTTTATTGGAAATTTTAGTTAAAGAGGTGGCGCTTCGCGAAAACTTACACTCGCTCACAAATGATCGCGATGCCCTGTCCACCGCCAATACACGCCGTCGCCAGGCCATACCGGCCTCCACGTCTCTGAAGCTCATGAATCACCGTTAGGACCAACCTTGTTCCTGTTGCCCCGAGTGGATGCCCCAGGGCAATAGCGCCCCCGTTTACGTTCGTGCGCGTGCGGTCGAGTCCCAATTCTTTTTCGACGGCGAGATACTGACCGGCAAATGCTTCATTGACTTCAACGAGATCTATATCTGCAAGGTTCAGGTTTGCTTTATCGAGCGCCTTGCGTGTTGCCGGTACTGGCCCGATTCCCATTATCTCTGGTTCGACACCCGCGTAGGCCCAACTAACTATCCGGCCCATTGGTTTTAAATCGCGATCCTTTACGAACTCCTCACTGGCAATGACCAGCGCTGCGGCGCCATCAACGATGCCTGACGCGTTTCCCGCAGTTACAAATCCATCGTGGCTAAATGCAGGCTTTAACTTCGCCAATCCTTCCAGGGTTGTGTCTGGTCGCATGTGGTCGTCATGTTCAAACCTGAAACTGCCTTTACGCGTCTTTACTTCAACGGGAACGATCTCTTCGGCAAAGTAGCCTGCCTCGTGCGCCCGTTTAGCTTCCTGTTGTGAACGAAGAGCGTATCGATCCTGCTCTTCACGCGAGATCTCAAACTTTCGGGCAAGATTCTCCGCGGTTCCCGCCATCGGTGTATGGCAGTACGTATCCAGCAGCGCCACCATCAAGCTGTCTTCCAACTTGCCGCCGCCCAGAGGGAAGCCGGAACGCGCGCCGCGAATCACGTGTGGGGCTTGAGACATAGATTCCATGCCACCCACAAGCGCAGTGTGAGCTTCGCCAAGCTGAATCATCTGTGCCCCAGAGATGATGGACTGAATGCCACTTCCGCAAAGTCGATTTACTGTCAGCGCCGGCCGATCAATTGGTACACCTGCTTTCAACGCAACGTGGCGAGCGCCATAGATTGCGTCTCCGGAAGTTTGTAGAGCATTGCCTATAACGGCGTGGTCTATTTCATCCCCCGAGACTCCAGTAGTGTCCAGCGCGGCCTTTGCTGCAACGGCGCCAAGATCGATGGCGGAGATATCTTTGAGCGCCCCGACATATTCGCCCATGGGAGTGCGCTTACCGCCCAGTATGAAAACTTCACGAGACACGATGACTACGCCTTTCTGTTTAAAAAACCGGCAGATTGAATGCTCAAATTGAAGTAGTCAAACATTAACAAAGGCATCCCCGTCGGTCAATTTAGTAGCCCTAAACCTAACCTATATCTGATTCCGCAAGTCTTTAACTTATCTAAATTAATTCTTAAAGCGATTCTGGACGCGATAGCGGTGCAGCAACTCCTCCAGAAAACCTTCATAAGTAAAGCTGGGTAGGTCGTAGCTTGGGCGCAGCTTATACATGATCGGCAAAGCGACTCGCCACGCCATCCACTGGCGGGCCATGTCTGTGAGATCCCACCGGCGCCTCAGGAATGTTTCGACTACTTCGATCTCCGGGTCAGTAAGACTGCTGAGATTTGCGGTGAATTCTACTCCTTTGAAGGAGCGGCGCAGCGCAGGATCGCTGACCGGCGCCGCAAAGACTTTGTCAAAGGCAGGAGCTTCGGCTTCGCGTTCCCGAACCACGACTGTACCGGCAACAAGGTCGCCGACGCGCTGGTCCCGTGTTGTTACAAAAACTGAGATCAGCCCTATCGAATAGAACGGCGCCGGCATCATGTCAAAGCTGCGCAGCAGATTCCTTACCGTAGCTTCCCAGAACCCTATCGGCCGGCCGTCTTCGCGAATCACACGCAGTTTCAGCAATCGTTTTCCGGGCGTCTGCCCGTTCGAGATCCATTCGAAAACAGCAAAGTATCCCGTCATGATCAGAAAGACGACGAGAATCAAAGCTGCCTGGACCCAGTTCGGTGAACTTGAAAGTTGATCACCCAGTCGCGAGTAGTCACCAACCAGTCCAAAGGCAACGATCATGAGGATCACAGTCAGAAACTGAAATGCGTGATCGATGGCACAGGCCAGAAACCGATTTCCGATCGAGGCCAGGGCAAAATGCAGCGGCACCCTCTCGGGTGTCTCAATAATTAGAACCTCTTCGTTTGCAATGGCTACAGACACGCAAGCTCCAGAGAAGTGTCAGGGCAGCGGATCAATCTTCGCAGTAGGAGCGGGGTCAAGTCGAGTCACACACCACGTACGCGCAGAAAGCGGCGCTTGCCGATCCGGATCTCAAGCGCTCTCTCAGGATGTAAATCAAACTGCTCATTGACTCCCGCTGAACGCTCACCGTCAATATAGACGCCGCCCTGCTCAATCAGGCGCCGCGCCTCAGCCTTTGATTGCGCGAGACCAACCTCTACCAGAAGCTGGACCAGGTTCCAACTTCCCGCGCCAATCGTTCGCTCTTCAACTTCGTCAGGGGCTTGTCTTGTTCGAAAGATCCGATTGAACTTTTCTTCAGCACGATCCGCATCAGCGGATGAGTAGAAGTCTGCAACAATGATTCTGGCGAGTTTGGCCTTGATGTCCCGAGGATTGCTTTCCCCGGAAGCTGCAAGCGAGCGAAGAGAATCTATTTCACGGGATGACAAGTCTGTACAAAGCTCGTAGTAACGCCACATCAGCTCATCCGAGATTGACATGATCTTGCCAAAGATCTCGGCCGGTGGTTCGTTGATGCCAATATAGTTGCCGAGACTCTTGGACATCTTCTGAACTCCGTCGGTTCCTTCCAGAAGAGGCATAATGACGCAAACCTGCGCCTCCTGGTTGTACTCACGTTGGAGGTTGCGTCCCATCAGCAGATTGAACTTCTGATCCGTGCCTCCTAATTCGACATCCGCTTTAAGTGCGACGGAATCATAAGCCTGCGTTAAGGGATAGAGGAGCTCGTGCAAGGCGATCGGACGTTCTTCAGTAAGACGTTGTGCAAAGTCATCGCGTTCGAGAATCTGCTTCACGGTGACGTGTGAAGCCAAACGGATAAAACCGTCTGAGCCGAGCTTATCCATCCACTCAGCATTGAATCGAATCTCGGTCTTTTCGGGGTCGAGCAACTTGAAGATCTGCTTCTTATAGGTTTCGGCGTTTGCGTTGATCTCTTCGCGGGAGAGTTGCGGCCGCGTGGCAGAGTTCCCCGAAGGATCCCCAATCAACCCGGTAAAGTCGCCAATCAAAAAAATGACCGTGTGTCCAAGCTCTTGAAACGCGCGGAGTTTGCGAATAACAACCGTATGTCCGAGGTGTATATCAGGGGCGGTAGGATCGACGCCGAGTTTGATTCGGAGAGGTCGGCCAGTTTTTGCGGACTCTTCCAACTTGGCGCCTAACTCACTCTCGCGAATGATCTCGACGGTCCCTTTACGCAGGTATGCGAGCTGCTCGTCCATCGCCGCATCCCTTAAACTCTTGCTGTTCGCACTTCGCATATGGTTGATTCAGTCAATTCTTGCGTAAAACTCGCCGCTCGACAACTTCATAGTCGCCACTGGAAATGAGAGCCACGGCTTCAGGATAAAGCTGATGTTCCTGCTCAAGTATCCGGGCTGAAAGGCTCTCCTCGGTATCGTCATCTAAAACCGGCACGATGCGTTGCGCGATGATCGGGCCGCCATCCAGCGTCTCATTGACCAGATGAACCGTACAGCCGCTCCATTTAACGCCGTGTTGCAGGGCCTGTTTTTGCGCGTCGAGTCCCGGGAATGATGGCAGCAAGCTTGGGTGGATGTTCAGGATACGGCCGCGAAACGCTTCGATAAAGTAACTCGATAACAAGCGCATGTAACCGGCCAGGCAAACGAGATCGATCTTGTGGTCATTCAATGCAGCAACAAGCTCTCGATCGTGCTCTTCTCGGCTTCGGCCGCGACGTTCGACAGTTTGAGCTGGCAACCCGAGTTCACGAGCAGCTGCGAGACCGGCTGCATCCCGCTTGTCACTCAACACTAGACCAATTTCCGCGTTGGGGATCCGGCCAGAATTCACCGCGTCAGCCAGCGCCAGCATGTTCGAGCCGCGCCCTGAGATCAAGATTCCGATTCGTGTTTTTCGTTTAGCAGGCAAGGCTCTGAATTAATCGGGACTCTTTTTTGTTATGCGAATTCGGGTACCGATAAAGATCAACTGAACGTAACCTCCCTTGCGCCAGTGGTTACGCGACCAATTTGATAAAACTTTTTGCCCGCTGCATCGAGGCGGCTGCCGATCAGCTCTACGTTTGCGGGAACACAAACAATAACCATTCCGACACCCATGTTAAAGGTCCGGTACATTTCAGCTTCGCTGACATTGCCGATCGCCTGCATTTCATTAAAGACCGGTAGGACAGGCCAGCTTTCCTTATTAATCATTACGGCAGTGCCCTCGGGAAGAATGCGCGGAATGTTTTCTGTGAAACCTCCGCCGGTAATGTGGGCCAAGCCCTTTATCAAGCCTGAATCCAACAAATTTTCGAGGTGGCGCAAGTAACTGAGATGGGGTTGCAACAACGCCTCCCCGACCGTCGTTCCAAGTGAATCAAGTACTGTGTTCACGTCGTAGCCTGCAACCTCAAAAAAGAGTTTTCTCGCCAGTGAATAACCGTTCGTATGTAATCCGGCTGACGGCAGAGCGAGGAGGATGTCACCAGGAGTAATCGCCTTTCCATCAATTACCTTATCCTTATCAACGACCCCTACAATGAAGCCGGCTACGTCGTATTCACCGTCCGCATAGAACCCCGGCATCTCGGCAGTCTCCCCGCCCAACAGAACACAACCATTTTCACGACAACCGGATGCAATACCTTCGACGATACTGGCGACCACGTTTAGGGACAGCTTTCCAGTGGCTATATAGTCCAGGAAAAAAAGCGGCCGCGCGCCTTGAACAAGAATGTCATTGACACAATGGTTTACCAGGTCATGCCCGATGGTGTCATGCCTGTTTGCCAGGAAGGCAATCTTTAACTTTGTGCCGACGCCATCGGCGGACGCAACCAACACAGGTTTCCGGAGTTGGGGGAAAGCCCCATCGAACATGCCGCCGAAGCTTCCGATTTCAGAGAGGGTTCTTTCATTGAAAGTCTTGCGGGCCAGTTCCTTAATCTTTGCCGTGGCGCGGTTTGCGGCATCAATATCAACACCGGCGTCACTGTAGGTAATGTGATTGGTCATTTGGTTTGGTGAATAGTAAATCGTGAATGGTTAATGGTGAATCATCGGCTCCCGATTCACCATTCACGATTTACCATTTACGATTTACCGTCCTTCCTTCTGTTTGGGAGGTGGCCCAAAATCGCCGTAGGCGATAAACCCGCTTCGTGAAGAGTCGTCTTTCTGGCCCACTCTTCCGGTCCATACGTCGGTATTAGGCTCCTTTGAAGACTTGATCGAGTAATCGTTACTTTTGCCCCGTGTCGTAATCGATATTTCACCGTGCAGATCCGTTCGATAGACTTTGACGTTTGCAGCCCTCAGGCGATCCAGCACGGCCTGAGAGGGGTGCCCGTAGCGGTTCCACTCGCCTGAAGAGATTATTGCCACCTCCGGCTTAACACGATTAATAAAATCATTCGAGGTGGCATATCTCGAACCGTGGTGAGCCACTTTCAGTATCTGCGACCTCAGATCCAGGTCCCTGGTAACCATCCTATGTTCTGTCTGCTCTTCGGCATCGCCGGGGAGCAACATTGAAAAGCTACCGTAGTCCAGCCGGGCCACGATCGAATTGGCGTTAGGCTCATTACCACCGGTCTTTAGTTGCTCCTTCGTGAAGAAAGGCTCACTCGGGCCTAACAGAGTCAGCCGGACGCCACCGCCTAAGAAGTACTGCTTACCGGGAACGGCCTTCTCGTAGCGCGCGCCGCTCTGGCTCACGGCTTCACGGTAGTCATCGTAAAACTTTGTCACCTTCGAGAGGGCGGCGGGCTTGGCCGATCGCTTCTCGGTAGTCTGAGAAGCCAGGCCTTCCGGAATTTTGGGAGGTAGACCATTGTCGATCACGTTCAGCACCTTTATCCCCTTGATCACCTCCGTTGCGCCGCCGATGTGATCAGGATGGGGATGGCTGCCGATGAAATAGTCGAGCTGCTGGACGTTGTGCCGCTTTAAGGCCTGAAGAACTACTTTTCCCTTTCCCGTGTCCCCGGCGTCAATCAGCACGGCGGTCCCTTCAGGTGAAATTATCAGAATCGAATCACCATGGATCGGCCCTACATCAAGCACATGTATTTGTAGTTCACCGCCTGATGGAGGAGGAGGTTTCGTCTGCCACCAGGGACGCGCGTACTTATAGCTCAGATAAGCGACACCAACTGCGACAACGATCAGAACTGCAATCGCACATCCGGATCCTCGTGTCGCCCTTCCCACTTTTGATTCCTGACTGCCTTAATTGAATAAAGGCGTGGCCCGAAAACGTTGAGCTGGGCCACGCGCACGAGGAGAGCAAATTCATTCAACCCTGGAACTCTGTAATCGCCGGTTCGTGTTCGCGCTCACGCATTGTTTCAGCTTTGCGTGTGATTCGGGTTGGATAGTCTTCATTCCAACAGGCGACGCATACCGAGTCGCGATCGAGTCTGGTGGCCCGAATCATTCCTTCCAACGACAGATAGCCAAGCGAGTCGGCTTCGATGAAGCTGCGGATTTCTTCTACTGACATGCGCGCCGCAATCAGTTCCGATTTGTTTGGCGTATCAATCCCGTAATAGCACGGGCTGATTGTAGGCGGGCAACTGATGCGCACGTGAACTTCCGTTGCCCCGGCCTCGCGGACCATCCGGACGATCTTCTTCGACGTCGTTCCTCTGACGATCGAATCATCAATGAGCACAACCCGCCGGTTCCTGATTAGATCCCGCACTGGATTGAGTTTGATGCGCACGCCAAACGAACGGATCGATTGCTTTGGTTCAATAAACGTTCGGCCCACATAGTGATTGCGCACGAGCCCAAAGCGGAAGCTAATGCCGCTCTCCGCTGAGTAGCCGATCGCTGCCGCCGTTCCGGAGTCAGGTACAGGCACAACGAGGTCTGCGTCTGCGGGATGTTCGATTGCCAGTTGCCTGCCCATCCGGTGACGAGACTCATTTACCGACCGTCCATAGATCAGCGAGTCAGGTCTGGCGAAATAAACGTGTTCGAACAGACACATCGAGTGCTTCTGGGGCTGGAGCGGGTGAGAAGAACGTAGACCATCCTCGTCGATGACAATCATCTCGCCCGGTTCGACATCGCGAACGTATTGGGCGTCGATCAGATCGAATGCGCAAGTCTCAGAGGCGATCGCCCAGGAGTCGCCCAGCCGCCCCAGCGCCAGAGGCCGAAACCCGCGACTATCGCGGATTGCTATCAGCTCTTTTGGGGTCAGAAAAAGCATCGAGAACGCGCCTTCCGTGTTGCGCAGCACCTCGGGAATCGCCGCGCGCACACTGGGCGCCTGCGAACGAGCAACGCCATGCATCACAATCTCGGTGTCCGAGGTTGATGAGAAGATTGCTCCCTGCCGTTCAAGCTTGAGTTTCTCTTCGCCGGCAAATGGAAGATTGCCGTTGTGACAGACTGCAATCTGACCATGCTGGCAGGTGACGAGGAAAGGTTGTGCCTCCCGAATCGATACGTCGCCTGCCGTCGAATAACGCACGTGGCCAATCGCACTCGATCCCTGTAGCCGATCAAGCCGCGATTGATCGAACTGGTCTGAAACAAGTCCCATTGCGCGTTCGAGTCGCAACTCGGTTCCGTCCGAGGCTACGATGCCGCACGACTCTTGACCGCGATGCTGTAGCGCGTAAAGACCAAGATAGGTCAAACGCGCTGCTTCCGAATGACCAAAGATTCCGAAAACACCGCACTCGTCCCGAAACTTATCCTCTATTAACTCGCTCATTATCCTCACAATCGTTGATACTCAGTGAGCTTACTTCTCATTAGAAAACGTTTCAACCTTCCATCGCCAATGCGCGCGAAGCAAAGTGTTTAAAAGTTTTCCCGCTGCGCATTCTCGCTCTTGAATACACAAAATTCTCCGGCTTCGGTATCATTACTCAGCTTAACCCAGGGTAATGGGATTGTCGTGGCCGGCGGTCACTTCTGGTTGGAAAGCCATACTCGGATAAACGAGAATACGCTGTGGTAAAGAGGAGTAGTATCTTAAGCTCGTGAGCACTCAGAATATCTTCTACTATCTGGCCACAGCTCTCCTGCGCATTGCGCTTGTCTTCGGTCTTTTCTGGGCAGGGTGGGTGATTTATCGAAACCTCCCAGCCCCGACGGAAAGCAGTCCGGAAAGCGTCGCCGGTAAGACCACAATTCAAATTATCCTGCGGCACTCTTACGATCCTTATCCGGACTCACTTGATATTCCAGTGGAGTTCTATCCGGTCGATATCGTTGCCGTGCGGCATGAGTATTTTACCGAACGGCGCGCCGGCAAGCGTTTCGACGATTTTCTTAATGAGCGGATGAAGGGCCGAATGCCAATCAGCACCCGACTTGATGCTCAGGGCCAGGCATTCGTTAATGTCAGCCCCGGCCCGTGGTGGATTCATGCCGTCCTGCCCGGTGAGGAAGATCTCGAATGGCGTCTGCCGATAAACGTCGAGAGGCGCAAACAAACAATTGAACTCACGCCTCAGAATGTGTACGCACGTACTAGAAGTTTTTAGTTGTAGCCCTAAAGTCGCGAATGAAAGCACTGCAAGTCGAAGGAGACCGTCTGACCCTGCGTGAGGTCGATAAACCGGAGGCGCAGGGAGAAGCTCTGGTGCGAGTCATCCTTTCTGGAATCTGCAATACCGATCTGGAGATTGCTCGCGGTTATGCGGGGTTCAGAGGCACCATCGGGCACGAGTTTGTCGGTGTAGTAGAGGATTCGCCCCAGGGGGCATTGATTGGTCACAGAGTTGTGGGCGAGATTAACGCCGGCTGCGGCGAATGTGACCTTTGTGTCAGCGGAGATTCGCGCCACTGCCCAACTCGAACTGTCCTCGGTATTGTAGGACGCGATGGCGCCCATGCCGAGTTCTTGAGGCTGCCGCTGCGAAATCTATTAACTGTTCCTGCCAACGTGCCGGATGAGCACGCGGTCTTTACCGAACCCCTTGCGGCAGCCTGCGGAATCCTGGACCGTACAACGATAGACAGAAATACACGCGTGGGGGTAATTGGCGATGGCAAACTTGGGCTTCTCTGCGCTCAAGTGATTGCTCTTACAGGCGCTCCGGTTCTCATGGCAGGCAAGCATCGTGAGAAACTACGTATTCTCGAGCGCCGAGGCATCGCTACATCAAGCATCGAGAAGGCGCTTGCAAACAAGCGAGGGTTTGATGTGGTCGTTGAAGCGTCGGGCTCGGCTGCCGGCTTCGAACTTGCCCTCGACCTGTTAAAGCCCCGCGGCCGGCTGGTTCTCAAGTCCACCTTTCATGGCAAAACGGAGATTGATAGCGCGCGACTTGTCGTCGACGAAATCAGTGTTATTGGTTCGCGCTGCGGTCGCTTTGAGCCGGCTCTTGATCTGCTATCAAAGAGCGCAATCGACGTCGACAGCTTGATCTCAGAAGAATATTCACTGGGCGAAGGCATTCTCGCGATGGCCCGTGCCGCCGAAAAGGGGGTTCTAAAAGTGCTCCTTCGGCCCTGATTCGGCAGCCTTTTAGAGTCGCAGCACTAAGATATTGACGTCGATCTTTTGCCCCTGGCCTGACCTTTAGTTATACTTTACCCCTTCTTTGGCTCCCGATAGTCACTCTAAAAGTCTGGGTGATGCTTCTCGTGGGCGCGGCATCGGCTCTTCTCTAAGGTGGTGGTGGTTATGTTTAAGCTTTCAAGGAATCAAACGACAAGTCAGGAACTCGAAATCCTGCGGAAACTGCGCGTGTGGATTGCAGCACTGGCAGTCGCCTGTCTGCTGGCCGGTATGGGGGTTGGCGCCATGCTTTCCGGCAGGCCAACCATTGCTCAAAACGATGTGCAGATAGCACGCGCGCCCGAAGCCCTATCAGCCTCTTTTGCTGAGATAGCGCGCCGCATCGAGCCTGCTGTAGTAAATATCGAGACGATGACTGCCGCCCCTGAGGTTGCCGAGAGAGAAGAGAGTGACCAGGCCGATGAGCAGTCAACGAACAATCCCTTGTTGGACATGTTCAGACGACAAGTCCGCCGGCCATCTCGTGGAGTGGGAAGCGGCTTTATCGTTGATCCGAAAGGCTACATTCTGACCAATGAGCATGTCATCGATGGCGCCACCCGCATCACCGTTGGATTGCAGAGCGGCGAAAAGTATAGAGGGCGCATTATCGGTATCGATCAGGAGACCGATGTTGCCGTGATCAAGATTGATGCGCCGCACAACCTGCCGACCCTAACCCTTGGAGACTCCAACAACGCCCAGGTCGGCGATTGGGTGCTGGCGATGGGCTCGCCGTTCGGCCTCGATCAGACTGTTACGGCCGGAATCATCTCGAAGAAGGAACGTGAAACCCCTTACTTCGGCAATTTCCAACGGTTTCTGCAAACTGATGCGGCGATCAATCGCGGCAACAGCGGTGGTCCACTGGTTAATATGCGCGGGGAAGTGATCGGCATCAACTCACAGATTGCCACTTCAACGGGGGATTACAACGGAATCGGCTTTGCCCTTCCGGCTAACGAAGCTGGGTTTGTATATCGACAGATTCTGACCAACGGCAAAGTCACTCGAGGCTACCTGGGAATCACGCTGGAGTCGGTTCGAGATGAGTTTGCACGCGTTTACAATCTGCCTGAAGCCCGAGGCGCAATCGTCATGGATGTGGCCCAGACAAACGACGGACAACCTACTCCGGCTGCCAAGGCGGGTATTCAGCCGAACGACATCATCACTGAGTTCAACAGTCAACCCGTCGTTAACGCCCAGGACCTGATTCAGAAGGTGGCAAGCACTCCAGTGGGACAGTCTGTGGTTGTGGGCTTTCTGCGCGACACGGAAGGCAAGCTGGAAAGCCGTTCCGTGACAGTGGTGCTGGGCGAGCGCCCACCCGTCCAAAACGCCTCAGCGAGATCGGCAACTGCCAATCTGCCCAAACCGAGAGAAGCCAAACCCAAAGGAAATGGCTTGCAGCTCGGAGTCACGCTGGCTGAGTTAACCCAACAACTCATAACCGAGAAAAACCTCGGCGGTCTACAGGGCCTGTATGTTAAAGAGGTAGATCCGAACGGGCTGGCCGCAGAGGTGCGACAGACGAGCGGTCAAGCAGCGCTGAACGAAGGCGATGTGATTACCAGGATAAATCGAGTTCCCGTTACCACGCTTGCGGAATTTCAGCGGGTTCTCGGAGGCCTTAAGGCAGGCGATCCGATTGTGTTGCACGTGTCGCGCTCCCAACGTGATGGTAGCCGAATAGCGCAACGAATCGTACAGTTTACTTACCAGTAGAAAGTAGGTGTGGGCCGGTTAATCCACCTGACCGGCCTTCGACCACGTGTGAACCAAAGATGGCCCAAGCTAGAAAAGCCCTTTCAAAAGCCAATTCAAAACAGAGTGGCAGGAGTCCTCGCACCTCTGCTAAGACTTATCACAACTACATCGGTGGAAAGTGGGTGCCAAGCAAGTCCGGGGAGACTTTCGAGAATATCAACCCGGCTGACACCAGGGACGTAATCGGTCGCTTCCCACGTTCGACGAGCGACGACGTCAACGACGCTGTGAATGCAGCACAGGAAGCATTTGATCGATGGCGGCAAACTCCCGCCCCTAGACGTGCGGAGCTTCTCTTTAGGCTGGGCGAGATTCTGATCAGCAACAAGGACCAGTATGCCGCCGACATGACCCGCGAAATGGGTAAGGTCCTAAAAGAAACGGGTGGCGACGTTCAGGAGGCAATCGATTGCACCTATTACACGGCGGGTGAGGGACGCCGGCTTCATGGCTTTACCACGCCGGCAGAGATGCCGAACAAGTTTGCAATGTGTGTGCGGCAGCCGGTGGGACTGTGCGGGCTGATCACGCCCTGGAACTTCCCGATGGCTATTCCCTCCTGGAAGTTGATTCCGGCGCTTGTTTGCGGCAATACAGTGGTTATCAAGCCTGCCGAAGACACGCCCCTGTCGACTTATAACCTCGTTCGTGCGTGTGAGGAAGCCGGAATACCACCGGGAGTGGTGAATCTTGTGACAGGCTTTGGCGAGACTGTTGGCGCCGCGATGACGAGTCATCCTGGTCTGCGTCTAATCTCTTTTACGGGATCGACAGAAACAGGGCGACTGGTTGCCTCTGCTTGCGCCGAACGTAATGCGATCTGCTCGCTCGAGATGGGTGGCAAGAACGCCATCATGGTGATGGAAGATGCCGATATTGATCTCGCTATCGAAGGCGCCGTCTGGGGCGCATTCGGTACGTCCGGACAACGCTGTACTGCGTCGTCGCGACTGATCGTGCATCGGAAGGTTTACAAGCAGTTCGTCAACAAGCTGGTCCAAAGAGCCCAGGCCCTGAGGGTCGGTAATGGGGCAGATCGAAAGACCGAAATGGGGCCCGTAATCAACGCTGAGGCAGTTGAAAAAATCCTCAGTTATATTGATATTGGTCGCAACGAAGACGGTGCGAAGCTGGCTTATGGGGGCAAACATCTGACCAAAGGCGCCTATGCAAATGGGTTTTATATCGAACCTACAGTCTTCACCGATGTGGTGCCGGAGATGCGGATTGCTCAAGAGGAGATCTTTGGTCCGGTAACGGCTGTCATTCCGGCAAAATCGCTTGCTGATGCAATCGAGATCGCCAACGGGGTCCGATACGGCCTGTCAGCCGCCATCTACACGCGCGATGTCAATCGTGCCTTTAGGGCCATGAACGACATGTATACCGGCATCTTCTACATTAATTCTTCGACGATTGGCGCCGAAGTGCATCTTCCATTTGGTGGCACCAAAGGGACTGGGAATGGTCACCGCGAAGCCGGGACCCAGGTGCTCGAAGTCTTTTCCGAATGGAAGTCGGTCTACGTAGACTATAGCGGCAAACTTCAACGCGCCCAGATAGATGAAGTAGAGGTTTGAGCACCCCTTGGTGACGCGCTCCGAAGAACCCTCAATGAACAAAATTTTCATCCATTGATTCTGTTCACAGCAGTAATGCGTCCCGGTTTCGCAATACCATCCGCTTATCTGGAGGAGTCCAAGTGATAGTAGGCCTGCCGAAAGAGATAAAAGATAATGAATATCGGGTGGGCTTAACACCCGCGGGCGTTCGTGCGTTAACTGACGCCGGTCACCAGGTGATTGTTGAACGAAGTGCAGGTGAAGGGTCAGGCTTTGAAGACGATCTTTACCAGCGTGCCGGCGGACGAATACTTGATTCAGCCGATGATGTCTGGGCGGAAGCTGAGATGATCGTTAAGGTCAAAGAGCCGGTTGCACCGGAGTACGATCGGATGAGAGAAGGCCAACTGTTGTTCACCTATCTTCATCTTGCCCCGGACAGGGAACTCACCAGACAGCTACTCGAACGCAAGGTCACGGGGATCGCCTACGAGACGATCACTGATCGGCGTGGTGGATTGCCGCTGCTCACACCAATGTCTGAAGTTGCCGGGCGCATGGCAATTCAGGTTGGCGCGCACTATCTCGAGAAGATGAGTGGTGGTCGCGGTATCCTGCTGGGAGGCGTGCCCGGAGTGCCGGCTGCGCGGGTAGTGATCATCGGTGGCGGGGTCGTTGGAACCAACGCCGCGAAGATCGCTGTCGGAATGGGTGCGCACGTAACGATTATCGATAACAATCTCGATCGTTTGCGCGAGCTCGATGACATCTTTCTTTCCAAGATTTCAACTCTTGCTTCGAGCGCTTACATGATTCAGGACGCTATCTCAGAAGCCGATCTGATCGTCGGCGCGGTCTTGGTCCCGGGAGCGGCAGCGCCCAAACTCGTAACCCGGGAAATGCTCAAAGGTGTGCCGAACGGTGGATTGATTGTGGATGTGGCGGTAGACCAGGGTGGCTGCATCGAGACGACCCATCCGACAACCCACTCGAATCCTACCTATTACGTCGAAGGCGTCCTGCACTACTGCGTTGCTAATATGCCTGGTGCGGTACCACGGACTTCAACATTCGCCCTGACGAACGCTACGCTTCCTTATGCTACGAAGCTTGCCAACAAAGGCTTCCTTAACGCAATCGAGGCCGACCCAGGATTGAAGGCCGGTGTCAATACATTTGCCGGGCGTTGCACCTATGAAGCTGTCGCCGTAGCCCAGGGTTTGGCATACACCCCAATCGATGAGTTAATCGGCAAAGCAAGCGCCCTTCCCGTATGAGCATCCGCCACAAAGCAAAAAGACCGGCGTGAATCAAGGGCAAATTTCCCATAAATCACGCCGGTCCTTTTGCTTGAGGTGCTTTGCTTAGCTCTTTCGGTGAAGTAGGAGATCTTCGACGCACTCGGTGAGGTCTTCTGCCGACACCGGCTTGGAGAGAAAGGCGTCGGCCTCGATAGCTTCCCGTTCCGCTTCTTTACGGCCCAGAGCGCTAAGTAAAACAATAGGCAGGTGGCTGAGTTGAGGGTTATTTCTGATGAATCGGCAGAGTTCGTAACCGTTTAACTTAGGCATTACTGCGTCGGTGACAACTATGTCGAATGGCGATGTCAGCGTCAGTTTCATCGCTGCGAGGCCATCAGCTGCGGACATGACCTTATAACCTGCGCGAACTAGTACAACCTCGAGGTAGCGGCGCAGAGCCCAGTCATCCTCCACCAGCAGTACCTGGCGAGGCTGGTCCGAACTTTCTGAGGGCCGAGAGGCTCCGACCGAGTCTAATAAGGCGATGTTTTCCTGGTTTGTCATTACCATCAGGGTCTTCGTTTGGCTGTGAGGCTTGTCTGAGGAGTTCCCGGGAGCCACCCCCCGGGGGCTAGATGCAGAGTAAACGGCCCCACAATGATTGTCAACGTTTTTGCTCGTTGAACGACAGAAAGAATCGTTAATTTTAAGGGAATTCGGACGCTGAGAAGTCGATGTAAGCTCTTACCCTACGCGCAGGCTAATTTGTTACTCTTGCCCCAGGCTGATGAAACAAGTTCTTCAAAACCCTAAAACTGGCGAAATATCCGTGGCTGACGTTCCGCCTCCTGCCATGCAGAAGGGCCGAATCCTGGTCCGCACGGCAGCTTCGCTAATCAGTGCCGGGACTGAGCGAACAACTGTCGAGTTGGGAAAGCGCAGTCTACTCGGTAAAGCCCGTGAGCGTCCTGACCTTGTTCAGCAGGTTATTCAGAAAGCCAGGACAGAAGGCTTACGAAACACTTTGAATGCTGTAAGGGCAAAGCTCGATTCGAAGGTCGCGCTCGGTTACAGCGCGGCAGGACTTGTTGTGGAGATTGGTGAAGAGGCGTCTGACCTCCAGAACGGAGACCGCGTGGCTTGCGCTGGCGCCGGTTTTGCCTCGCACGCCGAAGTAATCTCAGTTCCAAAAAATCTCTGTGTGCGGGTACCCGACAACGTAGGCTTTGATGAAGGCGCGTTTGGCACCTTAGGCGCGATTGCCCTGCAAGGCGTTCGGCTCGCAGACCCGACGCTGGGTGAGGCCGTTGTCGTAATCGGCTTGGGCCTGATCGGACAACTGACGGTTCAACTCCTGCGGGCCAATGGTTGTCGCGTCTTCGGAGTTGACCCTGACAAGCAGAGGGCTGATCTGGCTCTGTTGCTTGGCGCCGAGCAGTGCGGTCCCCCGGATGATGAGACTCGGGAAATGATTGCAGCATGGTCGCGCGGACGTGGCGCTGACGCGGTGCTCATTACAGCAGCTACGCAGTCCAATGAGCCGCTCGAGCTTGCGGGGGAAATTTCCCGACTCAAAGGACGCGTCGTTGCTGTCGGTCTGGTGGGATTAGACGTCCCAAGGAATATCTTCTACCACAAGGAACTGACGCTGAAGATCTCTATGTCTTATGGACCAGGACGTTATGATCCAGAGTACGAGGAAAGGGGACATGACTATCCATTCGGTTACGTACGATGGACCGAGGCGCGTAACATCGAGGCCTTTCTGGATCTGGTCGCCTCAGGGCAGATCAATGTCGAGCGGTTGATCACGCATCGGTTTGGGATTGACGAGGCCAATCGCGCCTACAGTTTGATTACCGGCGAAACGTCCGAGCCGTATCTCGGAGTAGTACTCCGCTATGACACAGATCGGCAATTGGCACGGAGGATTTCTCTTAGTACAAGGGCCGAACCAGCCGCTGAAGGAACCGTCCGTATCGGACTGATCGGCGCTGGTAGCTACGCTAAGAGGATGCTCCTGCCAAACTTCAAAGCAGAGAGAGCTGAATTTCAGACGATTGCTACCGCGTCAGGGGTCTCGGCACGCGAGATCGGGGAGAAGTATGGATTTCGATATTGCGTCTCTGACGCCGATGAAGTCATCGGTGATTCCGGTGTGAACCTGATTGTAATTGCGACGCGTCACGATACACACGCAGAACTTGTCCGGCGCGCGCTACTGAGTGGCCATCATGTATTTGTGGAAAAGCCTCTAGCTCTCAACGAAAGCGAATTGCGGGCTGTTCTTGAAACGACAGCACTGTCGAAAGGACAGCTAATGGTTGGTTTCAACCGTCGGTTTTCCCCACTGGCCAGGGCCGCGAAGGACTTTTTCCAGTTTCGGCAGACGCCTCTCTCGATCGTTTATCGCATAAATGCGGGCCGGATTCCTCGCACGCATTGGATTCAGGATCCGCTTCAGGGCGGCCGAATCATAGGCGAGGTGTGCCACTTCATCGATCTTATGCAATTCCTCACGGGCGCCCAGCCGGTAAGCGTTTACGGAGCAGCCATCGGCGCGGGAAATGACGACCTGATCGCGGAAGATTCAGTGCTCATAACGCTCCGGTTTGCCGATGGTTCAAATGGATCCATAGCGTATCTTGCCGAAGGGGATAAAGGCCTGGCAAAAGAACGAGTCGAAATCTTCGGTGAAGGCCGAGCTTTTGTAATTGATGATTTTCGTGACGCCAAGTCTTACAGCAACGGAAAAGAACGGCATATTACTTCACGAGGACAAGACAAGGGACAAGCCGTCGAGGTGCGATCAGTTTGTGATTGGGTGATTGCGGGTGGTTCTCCACCGATTGCTTTGGAAGAACTGGAGAGTACCACCCGAGCCACTTTTTGCGTCAGAGAATCTCTACGCACCGGTAAGGTGATAGGAATTTAGACTCTCATTCTTGTGGGGCCTCACGGGCATCCCATTCACTCTTAATAGCGACCAGATCCCTGATCCCGAGCCCCATGAGAAGTGGCCTCTGCGCCCCGGCGACTCATTCATTACCCGATAGAGTCCTGGATCGCTGTCCTTTCCTGATCATCTCCGTCGCATTAATCGTCATGCGCGTAGACAGCTCTAGTTCTCTCGAGGTATAGAGCGCGGGCAGGTTCTTCCTGATTCGGGTGAGGGTTTCCTTGTACATCGCCGCGTGCCCTTTGTTTCTCAGAGTGCGGACTCGGCATAAAACTTTACCTCCGGCTGTGGCAAACAAGCGGCGGTAATCATCGAGTTCGATGGTCAGACATCCGCGTCTTATCTCAATCAGCTCCTGGACTCCAAGCGTGCTATCACCCCGTGAGCTCGCGACGATGGACAATGACGAGCCATCGCGAAATATGACATTCAAACCTTTCTCGTCATCCTGATGGCTGAGGTGCGGCCCAGTTACTATCATCTCAACCGGATCACAATCAGCACCCAGGAGATAGACTGAGAGGTCAATCCAATGACACAAGTTTCCGGATATCCTGGTCCATTCCTTGGGCCAGCGATACCAGTGTTGGTCGGGTATATCTACTTCCTTAACGAGACAGGTTATCGATGTTGGTCCTGAGACCTCATCAAGAAGTTGCTTTGCTTTTTGGGTAAAGGGAGCAAAACGCCGGTTATAACCAATTTCCAGAAAGCGATCCGACCCATTTGCAGCTTCTAAAAGTAAACGCAGGTCCTCGCGAGTCACGGCGGGTGGTTTCTCCAGGAATACCTTCTTGCCGGCGTTAAGAGCGGCCGCTGCTATCTTTGCGTGTGAATCGTGATAAGAGGCGACGACAACGAGGCTGGCTTCGGACTGAGAAATAGCTTGCTGCCAGTCCGTGTAAGCCTGCTTAAAACCAAACCGCCGACGCGTATAATCAGCCAGGTAGGGTTCGAGGTCCACCACCGAATTCAACGCCAGCCCCGCTCGCTGAAGTGCCGGAATGATCTGGGTCCGAGCGTAATCTCCAGCGCCAATTACGACGACGCCTTGCGAAACGCTCTTGGTCTTCTGGCGCGTGGTTCCCTTCGGCGGACGAATCACGCGTGTACTCTCTGCCGGATCCGCAGCATTCTCAGCCGGAAATCTGTCCTGGTTCTTGATGAAAGTGGCGAGAGTTCGAATTAGCCGCAGTGCTTCATCCGGAGGTGCCAGATCCGAATATAAGTTATATCCGGAGATTGCTTCCCAATCCGAGTCACGCAGGTCGAGGGAGCCAACAACCTCTGCCACAGCGCGAGCAAAAGTATGTTCATTCCCAAGCGAATCTAATGGCTCAGTGAGTTCACGCCGAAAGAGCATTAGTTCTGCACAGCGAGGGTGCCGTGTCCCCAAACATATAACTGGTTCGCCACTCTCTGACTTACCGCCAACCACCACAAGATGGAAATCGCGAGTGAGGTACTCCTGTAATAGCTTAGATCTGACTTTTCTGACTGTGCTCAGGGGCCCTTCTGCACGTATGAATCGCCACGCCTTTCGCCAACTTTTTTCTATAACTCTTTGGTCACTTGGTTTGACGGGCCTCAAAGGCAGGGTGTATTCAACGCTAACCAGTGAACAATTCGGGTAAGGGGAATAAACTGGCACGTCATACCACTGTTCGCCAAAAAGGTAGTTCATAGGCTTTGTTTGGCGAGTGCTTCTTCAATCAACCCACTGACCAATTCTGCGCGGACATCCCACGTACCATCAGCGACTGCGGCTTTGCGCATAGACTTAGCGGTCTCGTCTTTCTCACTAAGGGCATCGTCTACTAAGGCTAAGAACTCCTCACGGCTGCGTCCAATGCGGAGCACGTCTTTCATAGCCTCGTACTCAGGCAAAGGCGAGATAACTACAGGCTTTCCTGTCGCAAGATATTCTCTCACTTTGATCGCTGATCCATAGCTGGTCCATACATTCTCGACGTCCCATGGCAAGACGCAAACATCAAAGCCCGCCGCATAAGAGGGCAATTCTTCGTAGGTTACCGGTGGCAGAAAATGGACGGTTGGCAAGTTCTCGAAGTCTACGCCGCGGGCCCGATTGCCGATGAAGACCCAATGCCATTGTGGATGCAAGCGTGCGGCAAGCCTAATCAACTCGTTGTCCATCAGCCAGGGATCGATTGTTCCAAAGTAGCCGAGCCGAGGTTGGGGGATTGCTGCCATCGCCGGTGGCACTTTAAGAGATCCGTTGCCAGCGCGCGCCCAGTGCTCGAAATCAACGGCCTGCTCGAGTAAATAAGAACGCTCACGCCCGCTCTCGGCTTCGGCCAGCAGTTTACGACCCGAATAAAAAACAATATCAGCGGCCGCGAGTGCGCGCTCGTGCAAACGACGAATCTCGAGGGGATCTGTCGCGTGGTCCATTGTATTTGCGTCGTATTTGTCCGAGACCTGATAGATTACCAGCGATTCGTCGAAGCGTCCGATCATCTCAACGGCTGTAGGAATCGCGATCCACAGGATGGGGTATTTGAGACCATGCTGTCGAGCAAGACGCTGGATTTGCCGGGAAAGCACCACCCGATTAATGCTGCGGCTGATTGTGCTCCCAAAAAACGGAAGCGTGGGAGGCGATACGACGACAATTCCTTCTTCGGTAACCCGTGAGTAACGCGCATAACTACGGAGCTTTCGCGCGATCCTCGGAAGAAGGTCCTTGTGCGCCAGTGAGGGCAATCCCAGCGAGATCGAATTAACAAAGATCACTCGGTTCCCCGCCCGGGCAAAGCGTCGCATTAGATGGTTCTTGGAATGAGGATGGTGATACCACCAGTCCTCACCTCCGAAACAGATAATTGATTGACCTTGAAGCACGTTGGTTCAAATCACGCTGCCGGCATCCGCGATGCAATCGCACATGACCAGCGCCATTTCGGGTTTTGTAAGAGAACTCATTTAAGCGTGCAGAGGACCGCCAAACACTCACGCGAGTCGCGAAGCAACACGAACGACGAGAATCCCACAATATGACTGAGAATTCGCTTGAGTAGGGGTTGCGCCCGGATCGAGTAATTGAAATAGTTCTCCTTCAAAATCGTCAACCCGCTCAGTCGCGCAAGGTCACGTAACTCCGCAATTGTAAACTCGTGATGATGTCCGATGAATGGAACCTCTGAGTGAAAGATCTCTTCGATAGTACTCAAGGGGCTATTACCAAGTAAGAATCGAATCCTGCGCGGCAGATAAGCTATATTCGGAACCTCAAGGTAGATCATTCCATCCGGCTTCAAGAGTCCAGTGACATTTTGCATGAAACATTTGAGGGAATGAGGATAGTGTTCGAGTACCGCCATCACTGTAACCACGTCGAAGCGGTTCGGCGCTGATATGTCCGGTTCAAACGGATCATAGTCGAGCACTTGAACTCCTCGGCTGGCTATAAACTCAAAGAGTCCATCGAATGCTCCCCCGTAATACCGTAGTGACTCGGTCATTGTTACCTCGTAGCCCAGATCGGCAAGCATGATCGAAAAGGTTCCCCAAAACCCTCCTACATCGCATACTGCTCGCCGGTTTTCATCCTGTGCAAATCCGAGATAGGCTTTATAAAAGCGAATCGAGGAAGCTCTCAGGTAGCTGTCAAAATCGAAGCGGCTTGGATGCCAACCGAACGAATGGGTTGCTAGCAGAGTTTGCATCTCAGGCGTCCAGTGACCGATCACTTCGCCCACAACAGCCTGGTAACGTTGGTCGAAATCCTTAAATGAAAGGGGCTTCATTAGAATCAATAAGGGGGCAAGAACTCTCGTTACCGCGGACTTCCCACTGATTCCAAGCGACGACGTAGATCCACCAGCAACCCCCGTATCTCTCCCGGACGCGTAAACAGCGCATCCGCGAGGCGGCTTCCGGTCTTTCGCCGGAAATAAAAGGCAATGAATACAAAGATCAATCCATAACTGATCGCCGAACTCACTGCTGCGCCGCGGGCTCCATATTCCGGTACCAGCGTCAGGTTGAGTCCAATGTTGATCGCCAACGTCAAAACCCAGAGAAGTGGTATTGCCGGCGGTAAACCTGTCCCACTGAAATGCTGAACCAATACAGACTCGATACCAATCAAGAAGATTCCGGGCAGTAGCAACAGAAATTGTATGGTCGCCTCATTAAAAGGCTCGCCAAAAATCACCGGGATCGCGAAGCTCGCCGGCGCCGCGAGCAAGCAAGCCAAAAACATTATGAAAGCCGTATGTCGCGTGACTCTGGCAGTTAATTCTCCACTCGTGTCACGCGCGGCGGCTACGCGCGGGAAAAGCAGGGTCCCGATAATGTTCGGCAACATCATCATCACCATTCCTGCCTGCGAAGCAATCGCGTAGACGCCGGCTTCCTCTGTTCCACGGAAATATTTAACGAATAAAAGATCGACACGAAATACTAATATACCGGCTACCGTAGCTACGTGAAACTTGACCCCGTAACGAATAAGGCGACCGAACAAGTTAAGATCCGAATGCAGCCTCTTTTTCTCGATGTCATCGATCAAGCGATAAACCATCACGATAACAATCACGCTCAGCAGCCCGTAGACGATGGTATTGAAAGATACAAGTCCATAAAGTCCGGCGCCCAACATAACCAGGGTGATGACTGCACTGACAAGAAGGGACGTTTGCGCCGCAACATCTGTAAGGTTAAAGGTGAGGATCCTGCCCACACCCAAAAAGACGCTACCGCCGAAAAGGATCACCAGTTGAAACGGGATCGAAATAGCGGCAACCATAATTACCGAATCAGGAATGTCGCCAAACAGCCGGGTTTCGGAGGTGGCCAGCGCGATTAACGTAAAGGACAGTATCGAGCCCACAACCAAACTGAAGATAAGAGCATTGACAACTAAAGGCGCTAAATGGCTCCGGTCCCGAGCTACGAAGTAAGTTCCGGCCGCGGGTAATCCAAGGCTCCCGAGTTGGACAGCCGTGAGTACAGTAACCTGTATTGTTGTAAGGATCCCTAGTCCCACCGGGCCCAACCAGCGCGCGATAATCACGCCAGATCCTATAGTAGCCGTTCCCACCACGACTCGCAGAACCAACATTCTCAGAACATGCGTGGCAAAGATCTGCCGCGGCTGAACTTCCGAACTTTGGGCACTGTCAGATGTCGCGTTGCTTTGAATAGAGTTGGTTCCTTCTGGCGGGCACAATGCCGATAAGACCGCTTCAAGCCTGTTCGATCCACCGGTCGTACCACAGGCTTAAGTTGAGCAAACACCAGAGGTGGAAGCTCCAGTCTCGTTTCCCGTCTCGATGCTCGTTTAGTAGTTGACCCACAAATTCATAGTCAAGAAAGTTCCGTCGTCGCACTCGGGAGTTCATCAAATGCGAATCAAGAAGTTCAGCCAGGCTACCTTTGAACCACTCCCGGATTGGCGCGCCAAAGCCACGTTTGCGTGAGTAGAGCAGGTCTCGTGGCAAGATCTCTTCCAGCGCCTGTTTCAAGATGTGCTTGCCGCTGCGGCCTTCCACTTTCAGTTCACGCGGCAAGCCCAACGCATACTCGACCAGATGATGATCCAGAAACGGTACCCGCGCTTCCACCGACGTTGCCATGGTAATCTTGTCGACCCTCATCAGAAGCAACTCAGGTAGGCGGAGCTTCAATTCCAGGTATGTCATGCGGGACAGGAAATCGGATTCGGGCCGTTCGATCTCTATCTGACGAAGATAACTATCCACGATGGCGACTGATGAAAGCCCACTCTTCTCTTTCCGAATTTGTTTTGAAAGCACACGAGCTTTGAGGGTCTCGTCAAAAACGACTGCCGCACCCCAAAACAGAGGCTCGCCGGCGCCCATCCGGCGAACGATATCGATAGCGGCAGGTTTTCCTCCAGTGGCTTCAAGAGCCGGGCGCGTGATGCTCGCTGCCGCGCGCCGCACGATGCCTGGCAGGCGCTCAGCATGTCGCCAGAAGTTTTCATAGATGTTCAAGTAGCGCACGTAATTCTCATAGCCGCTGAAGATTTCGTCGGCTCCTTCTCCAACCTGTACGACGATTGTCCCTGTTTCGCGTGCGAGCTTTGAAACGTAATAAAGCGGCACGCAAACCGGATCGGCTATTGGTTCATCCTGGTGAAACACAAGATCCGGGAGAAACGCTAGCATCTCCTTTTGCGAGATGATCACTTCATGATGATTTGTTTTGAACTCGTTTGCGATACGGCGCGCCGACTCGAGCTCGTTCAGATATTCCGCATCGCTGAAGCCGACCGTGAAGGTTTCAACAGGGCGAGACATCTGCTCTGACATCAGAGCAACATTTGCCGATGAATCGACTCCGCCGGAAAGAAAGACACCAAACGGGACGTCAGACATCATGCGTTTTGTCACCGATTGTCGCAGCAAACGAAGTATCTCGCGCCGGGATTCTTCATCACTGTGCTCAGAAACCGGTTTTTCGGGCGGTAGTGCGTCCCAGTATTGCGAGCTCTGGACCGAACCGTCTCGCCTGACAATCAGCATGTGTCCCGCGGGAAGCTTTTGTATGTTCCGAAAAAGTGTTTGCGGCGGCGGGGTGGTCAGAAATGTAAGGTAGTGATAGAGAGCTTCTTCATCAACGTCAGGTGTTACCGCTGGATGACGAAGTATTGACTTAATCTCTGAAGCAAAAATGAAGCGGCCGTCACCTTGATAAAAGTATAGCGGCTTGACTCCAATGCGGTCCCGGACCAGGAGAAGTTGATCGAGTCGCCGGTCCCACAATGCTATTGCATAGTCACCTTCAATCTCGTGCACGAAATCAAGGCCACGCTCCTCGTACAGATGCAAGATAGTTTCAGTGTCTGTGCGCGAGGCGTAAGTGTGCCCACGGCTTTCGAGGCCGCTGCGAAGCTCTACATGGTTGTATATTTCGCCATTAAATACTGTCCAAACATCGTCAGTGCAACCCTTCATTGGCTGCCGACCGGCAATTGAGAGGTCGATGATCGACAAGCGGCGAAAGCCAAGCCCACCATGACCTTCATCGAATATCAAGGAGCTGGCATCGTCAGGACCACGGTGCTGCATCTCGTCGCGCATCCGCTCGATCAGCGGCTGCTCAACGCGCCCTTCAGTCGCTCCGTATTCCCAAACTCCACAGATGCCACACATAGCAGAGCTCCGTTTAAGACACCTCAGTTACTACCAGCGACACCTTAACTGATTAAGTCTTTCATCTTCATTTTCACCCGAACAAACGGGGATGAGTGTCCAGCTCAAGTTGCACGGTAACTTGGCCTGGATACTCCAGGCTACCGAAACTGATCCGACCCTGGCGCCATAGTCGTTGGAAGTGAATTGTTGTTCCAATCGCCCCTCGAGGTCAGATTTATCGGGGCATACAAATAGCCGCGCTCCGGTAGTCAGGTCCGTGGCAACTACACAGTTGCCAGGATAGAACTCCACTTCAAGACCAGCATCAAAGTGAAACCGTGCAGTGATCGCATGCTCACCGCTACCGAGAATTTCATCTTCGATAAACCAGTAGCGCTCGCCTTTTGCGAAAGTCACCGTACGCCGATGAGTTGCGGGTTCAGGCAGCCGCAGATAACCGTAGTGTTCAGCGATAACGCGATCAAGATCTTGATCGGTTCGCCAATCCGACAGCCGCGGTTGTGCTTCATTACCGATTACGAAAGGTCGACTTTCATCGATTTTATTCTGCTCAACTTCATCAATCTGAATGGTTGAGTGGTAAGCAGTTGAGCGAAAAAGATGCCGCTCTCGAAGTTCGGCGGTGTAAACGTACGTTCCTGGATCAACAATGAATGGCCGGCCACATGCAGAGACTTCAATGCTGAGAACATCGTTATGGCGATGTGAGCCGCGGCCTTTCAAACCCGGTCCACTGGCCGTCAATGAAAGATATAAGTCATCGTTACGAAGTACATAGACGCCAACTTCCGGAAACGCCTGCGAGTAGAGGTCGTTATTTCCCACCAACGAATCGAAGGTATCTATCCCTTTTTTCCCGAGAATCCATAACAACTCTTCCGGTTTGGACGCACCACTCTCCTTTAAAGCAGGTTCGCTAAAGACCGCTGCCCCGATTGCGATAACGTAAGCATGATCGTCAGCAGTTCGATGCCTCAAGGGCATAACTTGTCCAGCGTCTGAGTCGCCGATTAGAGGCGCCATTCCATCGCTTCGAAGGTAGCCCCTCATATATCCGAGCATTGACCTTAATTTCTTCCAATAACTCTCAGGAACTTCCAGACCGTTTGCCCGACAGAGAACAAGGCTGTAGAGACATTGCTCGACTACTAAGCGGTGATAACCTGTCGAAGCTTCATAGTGCGCGCCGTCTCCGAGGACCTGCTTGTCCATCTCGTGCAATAGTTCCTTGAATGCCCATTCGTACCATCGGGTAGCAGCTTCGAGCTGAGGAACATACAGACCAATCCAGAGTAGACCTGCGATACCGCACAGATAATGATTGCTGGTTGCCAGGTAAGAGAACTCCAGGTTGCGCTCAATGTGTGCGCCATGCTGCTCGAGCATTGTTAGAAGAGTCAGCAGTCTGTCTTCATTCAGGCAGGCGGAACTGCGAAAGAGCGCCAGCGAGCCGATTAAGTTCTGCGCTCGCAAGGCAACCTCCATAGCGCTGGACCAGTTTGCCCCCTGACCCACAGGATTCTGCTCACGCCAACTGGCAATCTGGCTGAAGAACTCTTCAGCGAACTGCTCATCACGCGTGACTGCGTACGCTCGAGCCAGCGTAAGGAAGTGGCCGAGACGATTTAGCTCCCAAAGTGTTCGGATATCGGAACCGTCATTGCGCCAGAGCTTTATCTCAGCATGGAAATCCTGTGGCCATTCTCGTCCCGAAAGGGGATCCCGGCTCCAGTTCACCGTCTTGCCAAAGTGCGTCTCACCTAATCCAAGTAGCTCCCAAGAGTGCTCCTTTACTATCCGGTTGGCAGATTCCACCAGCAGGCGGGTCTCTTCGGGAAATAATTCTTGCTGGAGAGCTGCCGTAGCCACTTGGGCTTCGAAGCCAGGGAATAAAATCGGCTGCTTGCGTTCGCCAAAGTCCCGGAGCAAAGCGGTTGGCGACAAGGAAGCAAATTCTGGGTGCAGTCGCGCCGGTTGATCGGCAAGTGCTCCAATGATCTGCCGCTCTCGCATCCTCCTGAATCTGCATTTACTTCGCCAAAGAACTTCACGGGCAACATCCACGGGTCGTAACTCTCCGCGCAGAGCAACTTTGATGCGGGAGTTAATCACGGACAGAGGAGAATCAGCCGATACATCCTTGGCGGACATCTTCTGTGGCAGAACTTCTGGGGTATCCTTCACGCCCTGCTACCCCTATCTGATTCCCTTTCATGCAATCTGTTCAGGGCCAATGTCAGCCCCATAATGAAATAGAGAATCATCACAACTTCCGAATCGCCCCAGTTATAGTGGACCAGACCGCTGGCAAAGAAACCAGCTAGGCCACCAAACGCGCCGAGCACTAAGCCACGCTCGATCCATGGTCCGAGGTTAAATAGGGGTGGATTGAGGTCATCATTCACATCGCGACTCTGATCTGTTTTGGATAGGCGGCGGTTCATTCTGAGCAGGAGCCGCGCATAGAGACCAAGCAAGATGAGCCACACTACTAGAGCGGGAATGCCACGCTCGAGTCCAAGCTGCAAGATATTTGAGTGCATGTGACCCATGGGTAAGCGGCCTTGATCAAACAGTCCCCACTCTTGACTACGTTTTTTTATCGAATCCATTCCCACGCCCACGATAAGATGACGAGGGTTACTAACCAGAAGGGATAATCCTTCAATCCACACTGTCTCGCGCCAGGTTGTTGATTGATCCTGGCGGTCGAAGAAGCCGACGTTGCGTTTTTGCTGAAGCACGAAGAGCCCGCTTAGCACGAGAGGTATCGCCAGGGCACCGATAATAACAGTAGTTCGCCGGCTGACGCTCAGCATTAAAATAGCGGCTGATGAAATGAGAAATGCAAGCCACGACGCCCGCGTCACGGTCAGTAACAACGCGTATAAGAGGCCCGCGAGGCTTATAAGAAGTAGAATTGCCGGCCAGCCTCGCCTTGAGGGTAAACTTACAATCAGCCCGACGACGATGGCCAGGACCAACTGCAATGCTTCTGCGTAGGTTATGTAATGACCGTAAAAGCCTGAAGCGCGCCAATCGCGACCTCTGGACCACTCGTCTATACCCAATTTTTGCTGGGCGGTGCTTCCCTCGAGGAATCGTCCTCGTTCAACCGCGAATTTCGGAAACGCCTCCAGCCGATAAGCCTTGATATTTGACGTCGGCTTGTCTGGCAATGAAAGCGGCGTCAAGAGGTCTTCGGGAGCTCTGATTTCCTGTCCATCAATCTCGAGCAAAGTGTCGCCTGGTTTCACGCCACCTGCGCGGAGAGGGCTCTCAGCATGCAACACGTCGAGTCTTACGCCCCTCCCGACAAGGCGTTCACCTCCGGTATAAAGAACATTGACCATGAACGAGGCTACGATTGTAACTACCAGAAGTCGAACAAGGCGCCGCGTGTGAATATTCTGGGCCACCAGATAGACAATCGTGAATAGACTTGCCGCGCGAAGTTTTCCGATTGATACGAATGGCTCGTAGGAGAGGAATGCCGAGATCCCCGATAGAATGAAAAACCCAAGCAAGGCGTAATCAAGCGGTGTCCGAGAGACGGGAGGCGCGGGGAAGAGAACAAGCCGACTGACCCAGAGCAGTATGCCGAGCAGCCAGACTGTCTGCGTGGCTGCAATCGAGTGGGGTGCGAACAAGGCCAAAAGAAAAAGGCAAACAATGAGCGCACCATCGGTCCCCTTTGCCGCATTGCTTCTGTACCAGCGGGGTTCTGTCACATTCACAGGCTGATTTTGGTGAACATAGCTGCTCAGCGCAAATGTAGGCCGCCAAGCGAGCCTCAAAGTAGCATTATATTTGTCGATGCTGCGCGGAGTTTTAGGCGCCCGACTCAGGTCATTCAGTTAATGCTTCAACGATCCGCTCGGCTGTACGCCCATCCCAGAGCGGTGGAATTCGATGGTTTCCTGGCTGATCTTGATCAAGGGCGGCAAACGCAGCATTCGCGATCCTCTGCGGATCTGTTCCAACAATGGTATTCGTTCCCTGTGAAACGGTGATCGGACGCTCGGTGTTTTCGCGCAGCGTCAGACACGGAATGCCAAGTACGGTAGTCTCTTCCTGAATCCCGCCTGAATCGGTCAACACTAGTCGCGCGGCGCTAAGAAGACTGAGAAAGTCGAGATAACCAAGGGGTTCGATCAGCCGCAGACCTGCATTGACAATTCTTTCTTCGAAACCAAAGTCAGCGATCATCTTGCGCGTGCGTGGGTGTACTGGAAAAATCACCCGCACCCGTTGCGAAATCGCTTCAAGGGAAGCAACGATGCGCGTAAACGTTTCAGTCCCATCTACATTGGAGGGCCGGTGAAGGGTCAACACCGCATAATCCTGCCCCTTTAGTTCCAGATCTTTTTGAATAGTCGACGCTTTGGCCTGCTCAAGGTGCTTGAGCAGGGAATCGATCATGACATTGCCAACCAATCGGATTCGCTCCGGCGGGATGCCCTCGGCGCGGAGGTTTTCATTGGCATCCTCGGAAGGGGTGAAGAGAAGGTCAGCAACTTGATCAGTCAACAAGCGATTGATCTCTTCCGGCATTGTGCGATCACGACTCCGCAGACCGGCCTCAACATGGGCGACTTTTACGCCCAGCTTTACAGAAACAAGCGTGGCGGCAAGCGTTGAGTTTACGTCACCGACTACGAGCACCCAATCCGGCTGGTGCTCGAGGATGACGGGTTCGAATCTTTCCATCACTGCCGCAGTTTGGGCAGCATGAGATCCGGAACCTGCGCCGAGGTACACATCAGGCTGCGGGAGATTGAGGTCGCGGAAGAACGCGTCTGACATCGCCGCGTCGTAATGCTGGCCCGTATGAACAATAAGCGGAGCAAACTGAGTTGGACGCCGCTTCATTATTGCTACGATGGGGGCCACCTTCATGAAGTTAGGCCGTGCCCCCACTACGCTGATTACTTTAATCACAACCGAATTATCCGCGCACAACTATCACGCCTGAGATCTCCGTTAAGGGCATTCCGCGTATCCACAACAAGCGAAGCTAGCTGACAAATGCGTTGGTAATCGATTCCGCTGTGATCCGTGACTATCACTATCGAGTCAGCGGCGCGCAGCTCTTCATCAGTGAGGGGAACCGAATGTAGCGGCTCGCTACTTCCCTGAATATGAGTATCATCAAACCGCAGTTCTTTAACGAAAGGATCGTGATAGCTAACTTCTGCTCCTTTCGCGCGCAGACGATCGATTATTGATAGGGCCGGACTCTCTCTGACGTCATCAATATCACGTTTATAGGCGACCCCCAGTAACAGAATTCGGGCGCCATTCATTGCCTTTCGCTCGTCATTGAGTCCGTCAGCAACCAATTGTACAACGTGCTCCGGCATGCGCGAATTTACTTCCTCGGCCAATCCGATGAAGCGGGAGTCAAAACCATGCTGGCGAGCCTTCCATGACAGATAATGAGGATCGAGTGGAATACAGTGGCCTCCGATTCCCGGTCCCGGGTAGAAGGGCATGAAGCCGAACGGTTTGGTCGCAGCCGCGCGAATCACCTCCCACGTGTCAATGTTTAGCGCGTAACAAAGCCGAGCCATCTCGTTCGCCATACCAATGTTAACGGCCCGAAAGGTGTTCTCGAGCAGCTTTGCGGCCTCTGCAACGCGCGCCGAACTAACGGCGTGGACATCGTTGACGATCTGGGAATAGAGTTGGGCGGCTACGTCAGTTGAATCCTCAGTCACGCCCCCGACCACCTTGGGAATATTGTGCGTCTGAAATTGTGGATTGCCCGGGTCTACTCGTTCGGGTGAGAACGCCAGCAGAAAATCTTGGTCCAGTTTTAATCCCGTCTGCTCGAGCATCGGCAACAGTACCTCGTCTGTAGTGCCAGGGTAGGTTGTTGATTCAAGGATGATCACCTGCCCGCGTCGCAGTCGCTTCGTGATCTCTTCGGCGGCCGCCAGGATATAAGATACATCCGGCTCTTTTGTTTTGCGCAATGGGGTAGGAACGCAAATAATGATTGCGTCACATTCCTTAAGATGATCAAAGTCGGTGGTGGCTCGCAGACGTTCCCGGTCCACCAACTCCTTGATCAGCTTGCTGTCCACGTCGCCTATATAGGAAGCGCCCGAGTTGATTCGACCTGCCTTCTGCGCATCAACTTCGAAGCCTGTGGCATTAAATCCGGAACGAGCAAATTCGACCAGTAAAGGCAAACCAACGTAACCCAGGCCAATGACGCCTACGTGGGCACGCTTCTCCGTAACGAGAGAAACAATCTGTTCCTTAATCATTTTGAGTGGGTTCCTTGTCTTCCTCGGATTGGATCGGCAGGATAGCTCCAGTCAGGTAGAACCTGAGACTCTGCAAGACTATTTGAGCCTCGCGCATAGTGTCAAGTAGGACGTGTCGAGGATTTGAGGTGTTCCTGCTGTCAGTTTTCAAACCTGGGTCGCCTGAAGGATCAGCCGGGCGTGCTTAACCGCGCCTCACTCGGATGATTGAGGGCCAGTGAATAGGCTCTTCTCATCCACAAAACATAGGGGGTTACCGAACGGGTCCTGCATATAGAACGAACGTTCTCCCCAGGGTCGCTTCGCGATCTTGCCCATCGGCAACTCCGCGTCGCCAACCTCTTTACTAAGCCCGCCGACCCGTTCTGCCCGCTTGTAAAAGCCCTCGAGATCGTTGACTGCAAAATAGACGTGTTCAAGGTTCGGACGGGGCTCAGTATTATCGCCGTCTGCTTTCGGGTCGTAAAGCGCAAGGATGACCCCACCGCAATCGAAATAGTGCCGGCCGGCGGAGACGCGAAACCCTTCGGCGCCGAATAAATCGGCATAGAATTTTGCGGCCTGCGCGATGTCCGGCACCGGAAGAATTATCCGATAGATACGAGGCCCTGATTTGTTGGGACGCGAATCTTGCCCGGAAGGGCCGGCTAGACCTCCGACCATCAGCCATAATATGAAAAGGAAGAGGTACTTCTCCATTGCTTAATCACCTCCAGTCGCTCTCACGATCACACTACCCCAGCGGCATGGAGTCACTCCCGGTCGCTGTAGCATTGGATCGACGGCGCCAGATCAGATAGATGGGAATGCCGCTTAGTACCAGCAGATAGCCAATGCCAGACGTTCGGGGTACAAGGTAGGCTAGATCAAGAACGAGCAGCAACGCCAGGGTGATATAGATCAGAGGTACTAGCGGGTACCCAAACGTGCGATACGGTCGCTTGATCTGCGGAGCCTTTCGGCGCATGACGATCACCGCTCCCACCATCAGCGCGTAGAAGACCATATCGACTGAAATGATGTACTCCAGAAGTTGTGTGTAGACATTGCCGTAGATCACCGAGCCTGTGCGTGGATCGGTGGTTACTGTTCTCGGCAACGTTAAGAATGCAGCCCACACGCCCTGCGTAATCAAGGCTACCGCCGGTACATGCCTGGAATTCAATGTACCAATGCTCTTGAAGAAGAGGTTGTCACGGGCCATCGCATAGTAGACCCTCGCGCCGGCCAGGATCAGTCCGTTATTGCAGCCGAAAGTCGAGATCATGATTGCGATGGCCATCAGGATCGTGCCACGCGGGCCGAGGATCGCTTGCATCGTGGCAGTTGCAACGCGGTTTTGCGGTGCATTTTGAATATCAGCGAACGGCAGCGTCACCACGTAAGCGAGGTTTGCGAGCAGATAGAGCGCCACCACCAGACCACATCCGATTAAGAGGGCCCGCGGCAGATTGCGGCCCGGATCTTCCACTTCGCCGCCTGTAAATGTGACATTGTTCCATGCTGACTGCGAAAAAAGAGGTCCAACCATCGCCCTGCCAAGCAACATCGCGAGTGCGGCGCCAAGGGCTCCCCAGCTTGTTGGCTCGAAACCGAGTTGTGACGGCTCAGGCTCCCAACCATTCAGCCAGGGTTGCCACCACGATGAAGTAAACGCAGCGCTCCCATCGTTCCAACCCAATGCCACACCGATAATGATTAGCCCGAGCAACGCAGCCGTTTTGGTAAATGTAAAAGTATTCTGGATCAGTTTGCCGAGCTTCAATCCCCGCGTGTTGGTGAGGGTAAGGAATAGAATCATAACGATGGCAACGAGTTGCTGAGTCGAGAGACTGATGGCGTAACCACCAAAGGCCTTTGGTGCGATCAGATAGCGATCGGCTGAAACCACATCGGTGAGGACACCCATAAAGTTAGCGAATGCTACAGCTACTGCCGCTATCGTGCCAGTTTGAATGATCAGGAAGAGCGACCAGCCGAAGAGAAATCCAGTCGTGGGTCCGTAGGCCTCGCGCAGGAAAACGTATTGGCCGCCGGCGCGGGGCCACATTGCAGCCAACTCAGCACAACAAAGGGCGCCCGTGATAGTAAGCAATCCGGCAAGGGCCCAAGCGACTAAGAGCCAACCCGGTGAACCGACAAGTCTTGACGACTCTGCTGAAACGATAAATATTCCCGAGCCAATCATCGAGCCGACTACGATCATCGTCGCATCCAGCCGGCCCAGGCCGCGTACAAGTTTGGCAGGCGCTTCCTTTGTGGTAGTGACCATGAGTTCGTGAGGGTATAGATGCTAAAGGGACCGCTGTCAAGAGTTGGGCGTCCCTCATGTTGGCGTCCCCCCGGCCCGTCTCCGCCGGCCTCCCATCTTCCCATCCCCGTATAGTTACTTAACCCATTCACACGCTATCTCTGTCTCGACCTTAACCGGAACTGTCTTTAGGTATTCTTCACCGGCGACGCACATTGCGCGTTCGACTCGGCGCGCGACCTCCTCAGCTTCATCAGCGTCCACTTCCACCACGATTTCGTCGTGAATGATATTTACCACCTTGCCGCTTGTCTCTCGCAATTCGTCTCTCAGCAAACGGAGGGCGCGCTTTAGGATGTCAGCGCTAGTCCCTTGAATCGGCGTATTCTTGCCGTTACGTTGCGTCATCGATATCTGCTGGCGATCCTCTTCGTCGAAACGGAAACGGACCAACCGTCCCGAAGCCGTCCTGGCCTGCCGCTCACGTACGGCGCGGTTAGCCGCTTCTCGCAAGTAACTATCGAGCTGGCGATAAGTGGCAAAGTACCGGCGCAGGACGTCTTCAGCCTGCGTCACCGTCAAACCCGTCATCAAGGCAAACCGCTGAGCCCCTATGCCGTAGACCACCCCAAAGTTTAATCCCTTGGCAAATGAACGCTGGTCTGGAGTCACCTGATCCGCCGCGACATTGAAAACCTGTGCCGCCGTCACGCGATGAAGATCGGCGCCTGAATTAAATGCGTTAATGAAGCCTGTATCTCCTGAAAACTCGGCGAGGATGCGCAGTTCAATCTGCGAATAGTCTGCGATAACCAGTTTCTTCCCTTCGGGATGGCCGCTGAAGCAACGCCGGTATTCAACCGCGTGGGGTACCTGCTGGATGTTGGGATTCGTGCATGAAAATCTGCCGGTCGGCGCGCCAATCTGCCGAAAGTCAGCGTGCAGCCTTCCGGTGACCGGATTAATCAGCTCGATCATGTTCTGACCGTAACTGGTGAGGGCCTTTTGAACTGTGCGGTACTCCAACAGCGTGGCAATCACCGGGTACTGTGCCGCCAGCGGTTGCAGTTTCCAGTTGCGCGTCGAATCAGGTACGGGAATTCCCAACCGTTCGAGAGCCTGCGTTAGCTGCTGATGAGAATCAAGATTGATGTCTGCTCGTTGTGGCCCAAAGAGCGATCCCTGGGCCGATTCCTCGGCAAGCACTTCCTGCAACTCTTCCGCAAGTTGAGCACGGCGCTTCTCGACCAATGCTAATTGGCGAAGCCACCGGTCTTTGTGCATGTAGAACCCGGCCAACTCAATATCAACAACCGACGGGACACATTCAAATTCTAGCTGAGCACACTTGACGAGCGACCCAGTCTTCAACCGCTCAATCAGCTTTTCACGAAGCGGAAGCAAAATCGCCGCGTCGCGTGCGGCATATTCCAACTGGGCTTCCGACAATTCGAAGTTCCAGTTGCTGAGCCGCTCGCTCTTGTCCACCGATTCGTTCAGGTAACGGGCCGCCACCGTCTCAAGCCCATGCCGCTCTTCGATGTCACCAGCGCTAATCAATTGACTCGCAAGCAAGGTGTCGAAGAGGCCGCCCAAATCAGCGCCCAGATTGTGCTTAATAAACTTCGCGTCGAACTTGGCATTGTGAGCGATCTTGATCGGCCGCGGCGCACCGAGCAGTGCCCGCAATGTAGCGAGGGCGTCACTTTGCGCCAGGTTCCCATTGGCAAACGCATCCATATCGATAATGTGGACGCCATCCGGGGCGGCAAGTTGAATAAGGCGCAGGCGTGATGTGTAAGGGTCCAGTTCGGTTGTTTCGGTATCGAGGCCGATGGCTTGGTGCACGGCCAGTGCTTCTACAGCTTTGCGGAGTTCCTCAGAGGTTCTGATTACTTTGTAGTTCACAATACGGCTTTAGTACCTGGCCCCGATAAGTAACGTTCTACTTTAAAGCTAATGTGGTTATTTGCTCTGAGCCAGTAAACGCTTAAGCATCAATATCTGCCCCTTGTGTTGGGCCTCATGATCGATCAGATGATGCAGGATCCAGCGCAAAGTGTGTTCGTGGGCAACACCCCGCCTTTCAAAACTAAAGACGCGTTCCAGGTCTTCGTCTGAGAAGCCTGCGAGCACAGCGCGAGTCTGTACACGAATTCTTGCTGCCTCTCCCAGACAAAACTCCACAGAGAAACCTTTGGCGGCGAAACCGTCGGGATCTTTCAGTACATCCCAGTATGGCGACTGACGATCCTCGGCAGTCAGCTTGTGGCCGGAAACAACGCATTGTAGCCACCACCACTCGGCTTCGGCGATATGAAGTATTAGCGCGCCAATGGAGTGGGCGCCAGGTACTGCTCGTTGCCTGATCTCGACTGCGCTCATCCCCTGAACTATCTCGGGAAGTTGGCCCCGTACCTCTTCCATACCAGCAAGGTAGAAACCGATGCCGGGAGTTACACCCTCGGTTGGAGTCAAAGTGTGTCTAGACATGAATGTTTTGCCCTTGCGAATCAGCGTGTGTTTGCGCGCTTCATAGGCTGCCGGTTCCCAGGTGGCTCAGAAGTCAAGCGATTAGCCCACCACAGAAAGCCAGCACCACCCAGCAATGCAATCAGGATTACTCCTACAATGACCAGCCGGGTCATAAGCCGGACCGCCAGCCTGGCGATGAGGATGAATACCGCCGCTAGCACGATGCCGCCGATAATCAAAATTGTGGTGTTGCTCATGGGCGGTGAGTGTCAAATTAAGGCTTCTTGTAGCTGGCCCGGACGACCGTTTTTATATTTCCTCGCACGTGAAAATCGCCTTCGAGCTCAACACTCAAAGGATCACAGGCACGCACGAAATCGTCGAGGATCACGTTCATGACATGCTCGTGAAAGATTTTTACTTCTCGAAATGAGTTGATGTACAGCTTCAGACTCTTTAGTTCGACGCACCGTTCGTTGGGAATATATTCGAGGCGAATGGTGGCAAAGTCGGGAAAGTCAGAGAACGGACATATTGCTGTGAACTCCGGGATCTCGAAGGTGATCCTGATTTCCCGTCCCGGGTACTCGTAAGGAAAAGTATCGAGGGGATAGAGGCGCATCTCCGCGCGCGGAGTAGAACGAATATCCAAGCCTTGCTGATTTGCCGGTGGCAGTGCAGCATCCGTAAGCGACATAAATAGCTCCTCGGAAAACGATCTTAACTGAGGCTGTCCTGCTCGGGCAATTTAACAATGCAGGTTTTTGGCCTTAGGCCTTCGACTTTCATCTTCAGTTTTGGTTTCAGGCAAAGTCCTAAGACCCAAGACCCAAGACCAAAGACCCCAAGACCACCTTTCTTAAGCCGTTCGGCCTTCCCGTCCGATAGTAAAGAGCTTGACGAGCACGACCCCGGCAATGAAGCCGCCGAGGTGAGCAGCGTAGGCCACACCGCCCTGCTGCGAGCCGCTGCCGAGCATGCCAAGGCCATTGATCAACTGAAAAGCAAACCAGATCCCGATTGCTACATAAGCTGGGACGTCCGTGAGTATGCGAAACAGGATTACCGTCACGCGTCGCGAAGGATGCAATAGCAGATAGGCCCCGAGAACGCCTGAGATTGCTCCCGAAGCCCCCAGACTGGGGATCAGCATGCCGCCTGAGTCGGAAAGCGTCGCAGTTGTGAAAACGTGGGCCAATGAGGCAAGCACGCCACATATGAGATAGAAGACCAAATAACGCACGTGCCCCATTCGGTCTTCAATATTATCCCCGAAGATCCAGAGGAAGAGCATGTTGCCAAAGATGTGAGCAATGCCGCCATGCATGAACATCGAGGTGATTAGTGTCAGGTAGACCGATATCGGCGTCGGCTTTAAACCTGGGATTGGGACTCGCTGACCAGTCGGAAGCACTGCCTCGCGATCGGGCGTCACGATGTCTTCCCCACTGAGAATCTCAGCCGGAACAGTGGACATGGCAAACGTAAATTCATCGTTTGTGCCGAGTCCTTGAAGGAAGATGAAGATCAAAAGGTTGATAGCAATCAAAACGTAGTTCACGATCGGGGTGATCGTGCGCCCGGTGTTATCGTCTCTAATCGGAAAGACCATCTTTGCCCTCCATTCAATTCAATCCCTGAGCCTTTAGCGGTAATCTGTGCTGAGATTGTGGCGCAAGTGTTACCAAACGTTTATTCAGCCTTCTGCTCGAGGTAGTGGCATAACGACTCCTGCCTGTTCGATGGGGGGTGTGTGCGTCTTTAGCAGTTCATAACCCTCCGACCGGGCCACGTACGTAGCGATGGTGATGTCGCCTGTTACGTTCAACGTGGTTCGGCACATGTCCAGGATCCGATCCACTCCGATAATGATCGCAATTAGTGCTGGGTTTACTCCAACCGTTACCAGTACCGCGATAATAAAAGGTATCGAGCCGGAAGGCACGCCGGCGGTGCCGATACCCCCAAGAATCGCAAGATAGACCACCATCAGTTGCTGGCCCAATGAAAGGTTTATGCCCGCAAGCTGGGCCAAAAACAGAACCGTCACTCCCTCATAAAGAGCGGTGCCATTCTGGTTAGCGGTGGCCCCAACGGTAAGCACAAAGCTATTGATCTCGCGGGGCACGCCAAGATTCTCTTCAGAAACACGCAAAGCTGTAGGCAAGGTCGCGTTTGATGACGAAGTCGAAAAGGCCGTCAGAATTACGGTCTTGATTCTTCGGAAGAACTCCAGCGGAGACAGGCGCGAGAGAAAGTAGATCGAGAGCGAATACACCCCAAACATATGGAGCGCCAGACCCAAAAGTACCGTAACCATGAACCACGTCAGCGCCTGAAGCAGATCCAGTCCAAAACGCGCGGTATTATTGAAAAGCAGGCAGGCCACCGCGTAGGGCGCGAATTTCATGATTATCTGGATGACTTTGGCCGTCACCTGGTAGACTGCCTCAAAAACGCGCAATAAGGGCGCCGTTGTTGTCACCGGAATCAGCGTGATGGCAATCCCGATAATGAGCGCAAAGAACATGAGCTGAAGCATGTTTGGGTTTTCCCCGGCGACGGCTGCAAACGGATTCTTAGGCACAATCGTCTCTACTACAGCCATCAACGGCGTTGTCGCTGCCCCGGTCTTCGTCGCATCGGCAACAGTCTTTGAGGCAACCGTGGCATAGCGTTCCTGCAATGCCGCGGAGGTCGAGGGATCGATGCGTTCACCTGGTCTAATGGTGTTTGCCAGAGTGAGGCCGATGACAACGGAAATGGTAGAAAGAATTAGCGTGTAACCAAACGACTTCAGACCAACGCGTCCCAGCTTCCGAATGTCCCCAATTCCGGCGATGCCTACAATCAGCGAGGAGAACACCAACGGCACCACGATCATGAGCAGCAAGCGGAGAAAGAGCTGGCCCACGGGCTGCGTTATGTTGTCAACCACCCAGACCACGCGTGGGTGATCGCCGCCAAGGAAATAATTGACTGTTACCCCGGCAATGACGCCGATGGCCAAGCCAATCAGTATGCGATTGTGAAGCGCTAGGCCTTTAGGCTTGTCGGGCGTCTCTTCATCGAGATCGGTTGTAATTTCACGCTCAAAAGCGTCGGCATCGACGCGCGGCTTGCTCTGATCGTTTGACATATGGGGTGGTAGTGACTAGTGGCGTTGTAAGGAGTCAAGAATAATTCTCTCGGATGAGCAAACGTTCTGCGGCCTATCTGCCCCAACGCAACTTATCTCGTAAAACTTCGAAATAGTTTCGATTGGTGGGCTGAACAAGATTAAAGGTAGTCCGGCTTTTGCGGATCACAATCTGATCTTCGACTTTCAGGGGAAAGCCAACCTGTCCATCGAGAGTTAAAGCGACCTCTTCGTTCGGCGTTTTTAGAAAAAGCTCGATCTTTGCGTCGTCGGGAACCACAATTGGTCGATTCGAAAGCGTAAAAGGGCAAATCGGAGTGACGACGATTGCATTCATGGAAGGATAGATTACCGGCCCCCCGGCAGAGAGGTTGTAGGCAGTCGAACCGGTTGGCGTCGAAACAATTAGACCATCGGCTCGGAATGAATTGACGAATTGACCGTTCAGGTAGGCTTCGATTTCGATGATTCGGGCCAGTGCCGATTTGTTAATGACAACGTCGTTGAGCACGCGGTTGCGGATGACCGGTTCTTCACCGCGTCTCAACTCGACAGCAAGCATTACCCGTTTGTCGAGCCGGTAATCCTGTTGCAGTATCGACTCAAGCGCTATATACAACTCTTCAATGCGAAACTCGGCTAGATAACCCAGGCCGCCGTAATTTACCCCCAGTACCGGGACCTCGGTATCCCCCACCATGCGCGCTGTGGCAATCATGGTCCCATCGCCGCCCAGTACCAGCATCAAATCAACGTTTGCTGCCAGCTCCTGATCCGGAAGTATCTCTAACGCACAACCGGTCTGTTTTTCGATGGCAAGTCGATCGTGCTGCGGCCCACCCACAGCCTTGATTCCTCGCTTATGGAGCCAATCTACTACGTCGCAGACAGTCTTTAGCGCGTCCGGCTGATGCGGTTTAACCACAATCCCAATCCGTTTTACCGCGGAAGTGGTCATCAGTTCTGCCGGTTAAAGAGGCCCTCGTACTGTCTGCGCCTTTGATCTAAGCGAGAACAAGGTCGAGTTAAAATAAGCTGCTAATCCTATGGATGCCGGGATAATACGCGTGCCGGTTTTGAGTGTCAACGAAGTGGGCTGACCAGAAAAACACGAAAAAGAGGGCATTGGTTCGGCTCGTTGTGATCTTCGGCGGCTGCCGTGCTTTGAGCTAAAGCCTAGCTTTTTTCCGCCTCGATTCGCTGGTAGAAAGCCAGGAATTCGACATTGCCTTCAGCCCCGGTTATCGGGGATTCCATGAGCCCTTTAAGTTCCAGATCCAGTCCCGCGGCGGCGCGGTTTACATTCTCAATGACACGGGCATGTTTCTCGGGCTCTCGGACTATTCCGCCCTTCCCAACCTCTCTGCGCCCGACCTCGAATTGCGGTTTGATCAGAACGATTAGGTAACCGGATTCCTTCGCGAGTGGAACAACAGCAGGTAGAACTTTTGTCGCTGAAATAAAAGCGAGATCCATCACGATTAGGTCGAATCGATCGGCGAATTCCGCGGCGCGAAGATGCCGTGCGTTGATACCCTCCCTTATTTCGACGCGCGGATCGTTTCGTAATCGCCAGTCGAGTTGGTTGTGACCCACATCGACCGCAACCACTCTCCGGGCGCCCTGCTGAAGCAGGCAATCGGTAAAGCCCCCGGTCGAAGAACCCACGTCAAGGCAGATCAGACCGTCAACTTTGATCTGAAATTGAGCCAGGGCGGCTTCTAACTTCAGACCCCCACGACTGACGTACCGGGAAGCCGGATCGTCGGCGCCCTTTAATCGAATGAACGCATCCGGAAGGTAGAGTTCGGAGGGCTTAGAGACTAATTGGTCGTTGACCAGCACCCTACCGGCCATCACGAGGGCCTGTGCCTTGGTTCGCGATTCCACCAGCCCGCGCTCAACCAGAAGTTTGTCTATCCGCTCGCGCTTCATCCGAAAGCGAATTTAGCGCAGACGTCCCCCTCTTTGTCCACCCGCCGCAAGCGAAAACCGGTCCACGGAGTTAAGCTTGCCGTCGAGCAGCCTGGCTCATGGCGCGGGGCGTTTCAGTGAGGCGCAATTCCGTGGCACAGTCGTTACAGAGCCAGACCAGAATATTTGGCGCATCAGCCCAAAAGAACGAACCCACTTTTCTCGCCATCTCTACAGCGGCATCTACGGGGAGACGCTGGAGCGCCTGAACGTAGAATACCCCGTTGTAGAAGGCCCCTTCGACGTTGTCGTCCTGGTGAATACACTCTTGTTGCCGAAATTCATACTTCTTCATAGAGATGAGCACCCAAGCGCGCGAACGCGCAGAAAGAGAAACAGCTAAGCGAAATGTCGGGTTTCGGTCGCTATGTGAGAGGTCAAAATCGGGGCAAAGCCGAATGACTTAAGATGAAAACACGGTATCCTGGATCGATTGCACGCGAGATAATGCCACTGGTTAACAAAACAGTCAACAAATACAGCGTTTGTTTAACACGAAGGGTGCTGGAGGAGGCATTAGGGAAGGGAAATTTAAAGATGTGGGGCTTGTGGCAGTTGCTACCCTCGGACTTTGAGAACTCTGGCCCGGCGATCCTCAAGAACCTCTACGCTCTCCTTTACGCGCGTGTAGATCCCATCGGCATCCAAGCCATATTTTGCCAACAGGAGACGAGGGTCTCCGTGCGAGACAAGCCGATCGGGAATGCCCATTCGCACTACCCGAACTTTGTCCTGCAATCCGTTCTCTTCGAGCAGTTCGAGGACGGCTGCCCCGAACCCTCCGGCAAGGTAGGCCTCCTCGACGGTCACGAGCAAGCGCTTGGTGCGCGCCAGCGCTAACAGCAACTGAGAGTCAAGTGGCTTCACGAACCGGGCATTGACTACCGTGGTCTCGATTCCTTCCTTGGCAAGATTCTCTGCCGCACTTAATGACGGGTGAAGCATCGAACCATAGGCGATGATTGCCACTTCACCCCCATCGCGCAGGATCTCGCCCTTGCCGATTTCGAGAAGTTCCGGTTCACGGTCCAGCGGCGCCCCGACACCATTGCCTCGGGGATACCGCATTGCCGCCGGGCCGACGTGATCGATCATGGTCAGCATCATGTCTCGCATTTCGCCTTCGTCCTTTGGCGCCATCACTACGATGTTGGGAATAGCACGAAGATAGGCAATATCGAGCAAGCCGTGATGCGTTGGTCCATCGCCGCCTGCTATACCGCCGCGATCCAGGCAGAACTTCACATCAAGGTTTTGAATGCAAACATCGTGAACCAGTTGGTCGAAACCTCTTTGCAGGAAAGTCGAGTAGATCGCGCAAACAGGCTTTAGCCCTTCGCAGGACATGCCTGCAGCGAAAGTCACACAGTGCTGCTCAGCAATGCCAACATCGAAAGCCCGTTCGGGAAATTTCTCCAGGGCTTTGCATACGCCAGTACCGTCCGGCATGGCCGCTGTCAATGCAACAATCCTTTTGTCCTTTGCCATCAACTCGCACAACGTCTGACCGAATACGGCAGTGTAGGTCGGCGCCGGCGCGGCAGATTTCACGGCCTTTCCCGTCTTCAGATCAAATGGTCCCGTTGCATGCCAGCGATAATAGTCCTGCTCGGCTTCGCGATAACCTTTTCCCTTTGTGGTGAGCGCGTGCACAATTACCGGTCCATCTTTTACGTGCTGTGCTTCGCGCAGTGCGGCAACCAGCGCGCGCGGATTATGACCATCAACATACCCAATATATTTGAACCCGAGTTCACTGACGAGCGCTCCGGGAAGCACCGCCGCCGCAATGGCGTCCTTCATGGTTTTCGCGGCGTGGTGCAGCCGCTCACCGAGCGAAGGAATGGCAAGCAACGTTTCGCCCACTTCGTCCTTGAACCGGTGATAGCCCTGAGCAGTACGAATGCGATTCAAATAACCCGTTAAAGCACCGACGGCCGGCGCGATCGACATCTCGTTATCATTCAATACAACGATAAGACGTGTTTTGAGATGGCCGGCCTGATTGATCGCCTCCATCGCCATACCACCGGCAAGGGAGGCGTCGCCGATCAGGGCAACAACATGATGATGTTCATCTTTGCGGTCACGAGCGATCGCCATTCCCAAAGCCGCCGAGATTGAGGTTGAAGCGTGTCCCGCGCCGAACGTGTCGTACTCTGATTCGTCTCGTCGCAAAAAGCCGCTGATGCCACCGTACTGTTTGATAGTTGGCAGCATTTCCCGGCGCCCGGTAAGAATCTTGTGAGCATAAGCCTGATGTCCAACATCCCACACGAGCCGATCGCGCGGTGTGTCGAACGCGTAGTGCAACGCCACTGCCAGTTCAACAGCGCCTAGTGAGGCGCCGGTGTGGCCACCAACTCGCGACATCGTTTCGAGAATGTATTGCCGTATCTCGTCAGAAACTGTTTGTAGGTGATCGGGTGGAAGCCTTCGCAGATCTGCGGGTGAATGAATTTTTTCCAGGAGACTCATGGCGTGGCGTATTCTAACCTGCCTAATGTGCTTTGACTACTTCTCAGTCTGGCGCCGGATCACACCTTGGCGCCATAACCAGCGACTTTATATCGCAAAGGACTCTGTACCACTATTTGGGTGCGTTCGTCAACCTTTCTTAAACCAATTCGCCTACTCCTACGTCTAAAGTCTCGTGATGACGATATTTTAAGTCCTTCAAATTCCCCAAGAGATTAATCAGGAACTACAAAAGGAGTATTACGGAAATGTCTTTTACGAAATCCCTGCTCGGCGCCCTGAGCTTAACACTGGTGGCGAGTGCGATGGTGTTTGCTCAACAACCCCAGAGTTCACCAGGCGATGATGGCGTTACCCAACGAAAGATGAGGCCGCGCGAAGGTCGAGGCCCGGGACAGCGAATGCGAGGGCCTGGCGGCATGCGCGCACTACGCCAACTGGATCTTACGGATGAGCAGCGCGCTCAATACCGAGAGATTGTTGAGCGACAGGTAGCAAGCACCAAAGCACAGCGCGATGAATTGTCCCAACTGCGCCAGAAGAGAGCTTCAGGAACGTTTACGCCAGAAGATGAGGCTAGAGCGCAGGCGCTCCGCGAAGAGATTCACAATTCAATGCAAGGTGTTAGAGCGGAGTTGAATAACATTCTGACACCCGAGCAGCGCGCTAAACTCGCAGAAATTGAGCGTCAGCGCAAGTCTCACATGGAACAAAGGATGAAGCGTCGCGAGAAATTCAAGACGAATCCACAGTAGTAACTTCGTAGTTTCAGGAGAAATGAGGACCCGAGTCCCCTAAATGGGCCGGGTCCTTTTTTTAATAACGACTTCTAGCGGTTGACGATACATGCGTTGACCCGTATATACTATTCAAGACGATTCTGCTGGAACGTCGCTGCAAAAGAACAGGCTTAAGCTGACTTAAGCTGAAAAGTCAGCCACTACCGAGGGAACTCAACGCCGCGCTTGTTCGTAATAATTAACTGAACTTCACAGACCCAGGGAACTATGTCTAACAGAGAGTACAACATTGAGCTGCTCTTTAAAGCTCTCGCCGATTACACCCGCCTCCGCTTGATAAATCTAATGGGTAACGACGAGGTTTGTGTCTGCTTTTTCGTCGAAGTCCTGAAGACAAATCAGCCAAAGATTTCGCGGCACCTGGCGTATCTCCGCCGGGCGGGTGTTGTCTCTTCGCGGCGTGACGGAAAGTGGATTCATTACCGGCTCATCGAGCCCTCTGACCCTTATGCCGCCCGAATTTTCCAGGAAGTGCGAACCTGGCTGGACAACGACCCCGCGATGCAGCGCGACCGCGCCCGCCTGATGAAGATCTGCTGCGCCACTCAACTTCCCGTGCAACTGCAACGCGCACCGCGCCCAGCAAGCATGGTTGCCTAACAAGAAAAGGAACAAGCCGATGGTAGCCGTAATTGAACCTGTTCTGCGCGAACAACTCATCGAACGCCGTAACAAACTGGAAGCCGCCGTTAACGCTTTTCAAGAGGCTTCTGAACTGCTACGACTGCTCCACGAGGTCGATGCAGCGCTGATCCGGATGGAGGCAGGGTCCTATGGTCTCTGCGAAGTATGTCACGACCCGGTTGAGGCGGATAGGCTGATCGCAGATCCTTTAACCAGGTTCTGTCTGGACCACCTGACGCCAAACGAACAACGTGCCCTCGAGGAGGACCTGCAACTGGCATCTAGAATCCAGCAAGGACTACTTCCCGATGCGACACGCACAATTGACGGCTGGGAAGTGTCATTCCATTACAGTCCCGCTGGTCTGGTGAGTGGAGACTATTGTGACCTGATTCCAGGGGATGACGGCAGCCTCCATTTTGTCCTCGGGGATGTTTCCGGAAAAGGGGTTGCCGCCTCGATGCTGATGGCGCACCTTCATGCAATGTTTCGTACGCTGATCTCCATAAATCTCCCACTCGAACATTTGCTCGAGAGGGCGAGCCGCGTCTTCTGTGAAAGCACGCTGCCTACTCATTACGCGACGCTTGCATGTGGCAAGGCCTCGGCCAACGGCCAGGTAGAGATCTGTAATGCCGGACATTTGCCACCATTGCTGATCAACAAGGACGGGGCTCGAAAGATCGATGCTACCAGTTTGCCGCTTGGTATCTTTTGCACCGAACATTTTTCCGTCAGCCAAGTGCAGATGGAGAAGGGCGATACCCTCTTCTTATACACCGACGGGCTATCTGAGACTGTTGACGGCGCCGGCAGCGAATACGGTGTAGACCGGTTGTCAAATCTTTTGCTCGAAAACCGGCAGATGCGGCCGGCATCTTTGATAGATACGTGCGTTAAGGAGCTCAACTCATTCTGCGACGGACGGATTCTCAATGATGATCTAACGCTGATGGCGATCCGCCGGGCAAGGTGACAGGGCTACCCTCTGGCTGTTTCAGTGACCGCGTGACGCAAGTGTAAGACGGCGATCTCCGGTCTTGAGCCAAACCGCAGTGGCAATCCGATCACTCCGGTTCCGCGGGAAACATAGAGTTGCGTTTCGCCACGTCTGAAAAGACCTTCGTTATACTTCAGGTCCTTCATAAACCAATGAGCCGGCGCGCCGATGCCGGGCAGTTGGATCTGGCCGCCGTGAGTGTGTCCGCTAAGAATCAACGAAACATCCCGCGTTTGCTGCATGTCCAGGACCATAGGCTGATGCGAAAGAAGGATGGAGGGCCGGATCGAGTCGATGCCAGCCATGGCCCGCTGCCAATCGGTGCCAGCCCACGACCAATCATCTATTCCAACTAGTTGCAGCACGTCAGGGCCTCGGCGAATCATCGTATTCGAATTATTCATCACCTCAATTTGCGTACGCCTCAGCGCCCGGGTGGTTAACTCCCGGTCAGTATAATGATCATGATTACCGAGTACGGCCCAGACGCCTTCGGGCGCATGCAGTCTGCCTAGTGCTTCCGCACAGGGCTCGATATAACGACGGTACGCCGTTGTGTAATCCCCCGTGAGCGCGATTAAGTCAGGCTGGGTTTGCTGCGCCCGCTGGACCATGCTGTGAACTTCAGCGAGACTTAGGATGCGGCTATGGTGAACGTCAGTAATCTGAGTTATACGAAAGCCTTCAAATCGTTCAGGCAGGTCGCGAATAAAAATATCAGTGTGTGAGATCTCATAACTATAAGGTTCGATCAGACGCGCATAAGCTGTTGTTGCAGAGACAGCAACCAGTGGCGCGGCGGCGAGGCCTGTCAGAAAATCACGCCTTGACAACTTGGGCTTGGCCATCGTTCTTGATTCTACACTGCGTTGGTGTTTGGGGGCAGGGGCCACTTTCCTTGACAATCTGAGATGCCCGATTAGAATGAGTTTTTGCTGAAGTCCCGAGCACGGAGATGTGGCCGAGTGGCTGAAGGCGGCGGTTTGCTAAACCGTTAAGGGTCAAAAGCCCTTCAGAGGTTCGAATCCTCTCATCTCCGCCAGAAACCCAGCGACGAGTGATCAGCGACGAATGACAAGTAAAAGGCTTGTCAGCTCCTACCTGGCACTCGTTCTTTTTTGCACCCATGAACCGCGTTCGTTTTGCTCCATCGCCAACGGGTTACCTCCATATAGGCGCCGCCCGTTCCGCTCTGTTCAACTGGCTCTTCGCGAGGAAGACCGGCGGCAAGTTTCTGCTACGGATCGAAGACACTGATTTGCAACGCTCGACTGAAGAGTCGACCCGCTCAATCATCGAGGGACTTGAATGGCTCGGCCTCGACTACGACGAAGAGATCGTCTTCCAGTCCAAAAACGCTGAAAAACACCGTGACGCCGCCCATCGCCTCGTAAGAGAAGGGCAGGCTTATCGCGATTTTACCCCCAAAGAACAACGAGACGACTCTACTGTTAAGCAAGGAATTGCCGAACGCGCACGGGCCCAGGCCGCTGAAGGCTCAGATCAGCGCAGCAATCCTTATCGAGACCTGCCGCTCGAAGAATCTGACCGTCGGGCGGCTGCCGGCGAACTATTTGCCGTGCGTTTGAAGGTGCCAGTCGAAGGGAAAACTCAATTCGAAGATATCGTATACGGACCACAGGAGCGCGACTACTCCGAGATTGAAGATCTTGTCCTGCTCCGGTCGGATACCCATCCCCTCTACAACCTGTCGGTGGTTATTGATGACATCGAGATGGGCATTACCCACGTGATTCGCGGTCAGGACCATCTCACGAATACGCACAAGCAGGTTTTGTTATACCAGGCGCTGGACGCGCCCGTGCCGCATTTCGCGCACTTACCACTTATCCTGGCGCCGAATAAAGGTAAACTCTCGAAACGTAAACACGGTGAAGTGGTTTCGCTGACTACTTACCGCGACCGCGGGTTTGTGGCGGCGGCGTTTCGGAACTTTCTGGCATTGCTTGGCTGGTCTCCGCCTGATGGTAAGGAGATTCTGTCGCTCCAGGAATTGATTGAGAAATTTTCGCTGGAAGGCATCGGTCGCGCCAATGCGATCTTCAATTTTCAGGAGAACGATCCCCGTCACTGGACCGACGACAAAGCCCTCTGGATGAACGCGGAATACATTCGCACTATGCCACTCGAGCGTTTGATTCCGATGGTCAAAGCGGAGTTACGAGCGAATAAGCTTTGGCGCGAAGAGTACGAAGACGAAGAGCGCGCCTGGTTTGCAAAAGTGGTCGATTTGATCCGGCAGCGGTTTCATACCTTAAAGGATTTCTCGGGTCAGGGGCGGGCTTACTTTTCTGACGACTTTGACTTTGACGATGCTGCGATCAAGAAGAACCTTCTGAAGGAGCCGCGACTAAAGGAGCTTCTGCCGGCACTCGCAGAGCGACTCGAAAAGGTAGAGCCCTTTACTGCTGAGACAGCCGAAGCAGGCTTGCGCCAGTACGCAGATGAAGCAGGCGTCAAAGCGGGGTTATTGATCAATGGATCGCGGACGATGCTGACCGGCCAAGCTGTAGGACCATCGATGTTCGAGGTATTCGAGATCCTGGGTCAGAAGCGTTCGGTTGAGCGGTTGCGGAGTGGCGTGCCTTGGTTCAATGCGTTCAGCGCGCTCGGAGATGTTTAGCACCTGATTATTGCGAATGGGAGTAGGTCGTATGAAAGTTGTTTCTGCGTTAATGGTTTTGCTGGTTGTCTCGATTTGTGTCGGACAGGACTCAAACCCTTCTGGCGTGCGCCCACGCACTGCAAGTCCGGCGCAGTCTCCTTCTCAGCCCGCGACGGACCCTGTTAAGCCCGCCACCGACAAGACACAAACACCCGTGTCCGTAAGTGCTTCGCAGACCCCCGGTTCAGCAGCAGTGCTGGCTGCCTTTGAACGTTTGCTAAACGGAATTCGGAACGCAGACGTTAAAGCGGTAACAAGTGTTTACTGGAACTCGCCACAACTGGTGCTCTTTAACAACAACGGAACGGTGACAAAGGGCTGGGACCAATTACGCAAGAATCGTGAGAGCTCTTATCCAAAGCTCGCTGATGTAAAACTGGTCGTGCGCGACGTGTCAGTGATCATGTTGGGCCGGGACGGGGCAGTTGTCAGTTGTCTCTGGAATCAGACACAGACGAATGATGGCGTTCCCGAAACGGCCTCCGGCCGGATGAGTCTGGTTTTTCGTCGTACCGGCGCCGAATGGAAGGCCGTCCATCTTCACACGTCACCAGACCAGGAAGATCCATCCGAAGAGACGCCTTTACCTTTACCTTCACCGACTCCATCGCCGGAACCATAAAAGTTGTGTTAAAGAGTAGAAAAAGCCGTCCACGACTCGGTCATGGACGGCTTTTCGGTGAACTGTTGGGATTGGCCTGTAGCTACTGCGTGCCGCGTCCAGAAAGGAGGGAGCACTAAGCAGTGAGACGACTGAACCGTAATCCTAACAATCTTCAGATTAGAGGTTCAGAGGTCAGGCCGCAGCCACCTCACTGTGATTAGAACTCATATTTATTTGATCACCTCCTTTCCAGTGTTGCCGAGATAATAATTTAGATATCAGTGAGCGTCAAATACTTTCCCAGCTCGATGGTGAAGTTGTAGGGGCGGCCCACCTCCGTGGCCGCCCGCTTTTGTGGGTGCGAGACATGGTGAGCGTCGCGGTGTGCCAACGATGAAGCTCATGAATAACGTTGATCGCGATTTCCTTCTCATTAACACCTAACTTCAGTTAGGTGGCTGGAAAGGACCAAGAAACGGAGAACCGTTTCAACGGTTTCCGGCTGACAGCATGGGTGTCTCTCCCTCCAGAGGAAGGAAACCGTTGAAACGGTTCGCCGAAGCGATGAAGGACCTTGTGTTAATAAGGCTTCGCGTTGCGATCTGCCTCCCTTTCAAAACACCTAAACTTAAAGCACTGGGGTATCTTGCGGGTTTTGCAGACGTTGTTCGGCGCAACTGACACTTCCCCTGACCAACGTCAAGTGTTAATGGAAGGAGATCACGCCTGCAAGTTCATTTGTTAAGAGACGCGGGTTCCCTAAAGTAAGAGCAGGAAAACGACAAACTGAAGTTCGTCGGACACCGCCTCGCCAAATCAAGTCACCATCCCTTTTTGACCAAAGTTCCCTGCGAATACACTGCCTGCGGGTGTTCGACGCCAAAAAAGTAGGCCAGCTCCCGATAATCTTCACAATCATGTATCACGAAATCTGCCGATTTCCCCGCTTCAAGCGAACCAAGTTCCGCGCCACGATTCAAACTATACGCAGCATTGATTGTCGCGGCTGTAATCGACTCAGCAGCTGTCATTTTCATGTGCGTCGAGGCTAGCGAAAGTACCATCAGCATTGAAGGAGTCGGCGAAGACCCCGGATTGAAGTCAGTTGCCAGCACAACCGGCAGTCCTGCATCGATCATTTCGCGAGCAGGCGGATAACGAGTCGAACCGAGTGCGTAAACAGAAGCCGGCAAGAGTACCGGCTGAACGCCTCCACTCCTTAAGGTCCTAATGCCCTCAGCGTCCACGTGTTCGAGATGGTCCGCTGTCACCGCACCTAGTTCCGCGGCGAGTTTAGCGCCTCCGGACAGCGACAGTTGATCAGCATGGATGCGCAATCCCAGGCCATGGCATCGGGCTGCCGAAAGAATTTTCCAGGACTCATCAACGGTAAATACTTTCTGTTCGCAGAATACATCGCAATACTCCGCGAGTTTCTCAGCACTCACCCGCGGAATCATCTCTTCAATCACAAGGGAAACAAACCGATCGCGCCGCAATCGATATTCAGGAGGAACGTCGTGCGCCCCAAGAAATGTCGCCACATAACGCAGCGGCGTCTCTTGATTCAACTCTTTGATGGCGCGCAGGATCTTTATTTCATCTTCGAGCGTAAGCCCGTAGCCGGATTTGGCCTCGACCGTGGTAGTGCCAGAACGCAGGAACCAGTTGGCGTAACGTTTGCCGGCCTGCACCAACTCATTCTGTGAAGCTTCACGCGTTGCCCTCACCGTTGATTGAATGCCGCCTCCGCGTGCGGCTATCTCCTGGTAGGTCACACCGGTTGCGCGTTCTTCAAACTCATTTACCCGCGTGCCGGCAAAGACCGGATGAGTATGAGCGTCCACAAAACCTGGCATCACGACGCGGGTCCCGGCATCGATCACTTCGCAGTCACTGGTAATGAGCGGGTCAATCTCGCTACGCGGGCCAATATGCGAGATTTGCTGGTCACGAACTATTAAGGCGCCATCATTGATAATAGACAGATCGCGCATCTCGCCGCCCACTCGAGGACGTGCGGGACCAGCAAGCGTTACCAATTGTCCGCAATTTATGACGGCTTTCATCAATCTATTAGGCCGACGAAGTGTGATCGTGGACCACCTTCCATCCTTGTTCAGTGCGACGAAGGAGAAGAGTGAAGCGTCCACGGGGCTCATCTTCAACCCGTTTTAGATGCCAGCGCCCCAGAACAATTGCAGCGTCGCTTCCCAATGGCGTGATCTCGAGTTCTGAAAATGTGAGCTTCCCCATCTTTTCACGGGAGTTGTAGGACTGCTTGTAATAGTCCAGCACCGTTTGCCAGCCTCGCATGACTTTGTCTCCTGAGACAAATACGATGTCGGGAGAGCGGGCGTAGCCATCAAGAAAGCCTTCGATATCACCGCGATTCCACGCGTCGCTTTGCGCCTCGAGCACCGCACGCACAGCAGCGACAATCTTTGAGTCTGCTTCGGTGGTTGATGGAGCACCCCGGAGCGAACCGGCTTGCCCAAGCGAACACGCAGCGAACAGGATCAAGATGGGTAGGATTATTCTTCGCACATTACATTCCTTTCGATCAGTTGTGCATGTCTAGGATTGTGCAACTTTCTTTAACCAGGAGCGCAGATCTTCACGCATGGCCGGCACAATTTCATGTCCCGCATCGTAGCTTCGAAAATCAACGGTCCGCGCCCGGCGCAGCAGCCTTTCCCTATAGTCAGTCGTTCGATCCGGCGAATAGAATTCGTCCCTTTTTCCCGCGAGGTGCAACACGGCGGCATCGGTTGACTTGTATACGTCACTCGCGTCCCAGTCTCCTGGCAAACCGCCACAGATTCCCGCAACTCCTCGTAAGTGATTAGGATGGGTGAATGCGAACCTGTAGTTGAGCGCGCAGGATTGTGAGAAGCCGAGCAAGAAGATCTGGTTTTGATCGGCAGTGCCTTCTCTAACAAGCGTGTCGATCAGATCGAGCAGAGCTTTATGATGAACGGCAACCGATTCCTCCGGGAAAAAGTTTGTAAGCCATCCAAAGCCGAAGCGTAGTGGACCACCGAGTTCGCGGGGCTCTTTCAGATGCTGATGAAAGCCCTGAAGCGAGGCGATGGCAAATTCTCCGGGTGTAAACTGTTTTGCTTCGCGCATTATCTGGCGTTTATTGGCCCCATATCCATGGAGCGCAATCAAGAGCGGCGCCGGCTGACGCGCGGGTAGATGGAGATCGTAATGAAGCGATATCTCAGCGCCAAGGCGGCGTTCAAGCGTGGCGTCTTGGTCGGCTTGACTCATCGTTGCTGACTCTAGGCGACAGCGGCGCATGCTGTCCAGTGCACCACTGAGACACGGAGCACACAACCTCGAGCAAGGCTGCTCTACACGCGGTTCGTTGCATTCGCCCGTAATGAAAGTTAGGATGCTCCAGTAACGCGCAAACAGAGAATTTAATTAATCAGGAGAGGTGTGATCGATGAAATTTCCCGGTGGATTCAATATTCAACAGATGATGAAGCAGGCCCAGCAGATGCAGGAGAAGATGCAGCAAGAGATGGAAGAACTGCGCGTCGAAGCATCAGCCGGGGGTGGAGTGGTAACCGTGCAGATGAAGGGCAACCATGAGATTGTTTCATTACAAATCGATCCTGAAACAATTAAAGAGGGGGACGTCGAAATGCTTCAGGACATGGTCCTGGCTGCCGTTAATGAAGCAAACCGCAAGGTTGATGAAGCGATGAAAGGCAAGCTTGGAGGCATGCTACCGCCGGGATTGGGGGGACTCTTGTAATTTTTCGATTTGCGAATATCGATTGTCGATTGCAGCGTGGGAACTTCTATGTTTCGGACGAGACCACCACTTCTTTATCCTGGCGAGGAACTGGGAAGGAAATCCCTGACTTAGCCATTCGAACCAAACTAGAATCGCGATCTCAAAATGCTGGATTACGCTGAGCCGGTAACAAAATTGATCGATGAATTGAAACGCCTCCCGAGCATCGGTCAGAAATCGGCGCAGCGGCTGGCATTTCACCTCATGCGCACCCCTGAGGCTGACGTTGAACGACTCATCGCGACGATGCGCGAAGTCAAGCAACGCATTATTCTGTGCTCGGTTTGTAACAACCTGACAGATGTCGATCCCTGTCGTTTTTGCGCCTCCACCAGCCGGGACCATTCGGTAATTTGCGTTGTTGAGGAACCTCACAGCCTGGTAGCGGTAGAGAAGACCCGCAGTTTCCAAGGCGTCTATCATGTCCTCCATGGCAGCCTTTCGCCGATTCGCCACATTGGACCAAGCGAACTGCACCTCGCCAATCTTCTGCCGCGTTTGAAACCAGAGAACAATGGCGGGGTTCAGGTGCGTGAGGTGATCCTGGCCACGAATCCCACAACTGAAGGCGAAGCCACCGCAAACTACATCAGCCGTCTATTGAAGCCACTGGGATTGCGCGTGACGCGAATAGCTATGGGAATGCCGGTGGGCAGCGATCTTGAGTACGTGGATGAAGTCACGATGGACAAAGCTCTGTCCAACAGACACGAGATTTGAGAAGTTGAAGGGGAGGAGGAGGACGACAGTAGGGTTTAGAACCGCACGCGCTCGATCGGGATCTCGTTCCGACAACCAACACAATTGTCTGCCCCGTCATGCATCTGCGCGTCAAATTCCACCAGCGACTTGATCCCGCCCCCCTCGAGTTCGGTTACCGCTGAGGAAAACCGCACAATTGCGCCACAACCAATCACTTTTGCTCCTAACTCTTTCACCAACTCAGCAGTCTCCGTTAGGGCGCTGCCACTTCGGCAAATGTCATCTACGATGATGCACGGGTTCACTTCCCCCTGGTTAACGTATTGTCGAAACATCCGCTTTCCGTCCGCTTCCCGCTCGGCCCAATAGATCTGTTCCGCGCTCAGGGCTTCACGAACACCAAAGGCCACCGGGATACCACCCGAACTCGGGCTGATTACCGACACTTTTGGTAACTGGCTGGAAATGTCGCGCTCGATCCGAAACTTACGGCTCAGCGCGACCGCCAGCACGCGCGCCGTGTCGTAGTAGCGGAACGCGAGCGGCATCTGAAAGTAATAAGGGGAGTGTTTGCCGTTTGGATAGGCAAAGTGACCTTCACGAAATGCGCCGGTGCGCTTCAGAATCTGCATCACGGCGTCTGGCGACGGAATCAATGAAACCATCTCTCGCTCTCCGTTCGGAAGGGATAGGTTTGCAGCAAGGATGAAAGGATAACTGTGCGTCCGAGCATCGATCCTACTGTTCCTTCAACTTCAATTTTACCGCCCCACAGCATACCTCAATCGTTCTATTTGCTCCATGCTTCCATGGCAAGGCTAATTAACTCCCGCTGATCAGCCGAAAGGCCCGTGGGTAGCGCATCGGGAGAGAACCATGCGGCCTCCTTGATCTCCATACCCTGCGGTTCGGGAGTGCCGCGCGGTCTTCCGCTATAAATAATTTCAATCTGGCGCGGTCGGGCAAGGCTCCTAACGAGCAAGACCCGTGGGAAGTCCAACTCAAGATCTATCTCTTCCAGAAGTTCGCGCCGCAGTGCTTCTTCAGGCTGCTCGCCCGCTTCAATGAATCCGCCGGGGATGCCCCAACCGCTGCCCGGCCGAAAGCGATGCTTAAGCAGTAACACCCGGCCTGAATCGTCGATGATTACCGCTCCAGCCGTTGCGGTGAACCTGGAGTGAGCGAGGCGCATGCTCCAGAGCCTTAAAGCTCGCGGCGTATGACGCCAGATGGTTCCCAGCAGATCTCGCAGCATTTGCGGGGCAGGATATCACGCGGGGGAGAGGACGGGGCGAAACGGAGATGAGGAGACGGGGAAACGGGGAGACGGGGCGACGGGGAGACGGGGCGACAGGGAGACGGGGAGACGGGGAGAAAGGGAGGCGAGGAGACGGGGCGACGGGGAGACGGGGCGACGGGGAGACGGGGCGATCGGGAGACGGGGATGACGGGGGATAGGGAGACGGGGCGACAGGGCGACGGGGCGATCGAGAGACGGGGATGACGGGGGATAGGGAGACGGGGCGACGGGACGATAGGGAGACGGGGATGACGGGGGATAGAGAGACGGGGTGGCGCGGTGACTGGGGGACGGAGCGAGTCGCCGTGTCCGCTTCGCCGTGTCCCCGCGTCCCCGCGTCCCCGTGTCTCCGCGTCCCCCCGTACCCCCGTCCCGTGTCCCCCGTCCCCGTCCAGCTCCGCTTCTGGACAGGCTGCCCAATAATCATCAATAATACGCAGTTTCTGTACGGCCTATTGCTCGCTTCGAGCGGGAATGGTGATTTCGCCGGCCGCTCGCATACAGAGTAGACTATGCCGGCATTCGGCCGAGGCAGTTATCTCGCCATCTATTTGACGACTAGAAAGGAATCATCCAATCGTGGAACCATTGCTGATCTCATTCATCAGCCTACTGTTAGTTTGTTTCTTCGTCTCTTACATTAAAAACATTAAATCCACTTCTGAAGTCCGTGGAGGCATGTTTTTTGGGCGACCGCGCAGGCGCCGGCTAGTTGCTATGACGGCCTTCGCGTTCGCTGGTTTGCTCAGTGCATCCACGCCGGCTTTCGCCCAACACCAGCCCGGCGGAGAGGCCAACCTCGTACTACCTGATCTATCTCAGGTGGTCTTCTTTGCCGGCCTCGATGGTCACCGCCTTTTGCTCTGGGGAATTATTGTCTGCGTGATGGGCCTGCTTTTCGGGCTCGCCATGTACATGAACCTGAAGAAGCTTCCTGTCCACCGGGCGATGCGCGAAGTATCGGAACTGATTTATGAAACGTGCAAGACCTACCTAATCACGCAGGGTAAGTTCCTTCTCATCCTTGAGGCCTTCATCGCCGTTATCATTATTCTCTACTTTGGCGTCCTTTCGGGATTCGAAGCCACGCGGGTTCTAATCATTCTCTTTTTCAGCCTCGTCGGCATTGCGGGCAGCTATGCCGTGGCTTGGTTTGGCATCAGGGTTAACACTTTTGCGAACTCACGCACAGCCTTCGCCAGCCTTGGGGGAAAGCCCTTTCCGCTCTTTACGATCCCGCTGCGCGCCGGGATGAGTATTGGCATGATGCTGATCAGCGTCGAGTTGCTGATCATGCTCTGCATTCTCCTTTTTATCCCTGGCGATTACGCGGGCCCCTGCTTTATCGGGTTTGCAATTGGTGAATCGTTGGGCGCCGCCGCGCTGCGTATCGCGGGTGGAATCTTTACCAAAATTGCAGACATCGGGTCCGACCTCATGAAGATCGTCTTCAAGATCAAGGAAGACGATGCGCGAAACCCGGGAGTGATTGCCGATTGCACAGGTGATAACGCCGGAGACTCAGTTGGACCAAGCGCCGATGGTTTCGAAACCTACGGCGTCACTGGGGTCGCGTTGATTACCTTCATTCTGCTTGGAGTTGGCGACCCCGTAGTGCAAGTGCAGTTGCTCGTCTGGATCTTCGTGATGCGCATCATGATGATTCTTGCCAGCGGCGCTTCTTACTTTATCAACAACGCGATTGCCAAAGCCCGCTTCGGGAACGCAGCCGCAATGGATTTTGAGGCTCCGTTAACCTCTTTAGTCTGGATAACTTCACTGGTCTCCATCGCAGTAACGTTCTTTATTTCCAGACTGACGATTCCCACGCTGGGTGGAGATCCAACGCTTTGGTGGAAGCTCTCCATAATTATCTCCTGTGGAACGCTGGCAGGGGCCCTCATCCCTGAACTGGTAAAGATCTTTACCTCCACCAGCTCGGGCCACGTTAAGGAGGTGGTCACTTCGTCGAAGGAAGGCGGTCCATCTCTCAACATTCTTTCCGGCCTTGTAGCAGGAAACTATTCGGCCTATTGGCTGGGCATGGGAATTCTGGCGCTCATGTCGATCGCCTATTACTTCAGTTCCATGGGTCTCGGTGAGCTGATGGTAGCCGAGGCGGTATTCGCATTTGGTCTGGTGGCCTTCGGCTTTCTAGGGATGGGGCCGGTAACGATTGCCGTGGATTCTTACGGCCCGGTTACCGACAACGCTCAATCGGTTTATGAGCTCTCCCTGATCGAGCAGTTACCGGACGTCGAAGCCGAAGTAAAGAGGGACTTCAACATCGATGTAAACTTTGACCGAGCCAAACACCTCCTCGAGGAGAACGATGGGGCGGGCAACACCTTTAAAGCTACAGCTAAGCCGGTGCTCATTGGAACGGCTGTGGTAGGAGCAACAACGCTCATCTTCTCTACCATGATGGTCCTTACCGAAGGACTCACCACGGATCTCGAGAATTTATCGCTATTGCATGCTCCGTTCCTATTGGGCCTGATCAGTGGCGGGGCCGTGATCTACTGGTTTACTGGAGCGTCAATCCAGGCGGTAACCACAGGTGCTTATCGCGCGGTCGAGTTCATCAAGGCTAATATCAAACTCGAGGGAGTTGTAAGGGCATCCGTTGAGGACAGTAAGAAGGTCGTCCAGATCTGCACACTCTATGCGCAGAAGGGGATGTTCAATATCTTTCTAGTGATCTTCTTCTCTGCGTTGGCATTTGCTTTTATCGAACCATTCTTCTTTATCGGTTATCTAATCTCGATTGCGCTTTTCGGTCTTTACCAGGCTATTTTCATGGCTAATGCTGGTGGCGCCTGGGACAACGCGAAAAAGGTGGTCGAAGTAGATCTCAAGCAAAAAGGAACGTTGTTGCACGACGCCACGATTGTCGGTGACACGGTGGGCGATCCCTTCAAAGACACTTCGTCGGTGGCGATGAATCCGGTGATTAAGTTCACGACGCTGTTTGGATTGCTTGCCGTCGAACTCGCAGTATCCATCGCTAGTCCGCAAGGTAGCTTTGGCGTAAACGGCTTGATGATTAGTCAGATACTCGCTGCAGTCTTTCTGATCATCTCGATGTTCTTTGTCTGGCGATCGTTTTATGGAATGCGAATCGGTGGGGTGAAAACGGAGAAACCTGCTGAGGTGCAGAGGGAGGACATCGCGGCCGATTAGGAGATCATTATGAACACGTCCTTTGCAAAACCTGAAACATTACTGGGAACTGCCCTTGCGCCTCTCGATTGGACTCGTTCGGTAGGTCTCGCTTTTGCTTTTAGCCTGCTTACGGCCCTGGCAGCTCAGATCGTCATTCCGATCGGCCCGGTGCCTATTACCGGCCAATCGTTTGCCGTTCTGTTGACGGGCGCCTTGTTAGGTTCACGGCTGGGTGCCGCAGCGATGACCATCTATTTGGTTGAAGGGGCCAGTGGCTTGCCCTTCTTTTACGCCGGAAATGGGGGGCTTCAGCATTTGCTGGGGCCCACCGGTGGTTACTTGGTTGCATTCCCAGCTGCCGCATTTGTTACCGGCGCATTTGCCGAACAGGGCTGGGACAAACGGTACATCACGGCAGTCGCAGCGATGGCGACGGGGTCACTTGTGATCATGCTCGGCGGATGGGCCTGGTTGACGCAGTTTATGCCCCCGGTGGTCGCTTTTCATCAGGGCGTGTCTAAGTTCATTATCGGCGACATAGTGAAGATTCTTCTTGCCGCCGCCGTTTTGCCCACCGGTTGGGCGCTATTGAAGCGTAAAGCGTCCAACTCGCGGCAGGAAACCTAAGATCTCAGTTCTGATGATGACTTTGTGATTCTAAAGGAAATCAGCAAGTTGCCGCCAGACGTTCCTTGAGTTCCCCGCTCAGCCGCGGATATCGGTTCGCAACTCCAACAGATCGCCACGCGTGGCGTTTATCACGCTCTCCATACGATCCAGCCTTGCGTGAAGACGATCTTCGGATACAGACATGCGTTTGTACAGTTCGCTTACCCGCTGATCCAACCCGACGACGCGCTCATCCAACCCGGCGACGCGCTGATCCAACCTGACGACGCGCTCATCCAACCCGACGACGCGCTGATCCAACCCGACGACGCGCTCATCCAACCCGGCTAAACGCTCATCCAAACGGAATACCCGTTCATCCAACCGGGTGAAGCGTTCATCCAACCGCTCCCCCATCCCGGTTATGCGTTGATTGATCCGCTCCTCCATCGCTGTCATGCGCTCGAGGACAGTTTCAATGGTGGGCTTGGTTACCTTTTCGTCCATAGGACCCTCCGGTAGATACAAAATGAGGAATTGAGGACCTTATAGCACGGACCTTTCGAGTTGTCATCGCAAACTAACAAGATTAGCTGAAACCGCCAATTGTTTCTTACGACCCGACTTTCGAGGCTGAGAAATTCTGCTTTGCGCTACAATGCATGGTCATGTACGTGATTAATGTACGCTCGAAGCACCGCGAAGAACTCGTAGAGTTTACGAATGAAGTGCAACACAAACTCACCGAATCCGGCGCCCGGGAAGGCGTCGTTGTGCTTTACGTGCAACATACAACTGCAGGCTTGACTGTGAACGAAAACGCCGACCCTGATGTCCCTCGCGACATGCTGCTGGCGCTGCGCACTCTAGTTCCTCAGCATGGAATGGGATTTCGTCACGGAGAAGAAAATTCCGATTCTCACATTAAAGCAAGCATCGTCGGGTCGTCAGTCACGGTGCCCTTCAAGGAAGGAAGGCTCCTGCTTGGACGTTGGCAGGGGATCTTTCTTTGTGAGTTTGACGGCGGACGTCAGCGCCAGGTGATCATGATGATTCGTTAAGCTCAGAATTTCGAAGCAATCGCTCTCTGAATGACTCGCCCTGTTTATGACGACATCGCGCCGCATTACGAAAAAGTAATGCGACCGCTTCAGCGCTGGTTCCTTCTAAGGTTGCGCGCCGAAACTCTCAGCCAGCTACCCGAAAACGCCCGGATCCTCGAGGTTGGCGCCGGAACCGGTCTGAATTTTATCTTCTATCCAGCCGGCGCCTCCGGCGTCGCCAGCGAGTTTAGTCATGAGATGTTGCGGATCGCCGCAAGAAAGGATAAGCCTTCCGCTGTTAGTCTCGTCGAGAACTGCGCTGAGTTCCTGCCATTCCGAGATCACTCATTTGACGCAGCCTTTGCCACATTGGTGTTCTGCTCTATCCACTCGCCTGCCCAGGCCTTTGCTGAGTTGCGGCGCGTCGTCAAGCCTGGTGGAAAAGTTATTTTGCTCGAGCACGTCCGCCCTCGAGGTTTGCTTGGACCATTTTTTGATTTCTTGAATTTCTTCACCCTGAGATTATTCAATGACCACTTTAACCGCCGGACGGCCAAAGATGCTCAGCAGGCAGGTCTCACCATAATACGAGTGGATCAACACCTTGGCGGGATAATCAATCTCATTGCCTGTCGGGTCTAACTCTCCAAAAGCAATTTAATCCTCATCGAGCTTCTTCATGATGCCTGCAAATGTGTCGACATCCGCACGCGTTCGCTCCAGCTTTCTCCGGCTGTCCAGGTAGGCGGACCATACGGGCGTTTGGGTCAGGGCCTTAGTCGTATCTTCATCAAGCGCCTGGGCCATTACGGCAACGAGGTCGCTGACGACACGCGTGTGCTCGAGCAGGGACTCGATTATCGAATACGCAAGCTGTGCCTGTTGATAGTCGAGATCCTGAGGTAGCCGTTCGACTGAACCGTTCTTCTCGTCTTCCATCATGATGGCCCATTTGGCCTCTGATACCAGCTTCCCCGCACAAACGGAAGTTCTGTTATGCGACCGGGAAATTCTTCACCATCGGTAACTATCTTCACGGCGGTCTCGGGCGCCAGGTAATCATATTTCACGTAACCCAGCGCAATGGTCTGACCCAGGCTCGGCGAATAGACAACCGATGTTAGCGTTCCAATGTCTCGACCTTCAATCGAGCGAATCTTTGTATCCCTGGAAACATCCTTTGGCGCATCAAAGATGATCCCGGTAAGCTTCTTCGCGACATGGCCCCGCCAGTGAATCCGAGCGATGATCTCCTGGCCGATATAACATCCCTTGGTATAACTGACCGCGTGGTCAAGACTGGCCTCAGTAACAATTCTTGTCTCGTCCATATCGATGCCATACAAAGGTTCACCCGCTTCAATGCGCAGAATCTCGAACGCCTCTCTCCCAACTGGTTGCGCCCCCGTATCTCTCAACTTCTCCCAAAGCGCGGACGCCTTTTCTGAATCGACAACAACATCAAAGCCATCCTCGGCTGTGTGGGTAGCTCTTAACAACAATATGTCAGTTCCCTGCCATTGGACTCGCTTTGTCTCATTTTGTCCGAGCGCAGAAAAACTTTCATCGAGCACTGCACGCAACATATCTTCAGCCGATTTACCCTGGATGGAAAATAATGCAGTTGCATCCGTTAAATCCTTTACTTGAAAATCGCCGGCGAGTGTGAACCGGTTCAATGTTTGCAAGACCTTTTCGTAAGTAGAGGCTTCAGTGTCGATGAGAAATCCGTCTTCCTCGTGGATGACTCTAACCGCAGCAATCAAGCGGCCCTGCACATTAGGGAAGGCAGCAGCCATCCACGTCCCGGCTTCAAGGGCTTTGACATCGTTGGTGATCAGCCCGTTGAGAAACTGAATTGCCTCCGAGCCACTTACGTGCAGCCGGCCGCGCGCCGAAAGATCAATCAAACCGCTGCCATGGTTACGAACGGCTGAGTACTCGGCCATCAAATCTCCGTAGGCCGCAGGCAGACGCCAACCGTTGTATTCTCGGATGACGGCGCCCTGGGCCACGTGCATCTCTTCGAGGGCCAATCTCCTGGTTGTTGTGGATCCTGTGGCTTCGCTCATCGTTGTCAAATGTTACTTTAATCCAATCTCACGCAAAGCTTTTGCTACGAACTTGTAATCCTCTAGCTGGGCAGCTTCGCGCCGGTGCGAGGCAAGCACCTGGGGACTGGGATGATAGATTGGGACGAGCAGCCGCCCATCCCACTGAAACACTTTTCCGACCGCCTCCTTTAAAGTTAGATCATGATAACTAATGCGTTTCAGGGCTTCCAGAGCAACCGATCCCAGCGTCACCACAACTTTGGGGTGCACGATATCCAGAGTTCGGCGCAGGAACTCAGAACAGTTTGCTATTTCGAGTCCGCTCGGTTTGCGATTAGCTCCGGACTCGGTGCGAGGATTACACAAGGCGGCGCTCGTGATGAATATCTCTGAACGGCTCAGTTCTATCGAGGCGAGAAATCGATCGAAATTCTTCCCTGATTGGTCTCCAGAAAAGGGCATGCGTGTTCGATCCGCACCCTTGCGACCCGGGGCTTCTCCGATAAACATCACCCGAGCTGAAAGCGGCCCGTTCAAACTGCTAAGTACCGCAGTCCTTGCACACATGGAAGGACAGCGCGTGCAACCTGCGGCTTGTGCTACCAGTTCCTCAAACCGACTGGCTCTCGAGTTCATCGGAACAGATTTCAACACAACATCGGGGATTCTGGCGAACCCACGAACTTAAGGTGAGCTGTTCCTGATTACTGTTATCTCGCGAGTTGTTGTGTTCAGACCGCCATTCTCAACGGGATTCTGGTCCGGACCTACCAGTTCGAGTCTGACAGTGTGTTTGCCATTGGTCCAGCCCGAGAGCCAAAGAGGCGCCCACCGGTCAATGTAACCCGGGTCGCCATCATCGATGATGTAACGTACTCTGAATTCCCCCCCGTCGTCTTTCAATCTGGCATTTGTGAGCCAGAAATCGATCATGATCGGATCGGCTTCGTCGCCCTTATAATCGCCCTTGGGCCGGCTGTAGGTGAGTAGAGGCCGTGCAGAATCAGTCGCACCAGGCGCAGCTTTCTGATCCTGGGCCGGGCTTGCCGTCGTTGTTTCGCTTCCCTTGACTGTAAACGACACCATGTGAAAGGCCCCTTCGTTCTTGTAGCTTTCATGAAACGAGCGGGAAGCAAATATGCGAAGCGTGTGCCGGCCGGGAGCTACGTTGGTGAATTCAAAAGGTGCGCTGAGGTCATAGTAGGCTTCATAAGGCTGATTATCGAGTATTACATGTAGGTGATCGCCCTCGCCGGTAACAGGATCCTTAACCGGCTTGTAGCCCTTAAGATCGCCGCTCAAAGAAACCCTGACTTGCACCGTCGAGCCTTCAACAACCGAGTTATCGGCAGGAGAAAGAATCCGCACAACGGGTGCGGCCTGTTCCAACTCTCCTCGCTCCGCTCGCAACTTCTCGATTCGTTCAGGTGGCGAAACAACAGTGAGAGCCTGCACGGCTGGAGGGCTCACTGGTGTTGTCGCGGTCGTGTATGGTCTCTCTTCTGTGCGAGTGCAGGCAGCCAACACAGTTCCAAGCACCAGGCCCAAGACGACAGACAAACCCAGCTTCTTGTTTCGGATCATAGATCCTCCTTAGGTTGCGCTACATTAACGCGGGAGTATCGCAAATGTTCACCGGGAATGCTTCGAAAGTCTGACGGTCAAAGGGAGTGAACCGGGCTTTCTTGACATGCGGGCTGGCCGCATGTTAAACCCTCGGTCTCCCGGGCAGCTTCGGAGATTTCTTAAAACCCTGGCCAGATTTAAAATACGCTGGCATGAGGTCATGTCTAATCTGTGACTCAAAAGACGACTGAACTCAGACTGCCCAGCCGCATTGAGGTTGTCGAGGAAGTCGCCACCGCAATCGCTGGAATTATCAAAAGCTCCGAATTTGAAGAGGAAGCTGCATTTGGCATCGATCTGGCAGTGCGCGAGGCCGTGACAAACGCAGTCCTTCACGGTAACAATGCCGATGAGTCCAAGTTCATCGAGGTCATACTAAAGAGTTCGCAAGAGTCCATCGAGATCAGCGTCCACGATCAGGGGGCAGGCTTCAATCCAAACGAGGTCCCAGATCCCACCGATGAAGAGAACATTTTGAAAACCGACGGGCGAGGGATCTTTTTTATGCGCAACTTTATGGACGAAGTCGACTGGCAGATCAACCCCGAGGGTGGAACTACAGTGCGCATGCTAAAAAAGAGATAAGACCGTCTCTGTGACAGTGGTGAAATACACTCAGATTTGCCGGATCAAAATCGATAGACGTAAATCGAAAATTTCTAAAGGAGAATGCTCAAATGCCAGAGCTTAACATCAGGGAACGTCAAGCTGGAGAAATAACGGTTCTTGACATGGAGGGAAAGATTACAATCGGCGAAGGCAGCGTGGCGCTTCGTACGGCGATTCGGCGGCTGCTTGAGGAGGGCAAAAGAAAGATCCTCCTGAATCTGGCCGGCGTGGGATATATCGACTCCTCCGGGATCGGCGAGTTGGTCTCAAGCTATACCGCAATCAACAAAGAAGGTGGTCAATTGAAACTCCTGAATCTCACGCAGAAGCTTCAGGATCTACTCGCCATTACGAAACTGCTGACTGTCTTTGATGTTTACGAAGACGAGAATGAAGCCATTAATAGCTACAAGTAGTCCCGTGGCCCAACTTAATTACTTAACCGCGTTGCCAAAGCACTGGAGGTTACCATGGCCGAGTTAGAGGTGATAGAACGACAGGCAGGAGATGTAACAATCCTCGATATGAGCGGGGCAGTGCGCATGGGACAGGGCAGCATTGCCTTGCGCGAGTCTATTCGTGGGCTGGTCGATGGCGACAAGAAGAAGATTCTTCTCAACCTGGCTGGCGTGAACTACGTTGACTCGAGTGGCATTGGAGAGTTGATCGCCAACTATACGACTCTCAGCAAAGTTGGCGGACAACTCAAATTGTTAAATCTGACGGACAGGATCCAGAACCTCCTCGTTATCACGAAGTTGTTGACCGTCTTCGATGTTTATGAGGATGAAGCCGAGGCCTTGAACAGCTTCAAGTGAATTATGCCTCGAACACTGAGCGCCTGGTTTGAGCCATTATTCAGGTCGCGTTTTCGTGTGAATATTCAATGCCCTCTCGCCATGCTTAAAGAATCCCGATATACGCGAAAATCGGAGCCTCTCAGATGTGAGCCGGTACAAAAGTTCGAATGCCGGCTAAGCGAGAATTAACCGCACCAAACCCCCCGATTTTCAATGACGGTGGCATCTGTTTTGACCTCTCTCCGCATCTCTAAATCCGCCCGATTTTTTGAGTTCTAACTCAGTTATACGTTCCTATGAAGCGAGAAGCAGTGATTCTTTTGATTCTAATACTGAGCGCCGGTTCGGCCCTGGGACAAAGCAGTCCGACCTCGCCTACACCGGACAAGACCCGAGCGGAACAAGTGCAGAAACGCCCTGCTACGAGTTTTGATATCTCGGAGTACGGTGTTGATATTCAGGCCGATTCCCGTCTGATCATTATGATGGCGGCGCTCGAAGCGGCCGGTTTTGATCCGGCGCCGGGCCGGGCGCCAGCGGTGTTTCGCGAGCGCGTAAGAAAAGATCTGGCGGAACTTGATGCCGACTTGCGTTACCGCTTGCGAACTTTTTATGAAAGAAACCGCCTGCCTGCGCCCGCTACGGCGGCCGAACAAGCAGCTCGTTATGTTTCACTCGCCCTTGCCCTTGGCCCTCCGCCGTCGCTTGATGCGCCCGATAGATCTGAGGATCTCCCTGCGGGCTTATTGGAAGTTCTTGACTTTGCGCCCCTTCTCCGTGAGTTCTACCAGCGCTCGGGCATCGACGAGCGGCTGGTCCTATATACTCGCGCTTACCAGGCAGAAGGTGACCGGCTGCGGCCGCCGGCCGCCGAGATGATCCGCTCGATTCTGTCTTATCTTCACACGCGGCCGATCTTGATCTCTGCAGAACGTGTACCAGTCAAGTCCTCTGCCAGGAAAAGGACGGCTCAGATGTACAGTTGGCGAGAGCATGATCGCCGCTTTATTGTCTTACCGGATCTTCTGGCAGCGCCGGGTGCAATTAACTTTCGAGTGATCGGCGATCTGTACTACGCCATCATTCCAGAGGGTACTGATCCAACTTCCTCTGAACTGCGCCGCGCCTATCTGCAATATGTTATCGACCCGATTGTGCTTCGTTTCAACCGGGACGTGGCTGCCCGCCGCGAACATTTGAAAACGTTGCTCGATGAGCGGGAAAAGGCCGGGCAATCGGTTACACCCGATGTTTTTCTAGCTGTCTCGCGTTCGTTGGTCGCTGCCGCAGATGCTCGTTTCGAAGAGAGCCGCCGATTGGAAACGCTAACCCGCGAAGCGCGTGCTCGAATTGCCAATGCTAAGGATGATGCCACTCGAGCGGAAATTGTTCGAGAAACCCGGACTGCGACGACGGCGGTGCAGGATGAGACTATTGCGCGGCTTGCAGAGGAATATGAACGAGGCGCCATACTCGCTTTCTTCTTTGCCGATCAGTTGAAAGGGATCGAAGAATCGGGATTCGATATCGCAAACTTCTTCGTGGATATGATCTCGTCTTTTGACGTCGAGCGCGAAATCAAACGGCCCGCGGAGTATGCCGAGGCTCGCAAGCGGGCGCTGGCTGCCCGTCAAGCTCGTCTTGCGGCGCGCAGAACTGAAGATGACCCAGTCTATTCAGCTCCGGAAGCCGCCAAGGCAGCGGCCCTGGTAAAAAAACTGAGCGAGATTGAGGAGATTCTGCGGCTGAGAGATTATCCAAACGCCGAGGTTCGCCTTAAAGAACTGTTTCAGGAATTTCCCGGCGAGCCGCGCGTCTTCTTTGCCCTGGCCCAGACCGCGAGCCTGGCCGCTGCGGACGCCACGGACGAAGATGTCCAGGCCGAGCGTCTGAATCGAGCGCTTTCAAACTACCGCTTTGCAGTTGAGGCCGCTTCACCGGAAACGGATCGGGCTCTGCTTTCGCGAGCGCGAGAGGCAATGGGGCGTATCCATGCTTTCATGGATAACACCGGAGAAGCTCTCAAAGAGTTTGAAGAGGCAATTAAGATTGGCGATGTACGAGGCGGCGCCTACCAAGAAGCGCTTGAAGGTAAAAAGAAGTTAGCCCAACCGTGAATCACCAGTTAGTTCCTGCCGACCAAGTTCAAGTGTGATTTCGTGGACCAGAAATCCTTTCATATGAAGGTTTGATCCACGAAATCACAAACCTCCTGTTCAGATAGGCTGCGTTGGCGCGTTCTTAACTCTTACCTTGGGAGCCCGCTGGATCTCGATGTCTATCTCCGGCGTCACGCCAATATCGATGCGCGGAATGGCAATGTTTACCTCCGGAATTACAGGCACCTGGATGCTCGGAATCACAACTCGCCGTGCGCCTGGCGCACTTCCCGGTCTTAGCATGGGTTCGACAGTCTTGGGAGATACGGTAAGGTTCATCTGACTTTTATTGCGAATCACAGTCAGAGTGACATCACCCTCCCTTTTCTTATTGAGCGCCCGGGTTAGATCCCCTGCCCCCTGAATTTTCTCCCCATCAACTGCGGTAATTACGTCACCTGCCTTAATTCCCGCCGTGGCCGCAGCGCCGTCTTCTGAGACCGAAGTCACCAGCACACCCTGTCCATCAACCACACCGAAATATTCGGCAAGCTGTTTGGTGAGTTGAGTAGTTGAAACCCCAATGCGACGATTATTTCCGAAAGTGAAAAGAAAGTCCCCGGAAGGGATTCCCTCGATGCGAGGAAAACTGCGAATTGTGGCCGACTGTGGCATTGAGAATCCAGGGCGCTTCCCTATAGTTACTGCTACCTGTTGGTCCGAGCCGCTACGACTAATTGTCAGTCGCACTTTGTGATCAGGAGCGACCTCAGAGACCAGGCGGGTAAGCTTTCGGGTGCTGCTCACATTCTCGTCGTCGAAACGAAGAATGACATCGCCCTTTCTCAAGCCCGCCTTCTCAGCAGGGCTGTCCTTCACAACTTCGGTGATGCCCACGCCGCGCACCTCGCGCAGACCATAATTGGCCATGTTTTCGGTAGTGATGTCTTCTGCATGAACTCCGAGAAAACTGCCGCCGGAAAAGAACGAAAAAGCCTGCTGAAGGTCAGCGGGAGCCCGGGGTGCAACCGGTGGTCTCGGCGTCGCAGGTGGTGGTGTTTCCTGCGCAAAGGCGATGCCGCCAGTAATTAGTAGGGAGACCATAAGATAGAAAGCGAATTTGAACTTCATAAGAGAGAGATCCTCCCAGACAGATTTGCTAATTAAACGCGCGAGTCTGTGGCCGGTTCCGAAAAGTCGCGTAGGGAGGTTCAGTTAGAAGAAACGCGAGGGCCAGGACGATAAACCTCTTTTTCACCACTAAGTTCGAGTGTGAGGCGGTTTTCAGAATGAGCCAGATCGAGGTGGGCTACGGCTTCCGAAACTGCGAGAAAGCGATGCACGTCGTCAGTTTCAGGAAACATCTGACGCGATACGTCCCAGGCCGTGGCCCCAGTCGCTGGAACCAGGTTGATGACCTGAGCCTGTCTTTCGCGGATAGCCCGAAAATAGCGATTGAAGAGTTCCTCATAGTCGCGCACCGGATCTCCATGACCGCCGTACACGAGAGTAGGAGCAAAACTGCGCAGCCTTGCCAGGCTGACCAGATATTCTGCAAGTGAAGGGAAGCGCCGTGACGGATCGATCGGATCAGGTGAGAGAATTGGGTTTGGAGTTATGCGTTTGAGCACGCAGTCGCCCGCGATTACTGTGCGGTCGGCTTCGCGTACAAAGGAACAGGAGCCGGGCGTGTGGCCGGGTGTATGGAGGATGCGCAGCGAGCCGGAGGAAAAGGGGAGTTCCGCTTCGTCAACGAGCTTATTGTACTCGTGGTCTTCGAACGAATCGGCGTAAAGCCGGACATGTTCGTAAAGCCGTCGCATGGTTTCCACCTCTTTTTCTGGGACGCCGGCACGCCGGAGGAGGGCCTGGTGGTCTTCATGGGCCAGGCGTGCTACGCGATGGCCGGTTTCCCAGTCATGGACCAGAACTTCTGCTTCTTTGGCCTCGTCTCTCAGGGACCGTGCAAGGCCGCAATGGTCCTCGTGTGCGTGGGTGAGGACAATGCGCCGGATATCTGTGACTCGCAACCGGTGTTGGCGCAAGCCTTCACGGAGGGCTTCGATGGCTTCTTTGGTTTTTGGTCCCGTGTCGATCAACGTCAGTGGTTCTTCGGCAATGAGGTAGACGTTGACGGGGCCGATATAGAAAGGTGTCGGCAGCGAAATTGTTATTATGCGCATATACCCTCAATATGCGTATCTGTTCGCCTCAATCAACACCCCCGCAATCGCCTGACGCGCAGCAACCGTGTTCATCGGCGTATGCTTCACAAACCGCCGCAACGCTGCCAGGAGGGTCCGCAACTCGTCGCCTTCCGCCATTGCTGCCAGCGTGTTCTTTGCATTCGCCTCGATTCGCCCGATCGCATCGTTACAGAAAACCCTAGTCATATCGAGGTAGCGCGCCGCCGCTTGTTCACCCTGCGCGGCCACCAGCTTGCGCGCTCGAAGAATTGCTGACTCCATCGCGTAAGTGTCCATGATAATGTCGGCAACTCCCATCAAGATCTCCTGCTGATCAGCAAGCTTCATCATGTATTTTTGCGCAGCCGTTCCCAGCGTCATCAACGCGACCTTCTTTGCATTGGCTGCCAGTCTTTGTTCTACCGCCAGCACCGCATCTTCGTCGTCAAAATCCGGCACAGACGGCGACAGGATCTCGTCCATCAGGGCCTGAGCGGCCGGTAACAGCGCCAGATTGCCACTCAAAGCACTCTTCATCAGCCGGCCCGGTATTAGCAGCCGGTTGATTTCGTTCGTGCCTTCGAAGATCCGGTTAATACGCGAGTCGCGATAGGCGCGCTCGGCCGGATAGTCCTTCGAGTAACCATAGCCTCCGTATATCTGGACCATCTCGTCAGCTACAAAGTCACAGTACTCGGACAGGGCCACCTTAATAATCGAACACTCGGCTGCATACTCCTCGATGGCGCGTAGCCTCGCATCCATGTCTTTGCTGTCTTCTATCGCCCCAATTCCGGCTTCGATCATGCCGAGCGTGCGATAGATCATCGCCTCTCCCACCCACGTTCGGATCGCCATCTCCGCAAGCTTGGTTTTGATCGCGCCAAAGGAGGAGATTGGCTTTCCGAACTGGTGACGCTCGTTGGCATAGCGGACCGCTTCATGGGCCATCAGCTTCATGCCACCAATGCACATGGCGCCGAGCTTGAAGCGGCCAATATTCAGAACGTTAAAGGCTATCTTGTGTCCCTTACCGATTTCACCTAGCAGATTCTCGACCGGAGTTTTTACGTCTGAGAGGACCAGGGCAGTGGTGCTCGAACCCTTGATGCCCATTTTGTCTTCTTCCGCACCTGAGGTTAGCCCCGGCTGTCGCTCGACAATAAACGCGCTGAACTTGTCGCCGTCGACTTTGGCAAAAATGATGAAGATATCCGCAAAGCCTCCGTTGGTGATCCACATCTTTTCACCGTTGAGAATGTAATGCGAGCCATCCTCGCTCAGACGGGCGGTGGCCTTTGCTGCCATCGCGTCCGAACCCGACCCTGCCTCAGTCAACGCGTAAGCAGTAATCAACTCACCGGAGGCAACCTTTGCCAGGTACTTTTCCTTAGCCGCTTCCGTACCAAAGTAAATAATCGGCAAGAGTCCAATACCGCTTTCAGCGCCCAGCGTCGTCGCAAAGGAGGCGGACCGGCCAATGTTTTCACCCACCAGGGCGCCGCTTGTCTGATCGAGTCCGAGGCCGCCATATTCTTCGGGAATGTTGGCCCCGATCAGCCCAAGGTCAGCCGCCTTACGGACCAGTTCGCGAGCAAGCTTCCAATCGTGTTGTTCGAGCTCATCGATGCGTGGAACGACCTCGTTGTCGACAAACTGGCGCGTCGTTTCAGCAATCATCCGATGTTCTTCGGTAAAGTCTTCGGGTGTGAAGATCTCTTCCGGTTGACGTTCCTCAATGAGGAAAGAGCCACCTTTAACAATTGTCTTTGGTTCAACTACGGCTGACATAAGATTTCTCCTCCTAAAGCTCTAACGATCATGGTATTTGTCTTTTGATTTCGTCAGGCATCATCCGACGCAGCTTGGGATACGCTTCGAGCAGTCGCATCAAGTCCAGTTCATCCTTTTTACGTTTGGTTGGTCTTCTCTTTTGATCACTCCAGGCCCACACTTTTCCGCGCGTAACATTCTCAAGAGAAGCCACGGGGACCAACTCACCAAGCACGGTCATCTGTTTTGTGTCCTTCAAGAAATCCTGGTAACGCGGATCAAGGGTTAGCTGAATCCGAAGCTTACTACCCGGCATGAGTGCATTTAACGAATGAGGGAAGTCACTAACCTGAAACCCGGCAGAAATAAGTTCTTCTCTGATCCGATCGAGTTGTGCAGAGATAACAACGATGTCAACATCGACCGTGAAGACTGGTTCAACATAGCAATTGACTGCCAACCCACCAATCAGGCACCAGGGACTGTGCTCATTCAGGATGCGAACGACTGTTGCGAAGTCGCTACTCCCACTTCCGGTCACCGCTTCGAAGACTTCCGACTCCGTCATCACTTAACCAAGATACTCGAATATGCCGGCGGCCCCCATGCCGCCGCCTACGCACATTGTTACCATTCCATAACGTCCCTTGCGACGCTCGAGCTCGCGAAGAATGCTCGCTGTGAGTTTTGCTCCTGTGCAACCCAACGGGTGACCCAGCGCGATGGCCCCACCGTTTACATTCACTTTCTCCGGATCGAGCCCAAGCGTCTTGATAACAGCCAACGACTGGGCCGCAAAAGCCTCATTCAGTTCGATGAAATCGATCTGATCAAGTGTCAGCCCGGCGAGCTTCAGCGCTTTGGGAATTGCGTAGACTGGTCCAATGCCCATCTCCTCCGGCGGACAACCTGCCGTTGCATACGCAACAAAGCGAGCCATTGGTTTCACATTCAAAGCTTTAGCCCGTTCGCCGGACATTACCACGGCCGCGGCCGCGCCATCCGACATTTGTGAAGCATTGCCGGCGGTAATTGTGCCTTTGGCGTGAAACGCCGGTTTCAACTTCGCCAGAGCATCCGCGGTAGTTTCACGACGCACTCCTTCGTCACGGTCGAAGACAACCTCGCGACTTTGTTTTCGCCCCTTTTCATCCAGTTCCTCGAGACTGACAGTGAGGGGCACAACTTCATCCTTAAACTTGTCCTGATCCAGCGCGGCAGCCGCCCGTTGATGAGAGCGAAGTGCAAAGGCATCCTGTTCCTCTCGGGATACCGAGTACTTCTGTGCGACATTCTCGGTCGCCAGACCCATGTTGAGATAGAAATCCGGATAGTGCTCGACGAGGTAGGGATTGGGTCGAATGATGTGACCGCCCATCGGAATCAGCGACATCGTCTCGAGCCCACCGCCAATCGCAACCTCAGTAGCACCCACTCTTATCCTGTCCGCAGCAATCGCAATCGACTGCAACCCAGACGAGCAAAAGCGATTGATGGTCATTGCGCTGGATTCAACGGGCAGCCCCGCGCGAATCGCGGCGGCGCGGGCGACGTTCATTCCTTGTTCGGCTTCCGGCATTGCACAACCCATTATGACATCTTCAACCTCTCGGGGTTCGAGTCCCGGCACGCGCGCCATTGCTTCCTTAATCACAGCCGCCCCCATCTCATCTGGTCGTGTGTTGCGCAGAGTCCCTTTGGGAGCTTTACCCACTGCGGTGCGCACGGCTGAAACGATTACCGCATCTCTCATTAGACTACCTCCTTGCTAAACTGGCTGCTACCGGCCCAAAAGACCGTCTGCGATTCATTTGCCACTCAACCAACGCTCTCAATATCCGGGTATAATGGGACCACTCCCGTTTCACTGCTGGTCTTGTTTCGCAAGAAGCTTCCGCGCAATCGAGAGCGTCTTCGACCAAGGCGTCGTGGAGCCGGCGAAACACCAGTGGCCACGAAAGCCGCGCCAGACCAGTAGTCTGCATCCGCAACTCATGGCGCAGGCTGACGCTGTTGCCATCTACCTCTTCGATCGTAAGTCCATGCGTGCCGTGAAAGCCACGTGGGGCGGTGAAACGAAACGCAATGCTGCGGCCGGGCTCGTACGCTTCAACAAAGTAACGAATTGGTCCATGACCTCCGATTGCCCCAACTGCCAGTGGGCGATCAAACCGTATTGCCGGCCAGCGATCGGTGGGCCAGAATTGGTCGTCCGGCGATCCGAGGTGGTTGATTAACACGCCAACTCTCGAAATGGGTGCCCGGATCAAGCGTTCGTGAACGTGGGTGACCACGGTCAATTCCTCAAAGGCTTTCCGGTCTTCAGCATGTGCGCAATTCGTTCCTGCGTCTTGGGCGTTCCCGCCAGTGATAGAAAGGCTTCCCGTTCGAGATCAAACAGATACTGCTCGGACACTCTCGTCGGATGATTGAGATCGCCACCGGTTAAGATGCG
>DATKDA010000069.1:0-30488 GCA_035512935.1 Pyrinomonadaceae bacterium | reverse complement strand
CTGGTCGAACGTATTACAGTGGCCTCTCGAGAGCGTTTACCGGCAGCGATTGCGGAGTTTGATGTCGGCGGGTTGGTCCGCAAAAAGGTTTCAGACTATCCGATCGAAAAACTGGAAGAGTTGGTTTTGTCTGTGGCTGCTCATCATCTCAAGACGATTGAGATCTTTGGCGCTGTTATCGGCTTCTTTATTGGTGTCGGTCAGACAATATACTTTTGGATCACCTACGACCCTCAAGAATGAAGGCACCCTGCGCCCGCGTTTCTGCGGCGTCACAGTCCCAACAGAATAGGATCGGCGCCGGTCTCATTGAGAACCTGTATCAGTTCAGTTAGGTCTCCATACGTCAACCAGCCGGGTGCTTTCAGGTAAACACTCCTTTCAATACGCTGCTCTACTGGTAAGGCGGAAGTGGGGTCAATTCCTTCTTTATACACGTGATTTTTAGTTCGGATCCTGAATATTTGGGCCAAGTCGGCGCGCAGGTATCGAAGATCCGTCAGGCTACCTGACTCGCGAGATCCGAGATAGAGTTTTCCGTCCGGTCGGACTGTAACGATCAGGCGCGCACAGGAATGGAGGCGCGGTGGTATGAGTTGGGGTTCTGATTGCTGCAGGAAGGCAACGCCGAGATCATAAATTGTTTCACAAGTCTGAACCACCGAGTCACCCACGCCATCAACGATACGATGAGCAAGTATGCCGACTGTTAGCGTGAACATTATTGTCACCAGGTGCAGATATGAGACATGCCGGCGCATGAAAGGTCACCCCCCTGCGGACTTAGTATCACAACACATTAGACTACGCAGTTGTGCATTATGTTCCCGCGTGCGCGTATGGTAATTTCTGGTTGACTTTCCGCGCATTACGGAATAAAGATTTGCCATTATCGAAAGGAGTTTACTTCCCCAATGACCTATGTAGTAGTCGAGTTATGTGTTGACTGTAAATACACCGACTGCGCTGCCGTTTGCCCGGTCGAGGCATTTCATGAACTGCCGGACCGCCTCTATATCAATGCTGACACCTGCATCGATTGCGATGCGTGCGTTCCCGAGTGCCCGGTAGAAGCAATCTTCGCAGACACGAACGTCCCGGAGCAGTGGGCGCACTGGACTCAGATCAATATTGATGAAGCTCCTAACTATCCTGTTATCAGCCAGAAGATTCCCGCCCTTCATGGACCAACCTGCACCGGACCAGAAGAATAAATAGGCGACAGCGACAACTTAAGAGGCGGGCGGTCGCGCCCGCCTCTTCGTATGATTTTGCGCTGTAACGAAAATACCCGAAGCTATTCGTCTCTAGTTATCCGTAAAGATTGACGAGCGCTCGTTGCCCACAGATTTTGCCTGGTGGTCCAATTTAGCCTCCGAGATAATGGAATTCTCAGACCGCTATTCTCACCGTTTCAAGCCAACAATCCAAAGCTGCAAATAATCGACTGCCTAAAATTCAAAATCGGCAACGCGACGTGAATCTGCGCCGCTGGACCAGGAGGCTGCGTTTGGTTCCTTACTCTAAACCTTCCGTAATACGGAACTCGCGTTCCGGCCGAAAGTTCTCTCTAGATCCAACGCAAGCCGGACAACATGCGCTACTTCAACCCTCATTCATTGCCGGCGACGCTTGGACGGGGACCCTGTAGCTGCTTCGTCAACTCTGCCACCGCAGCTTCGAGTTGCCGGTCGCGATCGGCAAGATTATCTTCAGGCGAATTCTCAATCAGTATATCCGGCTGGACTCCGTAGTTCTCCATGTTCGTTCGTTTCGGATCGGCAAGATAAACTCCAACGCCCGGCGTGCGGACCGTCGAGCCGTCGATCAGACTGTAACTGCCGGTTCCGATAACCGCTCCCATGGTAGGTGTGCCGATTACCTTACCGAGTCCCAGGGCGCGGAAACCGGCGGGGAACATCTCGGCGTTGGAAGCCGAACGCCAATTCTGAAGCACCACTTTCGGTCCAAAGAATCCGGCAAAGGGTCGTCCGGCTGGTTCAGTGCCGCGCGGCTGCCAAACCTGATACTGCCTTTGGACCAGGATCGCAAGCAATTCCTGTTCAATGTTGCCGCCGCCGTTCCAGCGTTGATCGATGACGAGCGCTTCCTTGTTTCGAAATTCGCGCACCTCCTTCTCAAATTTCCTTAACGAAGGCTGGTTCATCGCTTGAATGTGCAGATAACCGATGCGCCCGCCGGAAAGCTCATCGACGCGTTTACGCCGCTCTTTTACCCAGCGCTCATAACGCAACTGACTAAAGGCTCCTTGATTGACTGTTTCGATCCGCGCGTTCCAACCGCCCTCAGCCGTCGGCTTGCTGTTGAAAACCACTTCTGCCTTACGGTTGAGACGATTGTTGAGCAGCTCCCAGTAATTGTCTCCCGCCCGCACATCTTTGCCGTTAATCGAAATCAGATAATCACCGGCGCTGACTCGCACCCAATCTTTGTCAGCCGGTCCGTCTTCGAAGATGTGGGTGATCCGGTATCGGCCAGCCGCGTTATCGGGCTCCAGCTCCAGACCGAGATGGCCCGTGGAAACGCCTCCCGCACGACTACCCGGCGGCGGGGCGGCGCCGGTATGTGATGCGTTCAATTCTCCAATCATCTCATTGATGATATTGAGCAGTTCCTGGCGGTCACCAACGTACTGGACCAACGGCTGGTACTTGGCCCGCATGGTGTCCCAGTTGATTCCATGCATCTGCGGATCGTAGAAGCGATACTTCATCGTGCGCCAGGCATCGTCGAACATCTCAGCCCACTCAGCGGGGCGATCGACGCGTACTCGTACATTGAAGTTGATGCGACGCCGTGGTCCATCTCCGCCCCGCGCCGCGGTGGTTGGCGCAGAAGCTCCGGCCGGCGCCGCAGGAATAGATACTGAATAGATATTGTTGCGTTCGCGGAAAAACAGAGTGCGACCGTCACGCGAGATATTCAATTGTGAGATACCGCCGCCGAAGAACCCGCCCCCAGGTCCGCCTCCGCCCCCGCCGGTTGGCGGTTGTCCGGAGGTAATACGCGTCAGCCGCCGGCCATTATCCTGAATCGAATAGATAACGGGCAAGTTTCCCATACCCGCCGGCTCGGTAGTGACAAAGACTATTGTGCGGCTATCAGGAGCCACCCGGAAACTAAGCACCGGGAACGGCATCCTTGTAATATGGCGGGTACGTCGCTTTAGACCTGCCCAGTCAACGTTGATCTCTCGGGGTGGCTGCCGTCGTTCTGCCGGTGGTCCACGGCGCGGCGCCGGTGCGCCTTCAGCCTGCTCGGCTGGCGGCGTTTGTGCGGTCTCAGATTCGGCACGTTCTTCGGGATCGTCCGGATCGCGCTCGAGGCGTTCCAGAGCCACCGAATATATCTGCACTGAAACTGGAGTATTGCCGCCACTCGCTTCGATGCGCTGGAAAAATAGCTTCCGGCCGTCGGGAGCAAACCAAGGGTTGCTCTCATTGCTGGAATCGAACGTGATTTTGTGTGCTGCCTTCTCCTGACCAGACACGGCGAGCATATAGATATCCGTAGTACGCGTAGCATCCGGTTTCGAGTAGGCTAACCATTTACCGTCTGGAGACCAAACGGGCGGTCCAAAGTTTCCAAAGCGCGAAGTATCAAGCACTACGACTTGCCTGTTCTCCAAATTGACCTTACGCAACTTGTCATCCGAGGAGGTGAAGGCGATCTCCTTCGAATCTGGAGCCCAGGCATAGGCGAACTTCAGCGTGTCGAGATCCGTAATCTTATGTGCTTCTGCGGCGCTGTCCACGGCAGTGATGTAGATCTCTTCGCGCCCACTCTTATCCGAAACAAAAGCAATCGTTTTTCCGTCCGGAGAATAACGGACATTGCGTTCACGCGCCGGGCCTTCGGTAATCTGTTTTAGATCGCCTTCCTCGATCGGTGCGGTAAAGATCTCACCGCGAATTGAAAATGCAATTCGCCGGGAAGAAGGAGCCAGATCGTAGTCATCTGCCTCCGAGTTGAACTGCATTGTCTCGGTCAGATTTTCGGCCGTCTCAGCGGCGATATTCAATTTGATCGGAGAGGACTTGCGGCTCCTAACGTCGAGCTTCCAGATTCCAAAGTCATGCTCGAACACGATCACGCGCCCATCAGCACTCATTGCCGGCCACCGCACGTCCCCACTCTTAAACGAGGTAACTCGCTTGGCCTTACCACCATTCTCCGAGATTCGCCAGATGTTTGAGAGGCCGTTGCCCTCACGATCGCTGACAAAGTAAATAGAGCCGTCACGCCCCCACATGGGCGACGCATCGAGTCCGTCAAAATCGGTCAATTGAGTGAAGCGTTTCGCTGCTATGTCCACGACCATGACGTCGCTTTGAAATGAGCCACGGTAAAACTTGCGCCAGTAAGCCTGCGACTTTGGGTTGTAGGCGAGACGTTTGCCGTCCGGAGAAAAACTCCCCTGCACGCCCATGTCAGTTCCGGCGGGGCGCGGGAGCCCGCCATCAACATTCACGAGGTAGAGTTGGGCCATCACGTGTTCACCGCGGTTGCTGCTAAACAGGATGGCGCGTGAATCTGGGGTCCAACCAAGCACGGTGTCGTCGGCAGAATGGAAGGTGAGCTGTTTTGCGTTGCCCCCTCCGGCCGGAATAATGTAGACGTCGAGGTTGTTGCCGCCGCGATCGCTCGAAAAGGCAATCCACCTGCCGTCAGGCGAGAACCTGCCAAAGACATCGCGCGCTCGATTCACGGTCAAACGTTGAACGTTCTGACCATTTTCGTCTGCGGTCCAGATGTCGCCGAGATAGCTGAATACGATGCGGCCTTCATGATAATGAGGGTAGCGAACGAGCCGCGCCTCACGTGCATGAGCGATTGACGCTGTCACAATCAGGAGTGCGAGCGCAAAGAGGGAGATCTTTTTCATGGATTTGATTCCTTGCTTCTGAAGAGTGGAATTGCCTGCCTGGAAAGTGAAGGCGCATTATAGCAGGAGTCAGGCCGTTTTTTCGAAATGAACCGAGGGCCTATTGTCTTCATTACTGGCCTCAATGCTTCGATGAAGCATTGGTTTTGATTAGAGACAGGCCGCGAAGGAGGAACTATCTTTTGATCACATGTCGAAAAATGACCCCGGATGACCTGCCGGATGCTTTTGAGATGCTCAGTACATTTCTCACAGAGGACGAACATTACTTGGCCAGCAGCAAAGCTTATGGCGATCGGGGCCAGGAGGGTATCCGCGATGCGCTCTCGCTTTTCTTGGATCGCCCGGAACTGGGCTTTGTTTGGCTCGCTTACGACGCGGAAGGGATTGCCGCCCTCTGTGTGATTTGCTACGCGATTTCTACTTCTATCGGGGCCTTGGCGGCAAAACTTGACGACGTATCGGTTAAGGCGGATCGGCGCGGAAAGGGAATCGGAACGGCGCTGCTCGAAGATCTTAAGTCGCAGTTAAAGCGGGAGGAAGTTGGCCGCATTGATGTAGGCGTGCATCTGGAGAACCCGGAGGCGCGCCGGTTTTACGAACGGCTCGGTTTCGTGGCATTAAATGAAGAACGCCTTGCATGCGTAATCTGATTACACTTCGAAGTTATCTAGACTTCGTAGTAACATAACCCTCTTTAACTTTCTCTCCTGTTTAATCACATGCAAGAAGGACTATTGAGAATGGAGCGTCGATATTTTTCTGCTTTTGTATTAGCCGTCGTAATAACTCTTTGTGCGCCGGCGTCATTCGCCCAGGCAAGCAAACAAGATCCAGCACAAAGCATTGCTTTTACTGTCTCGATGCCGAAGCCTCACACGCATATGCTCGAAGTTGAGATTCACGTCAAACGCGGAGTAGACCGGCCAAATGAAGACACGTTAGTCATGCCAGTATGGACCCCGGGCTCGTACCTGGTCCGGGAATATGCGCGACACGTTCAGGACTTTGCCGCCTCAAATGCAGCCGGCCAACCTCTCGAGTGGGAAAAGATTAATAAGAACTCCTGGCGTGTGAAGACCAATGGAGCGGAAGAATGGCGGGCCACCTACCGAGTCTATGCTAAGGAGCTTACTGTACGGACCAACGAACTTAATTCCGATCACGCCTTCTGGAATAATGCCGCCCTGCTGATGTATCTCGAAGGCCACCTTGCGTCACCATCAACTTTAAAGATCCTGGCGCCCGAGTCCTGGAAAGTCGCGACGGGTCTGCCGCCTGTTCCGGGGCAAAAAAACACTTTTCGGGCCGAGAACTTTGACATTCTGTACGACTCACCCGTGGAGGTAAGCAATTTCAAGACTCTGACATTCGAAGTAAAAGGGGTTCCGCATCGAATCGTAATCGACGGTGAAGGAAACTATGACCCCGATCGCCTTCGATCTGATGTCAAGAAGATCGCTGAGGTTACGATCGATCTTATGGGTGGGGACATTCCCTATAAAGACTACACCTTCATTTTGCATCTCAGATCGGATGCAGGCGGTGGTTTGGAGCATCTCAACTCGACTGCTCTCGGCGCGCGGCCCTTCATCTTCAAACAGGAAGCCAGCTACCGAGCCTTCCTGACGCTTGTGGCCCATGAGTTCTACCACATTTGGAATGTTAAGCGGCTGCGACCCGATCCACTTGGGCCATTTGATTACACTAAGGAGAATTACACCAAGCTCCTCTGGGTAGCCGAGGGCATCACCAGTTACTACGAAAACATCATCCTCTTGCGCGCAGGCTTGATCTCTGAAAAGGACCTTCTCGCGGAAGCGGCAAGAGGCATTCAGGCTCTGCAGAATCGGCCCGGACGTCTAGTCATGAGCGCTGAAGAAGCCAGTTTTGATGCCTGGATCAAGTTCTACCGCCAGGACGAGAACGCAATCAATTCTCAGATTTCATACTATGACAAGGGCGCGATTATTGCGTTGCTGCTGGACCTCGAGATTCGCAAGCACAGTAAGGCAGCAAAGTCCCTGGACGACGTTATGCTCCATCTGTACAAGGAGTTTGGCCTGAAGAATCGCAACTTCACGCCCGAAGACTTTCAAAAGGCAGCGGAATTGATGGCCGGCGCCAGTCTCGAACAGTTCTTTGCAAGTTATGTCCGTGGGCGCGAAGAACTCGACTATAATGCTTCACTTGGCGCCGCCGGGCTCCAACTCGATCAATCGGGAGAGACGAGTGCAGTCACACCGACGCCCCGGGCTTACTCGGGCGCCGACCTGGCCCAGGAGGGCGATCGCTTAATGGTTCGGCGGGTGTACGCAGGATCGCCTGCCTATGAGCAAGGGTTGAATACAGGCGACCAGATTGTCGCTATTAACAATAGGCGCGCTACCAGAGAGTTCTTTGAGGCGCGGGTTGCCGAGAGGAAGCCGGGTGACACGATCAATCTGACAATCTTTCGCTTCGATGGACTGAGCACGCTGATCGTCAAACTGGGTGGCCGTGTCGATGTCCCATTTCGCATCTATCCGGTAGCGAAGCCTACAGACCAACAACGGCGCGTCTACCAGGGCTGGCTCGGAGCTAAACGATAAGACCGGCGGCAAACAGTTCGGTCAAATCCAGATGGCCAACGCATTCCAACACATCGGACTCTCGATCGACAATCAGGTAGCCCGCGTGACGCTGGCCCGGGCGCCGGTCAACATCTTTAACATCGCAATGATGCAGGAGATCGGCGTAGCCCTCAACGAATGCGCGCAGCATCGCGATCTCGTCGCTATCGTCTTTGCCGCAGCACCCGACTGTCGCGCTTTCAGTGCCGGTGTCGCGGTCGAAGAACATGTGGAAGAGACGGTCTACCAGATGCTTGACACTTTTCACGCGGTCTTTCGCATGCTCGAACAGATAGCCCGTCCGGTGATTGCTGTTGTCGATGGACCAGCACTTGGCGGTGGCTGCGAGTTGGTCACCGCCTCCGACATCGTGATCGCTAGCGAGCGAGCGCGCTTTGGTCAACCGGAAATCAAGCTAGGGGTCTTTCCGCCGGTTGCGGCTGTGCTTCTGCCCCAGGTGATCGGCGACAAGCGGGCGCGCGAACTCATCCTGACGGGCGAGATTATTGACGCAAAGGAGGCGGCACGCCTTGGTCTGGTGAATCATATCGTGCCGGGCACTCATCTCGAGCAGAAAACCCAGGAAGTCCTCGCCCGGTTGCGTGAGCTTTCAGGAACTGCTCTCGAGATGGCAAAGAAGGCGATCGATCTCGGGCAATGGAGGTCACTTGATCTGGCCCTCAAAGGCGTCGAGAATCTCTATTTGCTTGAACTAATGAGAACCGATGACGCTCGCGAAGGAGTGAAGGCTTTCATGGAGAAGCGCAAACCAGCCTGGAAAAATCGCTGAATCCTATCTGGATTGAATTGCGAAGGGAAACGGTCACTTTGGAGAAGCATGTAACGAGATTTGTCTCGCGAGGTAGGCGGTGCCTTTTCGTCTTCTTGTCATTAGCGTTACTTTTCTCATCCATCCTGACTGCTCAAACAAGACGGACAGGTACTGCGGAATCTCATTCAAGCCCCGTTCGAGAGGGCATGTCATCAGAGGCGAGTACACTCGTCGAGCAGGCAATCGCCGTTGTCTGCAACGAACGCGAAAAAGATCCCTTGGGCAGCATTCCCATAGATGACATGCAGGGGCGGCTCTCAATTCCGGTCCATAGTCCAGAGGCGGTTGAAGGTGCTCGCCGGGCCCAGCAACTCTTGCCGATTGCCAGAAACCTCACGATCAAATCGTTGCGCGAGCTTGCCGTCGAACATAATTTCCATCGAACACGCGGCTATGCTGCAAGAATTCAGAGCGCAGTGAGGCGAGTCAATGCAGTTAAATGGATCAAACCAGACGTCGATTCACGTGATAATGCGTCTGTATTTTTAGATCGCCCCCAGACAATCACCTTTGGCACCATCTTCCTTGTGGGGTTGCCCTCAGATGAAGGAATGATTAGCGTTTTGTCTCATGAGTTAATGCATATTGCCGACGGTAATCACGACAGTTTGAATCGGCTGTTCGAGACGTTGGGAGAACGGGCGTCGCGATTGACAGGACTTGAGATTCACGATCAGAAAGCGGAGGAACTTGCCTGTGATCTTGTTGGTGCGATGGCTGCCCGCGCCTTTGTGGCAAGCACCCCTGATTATCAACCGCTGGCCAGAAGAATTTCGCGGGCCGTGGCACATAACTGCGTAGTTGAAGATGAGGGTGACGAAGATCATCTGTCGCCTCGCAATACGATACGAGCCCTTTTTGCCTTAAAGCCCGCCTTGGCGCGCGAGTTGGTGTCTGGCGAGGAGGAGTTGTTTGTGCCGCGCCGGCGCCGAAGGTAGATTGCTGCCTCTCCCGTTCGATTGACACGTGTAGAACCCATTTCTATGATCCTCATCAGTAGTGGGACCACATTACCGCGGGAGTGCTAGCAGATAGCTGTAGGAATGCTTGCTATTTTGAACTGCTCGACAAGTTTAAGAAAGAAAACCACGACTTCGCTCATAGTCACAACTCTTCTGACTCTGTTCGCTGTAGGGACGGGATGTAAAACCGTTACCGAACCACAGGATGTGCGCCCACTGGTCTTGCGCGATGTTCCGGCGCAGCGTCTCGCGTACAGATTCGAGGCTGATGTAGGAATACCTGCCGAAGTGCCTCCGCAGGATCCACCCGAAAAACTGGCCGCGATTCAGAACGACTTCAACATCCGCCGACCTAACGATGCATTGTTGCGCACAGTAATTTCCCCGGAAGGTCAGCGCGCTCTGGCCCTTTACGGCTCTGAAGATGCACCGAGCCAGGCTTTTCGGATTGACATCTATGCCGCGGATGGAAAGTTCCTGCGTAATCTGACGCCGCCCGATCTTGCTTGTGTGTTTATCGAGACAGTTTCCTGGTCGCCGGATGGTTCTTTTATCAGTTTCATTGGGAATAAGAGTGTCAAACCCGAGCCGACGCCAACGCCGCCTCCAGACCTCGACCCGGAAGCGCCACCTGAGCCTGCGCCAACGGTTGCCCCGTCATTTCCAGCAGTCCCAGTGTTTAATACCGAACAGATCTACATCAGCAACCGCGACGGCTATGATTTAAAGCCGCTAACGACCCGCGATGGACTGATTTACTTCTATTACTCGTGGGCTCCGGACGGTCATGCCCTGGTGGCACTCGCGTGCAAGGAGCACGAATGGGACAGGCGCGCACTGGAATTCAAATTGCCGGCCGGCCGACCGCGTCTGATTACGCTAGATGGAAAAGAGCGTTTGCTTGACGACAATATGACGGAAGCCTTACCTGTCTGGTGCCCCGATTCGTCTAAGGTTGCGACGGCTTTCGAAGCTGACGTAGGCATATACGATGCGGGAACCAATACCCCAACGCACGCGCGCGCACCATTGCGGGCGGCTTTGCTTACGGCTTCACAGGCTTTTCAGAAAAAGCTGGCAGGTAACAAGGGAACCGTAGAGACGCCGAAAGAATCTGGAGAGGCGACCGGACAAGAGAACTCGTTGCCGCCCTCATTCAACCCGATTGTACGGCTCGAATGGCCCACGCCGGACAGGCTTTACGTACAGACTGCCTACGTAAGACTCTATCCAAACGATGCAATCAATACATTCCAACGCTGGCATCGTCTGAGCCTTACTCCCCTGGCTGCGGTGTTGCGATAAGGTATCGGTAGTTCGTGGGCTTTTTGTTACTGAGTCGTGTGTTCGTGTGATTTCGTGTAATGTTCGTGGATGTGGTCTTTTGGTCCGTTAAGAAGTGATCCACTAAAACACACGAAATAACACACGAAATAACACAAACTACAGTTAGGTAGTCTTTTAGGGGATCGTTGTGTTCGTGTGATTTCGTGTAATGTTCGTGGATCTAGTCTTTGGTCATTGTCGTTTCAGACTAAGCCGGCAAAAAACTCTTCCACTGACACCTGCCATCCCCTCAACACTTCAGGGGAAGCCCATTCGCCCGCCGAAAATGATGAGAAGGTCATTCAACCGACTGTCGAGGTCACCGTGAGGGGAATCAGGTGGTGGAACCATGAACAGATAGCCTCCGATGAGGTCGTAATGGGCACGCCCTTAAGGTTCGGGCAGTGACCAGAACTCTTCAAGCGAATAACGCTGAAGCAGAGGTGAGAAGCTGACTGGCAGCGACTCTTTTGTTTCTAGAGTGGACATGAGCGTAAACTCTGTGCCGTTCGTTTGAGGGCAGATTAGCAAAGCATTGAAGTTCCGGCAAAGAATCTGTATCGCCAAAAAATCTTGCGCCGTGCGGGGTAAGTTTGTCGATCTCGGCTCGCGCCGTTCGATCTAATAACGAAGCCACGCTTCAAACTACTTCAGAAAGGGAGTTCAACATGAAATTGAATCCATATCTGATTTTCAACGGCCAGTGTGACGCTGCGTTCAAATTTTATGAACAGCTACTGGACGCCAAAATTACCTTCAAGATGACTTTCGGTGAATCCCCGGCGGCAGACCAGGTGCCACCCGAATCGCGCGATCTGATCATTCACGCGACGCTTGCCTTAGGCGATCAGTTGTTAATGGCTTCCGACTCTCCACCCGATAAGTATGCGCGGCCGGCGGGCGTTTACGTATCCCTCAACCTCTCCGACCCGGCTAAGGGGAAGCGAATCTTTGAGTCGTTGGCTGAAGGAGGTACTGTCCAAATGCCATTCGAGAAGACTTTCTGGGCAGCAGGTTTCGGGATGTGCATCGATCGCTTTGGTATACCCTGGATGGTTAATTGCGAACAAGCGGCGTAATTACAAGGAGTCTCAGCATGAAGTACATGTTGCTGGTTCATCATGATGAGGAAGCATTTGGCGAACGCGGCGACGACGAGCGGCACGAGATGCTTCAGGAGTCTGTACAACTGGCCAACCAACTCCATGAGAGCGGGCAATACCTGGACGCTGCGCCGCTTCACCCGACATCTGAGACGAGTTGCGTTCGCGTTCGCAATGGCAGGCGGCTGGTGACGGACGGTCCGTTCGCAGAAACCCGAGAGCAGATTGGCGGCTACTTCCTGGTCGATGCCAGGAATCTGGACGAAGCGATTGACATCGCATCACGGATTCCCGGCGCACGCATCGGAACTGTTGAGGTGAGGCCAGTGACGGAAGTTGCTGGCCTGCCGAACTTTCACGATCCTCCATCCAGATGATGCTAGAATAACCATCACTATGTTTAGCGGATTGCCCGGCGAGGACCTGATTGATGCAGGAGTTAAGGATCTTTGGGAACAGCGGGAGACAATTGCTGCCTTAACAGTTGCTATCGGCGCCCCCAGACTCCGACACCTGGGCATCCACCTGCCGGCGCTTGTACCGAAGGACCCAGAACATCGACTCTACGAACTACTCGCAAGCGATGACCCAGATGCTGCGCACAGTCGGTACAATGCTCTTATTCGACGACTGGTCAGTTTCGAGCGAGCTGCCGAATGCGTCAAAAAGTAACCACTTTGCGTTTGGAACAGTTCATGAAAAGCCTGGGGGCCACGGTAAAGTCGAGGACGCGCGTGTACCTCGTGGGTGGCGCCACATCCGTACTGTTAGGTTGGCGTGAGTCTACGATCGATGTGGACCTCAAGATCATCCCGGAAGCTGACGATGTTCTCAGGAGCATTCCGGAACTGAAGGAGCGCCTTCAGATGAACATTGAGTTGGCTTCGCCGGACCATTTCATCCCCGAGTTGCCGGGATGGCAGGAGCGAAGCCGTTTCATTAGAAGCGAAGGACCAATCGAATTCTTTCATTATGATTTTTATGCGCAGGCGCTTGCAAAGATTGAGCGCGGCCACGCAGCGGATCGCGGGGATGTAGCAGACATGATGTCTGCCGGGCTGATCGAGCCCTCTCGCCTGCTCGAACTTTTCACGGCAATAGAGGATTCACTTTATAAGTATCCTGCTCTTGATCCCGCAACTTTTCGCCGCGCGGTCGAGCGCGTAGTCAGGGAAAGTGGATCCTCGGGTGATTCCGCATAAGCAGAATCCCGCTGTAGATTCTCGAGGAGGTCAAATAGAACATCCTAGTTGCGCAAGAGAGTCTCTCCTTCGTTGGCGTTCATGTGGCGCATCCTGTCCAGCTTGCGTCTCTTGGACTTCACACTTTCCGTCAAGGTGAACCAGCAACTTCGTTGACAGTATGGTTCGTTGGCGCTGAGTATAAGCCGGGTTAAGAGTACGTTCGAACTGGTAGCGCCCTTTTGGAGTCTAGCATTTTGGAACGTACTGCGATTTCCGCTACAATCCTTCGCGCAATCATTCGCTAGCCTTACAGTGCCCCTGTAGCTCAACGGTTAGAGCAGCAGACTCATAATCTGTTGGTTCGGGGTTCGAATCCCTGCGGGGGCACCAATCAACTGGCGAGTTCTTCTACATTTAGGTCTTCGTGTTGTTGGGCTGATACGTGCTCAACCTCACGATGGCGCGAAGATGGCGCGATTTGGACAGTGCGGCAGTTGTCGGCTCATTCTTATCGTTGTAGAGCTGCCAATATTCAGCAAGTTGAGTCGCTGTCATCCATTCTTGCGAAGGCACGACGACCGTTTCAGTCGGACGCGATTGTAGTAACGCCAGCTTTCACGTTGTGCCCGCTCGTAGATTCGATTTAGCTGTACGGCTAGTTCTTCAGTGGTGTGATCGCCCCTTGCAAGCTCCCGAAAAGCACTCATGCTGTCGACGGTTTCAAGCAGTGTGCCACGCTCAGAGTTGTCGTATTATTGTCTAGTCTTAAAGTGTCATACAGCAGTTAAGTCGCGAGCATTTGTTATTCATATTTCAGGATGCAAACCGCAGCTGTTTGTGAGTACTCTTCTCCAAATTGAAATTGCTTGGCACCAGTCCGACGCGTCAAGAAAGTTGACGTTCGTCAAAAAAGGTGACGCAGCGTCAACAAAAGTGACGTTCGTTCCCAAAAGGTGACGCTTGCCCACCGCCTCTAGAAGAACCATGCAACCACTCGAACAATATTTCGGCACTCTCCTTCGCTTCCACATGAAAGAAAAAATGCAACGTAAGAGACAAACCAACCGAACGTGTAGGGTGACGAGGCGCTGCGCACCTGAAGTTTTCTAGACACGTCACCCCTACAGGTTTTCGCGTCTAGTTTACGCAGCAAACTTCTGGCTAGCTGAGTTAACCATTACGAATGTAGAGGATCGGTGTTTGCTGCTAGCCGCGCTAGCCACCTGCTAGCTCAGCGGACACAGCGCTAGCACAGCTAACACATGAAGGAAGGGAAAGGGAGAGAATACTGATGGCAAAAAGAGAGGTTAATTATCCCCACACGATCGGTTTTCGCGTGACTGATGAAACCTGGTTTAGGATTCAACAAGAGGTCGCAAACACCGATCTGACACCGCACGACTGGTGCCGCCTAGTGGTACTTGATAGCCTGAATCGAGGATTTGGATTGACCAAGAAGGAACGCATTTTCTTCGAGCAATCCGTTGGCATCCGCTATCTCGTCGCGGTTTTCAACTGCTGGCTGATGACAGACTGACCACCGAAGAGTGGAAAAAGCTCCGCATGTTCTCCAAAGAAAAGATCGATATCATTACCGAACGAGCCCTTGCAAGTTTTCGGTCAAACCAAAGATGTCGAGCAACGCAGAGCTGTAAGCCTGCAATGAAAGAGAGACGATTGAGCGTTCAACGACGGAGAATGCAAGCTAGCTGGGGCTGATGAAACAATTCTGATGATAGGGAGTTCTCCTTCACCGCTCACGCTGTGAGATTCATGCGCCGTAGCAGTTCGGCGAAGCGCGGCTCGGAGCGAAGTTTGTCCAACCCGGGATCCAGTCTTATCCAGACCAACCTCGTCGACCGATCCTCATAAGCCCTTTCCAGCCACTGAAGCGCATTATCTTTGTCGCCGAGGCCGGCGTAGATGATCGCCCGGTTGTAAGGCGCAACATAACGTTGTTTGGACAACTCCTGCAATTTGTCGAGCTCCTTGAGGGCCTCATTTCTTCTGCCTGATAAAGCGTAAGCTAGCCCTAATTCCCCCCCGGAGCCGCCTGAAACCGGCACGGCCCGCTTTTTGTATTCGGAAATAGCCTCCTCGTACATCCCCTTCTGGCGGTAGGCGAAACCGAGCAGGCTGCGTGCATGATCAAAGTTCGGATTCATCTCCAAGACCTTTTTAAGGTGGCTGATGGCCTCGTCGTAACCGCGCGCCTGGGAGAGGACAGCTCCGACGTTGGCGTGAATGAACAGCGAGAACGGCTCCAGCTCTTGCGCCCGCCTGATCTCCGCGAGGCCTTCGTCGAAGCGCCCCATCATAGTCAGATAGAGGGCATAAAAGTGGTGCGCGTTCGCGTAGTTGGGGTTCAATTCGATGGCACGCTTGTACTCCCTCTCTGCACCTGCCCAGTCGTACTCGTACTGTTGCTTGATATGGCCCAGCGCGGCGTGTGCTTCGGCCAGCGTATCGTCAATCCTGAGGGCGTTCAGCGCCGCCTCCCTCGCCTTCGGGAAAGTCTCCCCCGGCGGCAGATGGAAGACCCCGAGGAGCGCGTAGGAGTCAGCCAATCCAGCGTACGCCAGGGCATAGTTCGGGTCGCGCGCTATCGCCTCCCGAAAATATTCGATTGCCCGGTTCAGCCCTTCGGGAGTCCTTTTTTCCCAGTAGAACCGCCCGTTGAGGTAGAGCTGGTAAGCTTCGGCGTTCTCCGTGTGGTGTTTCGTCAACCTCCTCTGCTCTTCGCCGCTTAACCTCGGCCGTAACTTACCCGCTATTTCTCTCGAGACCTCTTCTTGCACGGCCAGCACGTCTGACTGCCTCCGGTTGAAACGACCGCCCCAGAGCTGCGAGCCGTCCACCACCTTTACCAAATCCGCCTGCACCACCAGCGTATCGCCGCGCTGCTCGACGCGGCCAGTCAACACGGCCTCGACACCCAACTCGCGCCCAACTTTTAGCGGGTCAGCATCACGGCCCTTGTAACGGAAGACGGTGCTGCGCGCCAGCACCCTCAACGACGAGAGCTGCGACAGGTCATTGATGAGGCTCTCGGTGATGCCGTCGCTCAAGTATTCCGTTTCGGCGCTACCGCTGACGTTGACCAGAGGCAGGATGGCCAGGGAATTAACCGCAGTGCTGCCCGTATCGCGGCGGGAATAAACAAGCCCGGCGACGGTCAGGGCGATGATCATAAGGGAGAGCGCCGCGAGCGCAACCGTAGCGCGGGGGCGGGAGAGGGCGGGCAGAATCCGCGCCGGAACGGGCAGGGCGAAACGCGGCGGTCGCTCCTCGCCGAGCGCCGCCCGGAGCTTCCTCAAGTCTGCGGCCAGGTCGGCGGCCTGTGCGTAACGCTCGTTCCTATTCTTTGCGAGCGCGCGGTTGACGATCCTTTCGAGTTCCGCGGGGATTCCGCGCCGAAGCTTACTGATCGGCTCCGGCTCGCGCTCCAGGATCGCTGCGACACGGTCGGTCGGTGTCTTGCCGGCGAACGGTAGCCTTCGTGTCACCATCTCGTAGAGGATTACGCCCAGCGACCAGATGTCAGTCCGCGCGTCAACTTCCTGCCCACGCGCCTGCTCCGGCGACATGTATGCCGTCGTCCCCATCACTACGCCTGTCTCTGTTCTGATCCAAGATTGTTTCGACTCTCGCGTCCGCGCCGACTCCGCGTACTTAGCAATGCCGAAGTCGAGGACTTTGACGAGACCGTCGGGCCGAACCATGACGTTCTCCGGCTTGATATCGCGGTGGACGATTCCGTGCCGGTGCGCCGCAGCCAGGGCGCCCGCGATCTGCAGCGCGATGTCTACGGCGCCCGTGAGAGGCAACCTCCTGCCGCGCATACGCGTGCGCAACGTCACACCCTCGACGTACTCTGTGGCGATGAAGGCCCTGTCTTCCCATTCGCCGATCTCGTAGACGGTGATGATGTTCGGGTGGTTCAATGCTGAGGCAGTCAAGGCCTCCTGACGGAAGCGACGCACGCGCTCGTCGTCCGTAGTAAGGTCGACCGAGAGAAGCTTGAGCGCAACCTTACGCTCCAGCCGAGTGTCGAACGCGAGGTGCACTTCCCCCATGCCGCCGGCGCCGAGCGTTGAGAGGAGCCGGTAAGTGCCGATCTGGTGCGCAACAACTGAGGCGACTAACGATTCGAGCTGCTCCGCGGCCTTCGGATCCGAAGCCAACGCCTTAGCCGCCACGTCAAGGGCAGGTGCCTCGATGAAACTCGCTGCCTTCTCGTCGTATGCGAGCAGGGCGGCAACCTCCCGGCGCAGCTCCTCATTGCCCTCGCTTGCCTCGTCGAGGAACGCGGCGCGCGACTCCGACTCGCGCTCCAGTGCGTCGTGATAGAGACGCTCGACCTGTTCCCAGTTCTCAGGCTTCATCCTGTCCGCCTTCACTCAGCCTGCGTAGCAGCCATGATTTAGCCAGACGCCAGTCACGCCTGACCGTATCGGGGGAGATTTTTAGAGCCTCGGCCGTCTCTTCCAAGTTCAGACCACCGAAGAAGCGCAACTCCACGACGCGGCTCTTGCGCGCGTCAACTTCTGCAAGCGCGTTCAACGCCTCGTCGAGCGCTACCAGGTCCTCGTTCCGGCCCGGACTGACCACCAGCGCTTCGTCGAGTTCAACTCGGCGGGCGGCGCCGCCGCGTTTTTGATAGCCACGTTCGCGGGCGAAGTCCACGAGGATCTGACGCATCAGGCGTGCGGCGATGGCGAAGAAGTGCGCTCGGTTCTGCCAACGCACCTCCTGCGCGTCGATCAACCGCATGTAAGCCTCATTGATGAGCGCCGTGGTCTGTAGCGTGTGCCCGGCGCGCTCGCGTCGCATGAAGCGCTTGGCCAGCGTGTGCAGCTCAGCGTGGACGAGCGGGATTAACCGATCCAGCGCCGCGCGGTCTCCCGCACTCCAGGCCAGTAGGAGCTGCGTGACTTCGTGTGACTCCGGGGTCGGCATCGGAAACTCTCTCTGTTAAATAGACCGGACTGACGGCGGCGCCATTATACCCGAGCCTGGAGCGCTCGAGTGAAGCGTAGAAGCGGGCCGGAATTTCTTGCCTTGGTGTTAACACTTTTCGTCGCGGTTCCCGCATTCAAGAGGCGAGGCCAAATAAGACAGCGCGCAATTGAACCAGACGAATGCGGCCGACTTGATTGTCGGGGTCGGCCTCATTCAGGGCCTCGACTTTCCGGCAAGAAACTTGAGACCACAAAAGGAGACGACCATGAAGAAGACGTACTTGACAGCGATTTCCGCCGTGGCCCTGGCGGCCATGTTCGTGCTGACCGTGGCGCAGACCCCGGCCTCCGGGCAAAATTCGGAAGGCAGGAGAATAGAAGGCACCTGGCGTTTGGAGGCAACGATCCGTGACTGTCAAACGGGCGCGGCTATAGAGACCATTCCGGCCCTGCACACTTACCTGACCGGAGGCTCGATGCTGTCAGACACAGCCGTTCCGCCAGCTGTCCTTCGCACCGGCCACGGAGTATGGAAGCACGCCGGCGGGCTGAGTTTCACTAATACCATAATGGTCTTCCGGTTCAACCCAGTGAACGGCGCTTATGCCGGTACGACTACGATCAGCCGAAGCATCGAACTCGACGAGAAATCCGATGAGCTTACCTCTACGGATGTTGCCGTAGGAGCCGACCCAAGCGGCAACGTCATCGGCACCAGATGCGCGACCACGGTCGGGCGACGCCTCGAATAGTCAGCTGGCAAGCGTGAGTTCGACGTATTAAGCTTGATTATCAACTACCGCTACCAGGTCGAATGATCGGCCCTTGTTCGTGGGTTGACGTCGAACTCACGCTGCCAATGTTTGAGGATTGGATTGGTCGGAAAGTTTTCGGCCGAGATGGGATTAGAGATGAGCATAGTTTCTAGCCGCACCTTGGGACTCATGGTAATCGCGAGTGTTGTTTACTACGTTCTTGCTGTCTTGGCGCTGCATGTCGTGCAACCCCAGGTCAATCCGCTCAAAGCCCCAATGAGCGCATACGTTCTAGGCGCCTACGGCCCTGTGATGACCAGTACCTACTTTGTATTGTGCGTCGGCCTGCTAGGAGTGGGGTTTGGACTCATTAAGGCGTTACCTCGCACTTGGCTCGTGAAAATCGCCTTCGCGGCTGCCCTTATCGCTTGCGCAGGTGTTCTCGTCGCAGGAATTTTTCCGCTCGATTGGCCCCCACCCCCTCGGACTTCATCAGGTCGCTTGCACGCCCTGGGTGGCATGTTGGCGTTTTACGCAATGGCGCTCGCGCCGGGCTTATTCTCGCTGAACTTCCGAAGTGATGGGTATTGGAGAAGGGTGTCAGTCGTGGCATTGGCGCTCTCTGCCGGCATAATCGCAGTGTTTAGCTTGTTTCTATTCGCGATACGTGGCGGCTTTGGCGGCTTCGCGCAACGCCTATTCCTCGCTGTGCTCTTCAGTTGGATGATTGTAGTCGGACTTCACCTGACTCGAAGCCTGCGCGCCACATGAGATGCCTGGATAGTACATACATGAAGACGCTCTCGCTTATCAGCGCGGAAATCGCCGCGACTTAAACGTGACGCGAATCCGTGCTCCGCTGTCGAACATAAGGTCACCTAAAGACAATTTTCCCGGACAGGATAGAAGATTAGGAAGACGAAAACGGGTTAGGCAGCACTCTTAAATTGGAGTTTCGCTTGCACCCCTAGCGAGGCCAATACACGCAGCATGAGATCCGTTGAAATGTCGTGGGTGTTACGATTCAGAATGGCAGTCACACGAGTGCGTGACGTGTGAGCGAGCCGCGCCACGTCTGAGTGCGTCAATCGCTTCTTAGCGACAACCTCAATGATCTTGTCGTTCAAGTCGCTGCGGAACTCGATCTCCATGCCTTCGGCAGGTGCCAGGCCCAACACCTTCGCGAGTTCCCTGGCATTGCGAGCAACTACTGGTCTAACTTTCTTCATTCGAGCATCCCCTTGAGTCTCTTCTGCGCGAGAACAATCTCATCCGGCGGTGTCTTCTGGGTTTTCTTTGTGAAAGCATGGAAGATCAAAACTGAATCAGATAGCTTGGTGTAATAAAAGACTCGATAAGCCCCTGAACGGTCTCTTACGCGCAATTCCTCAACACCTGAAATCCGATAATGCTGCTTTCACTACCATCGTGAATACTGACCCTCTCGAAGACTACTCTACACGAGAGTCGTCTAGCTGTTAACATGGCAGTCGTAATTATCACGGCTATGTTAATTAGGATTCTTGAAGCGAAATAGAATGAGTGACCTAGCGACGGACTATCCCGAACTGAGCAAAGCTCCCATCGTAGAGGCCGTCATAGACTTCCGGGTTAAGCTCCCTTCCGACTTCAAGCTTGATTCGTTCCAGTCGGTGCGTTTAAAGCTAGCCAAAGACTATCCAGGATTTGAAGAGCAACAAATCGTACAGCAGATGCTAAGGCAAGAACCTGGCAGCGTGGCTGAAGTCTCTACTCGATTTTCCGGGACTCACGGTTATCGATTACTTTCGAGTGACGGTAAAAATGTCGTCCAGCTTCGTCGGGACGGATTCACTTTTAGTCGCTTGCATCCTTACACCAAATGGGAGGAAGTATTCTTCGAAGCTTGGCGAGTTTGGAATCTTTACGTTGATGGATCAATGCCAGTGGAAGTTTCACGTATTGCGGTTCGTTACATCAACCGGATGTTATTTCCGCTGCCCTTCACTAATCCCGAGGACTATTTGAAAGCGCCTCCCGTAACTGCTGAAGGTTGGCCCAGGGAAATGAGTGCCTTCTTGACTCGAGTGGTTATGCACGAAACCGGAACCGAAATCTCCGTAAATGTAATCCAGGCTCTTGAACCGCAGATTCCGGGACAAGACGTAGTCGCTTTGATATTCGATATCGATGCATTTGAAGAAGTTTCACTGCCCCCCAACGATGGCACGATTAGGCGGCGTTTTGATAAGCTAAGAGAAATGAAGAACCGAGTATTTTTCAACGGTCTGACTACAAAAGCTATTGACCTATTCCGATGACTGCCGCTGCCATATCACTCTCCGGTTCAGGTTCCCTTCTCACGGAGGGAACTCCTGGGGTCGGATCTGACCATAAATACATTCGTGATCTGCTTCGAGCAACGTATCAGGGTTGGCTTGATAGCATCTCGCTTGGCAAAACGCTGCAAGACACGTACAAGCAGCTCGATCAAGTAGTGGAGGATTGTGGCCGTTCGGATTGGGATGCCTACGGTGCAGAGCCAGTGCTTTTCGAGTCGCTCGAAAACGCGAAGCGCTTCGCCCTGGCATTGCCCTTCTCATTGGCCGCGCCGGAAGTCTCGGCCGAACCTGACGGTGAAATTACGTTCGAATGGTACTCAAATCCGACTCGAGTGTTTTCCGTAAGCATTGGGCCGCACAATGAGCTCACATATGCCGGCATTTTCGGCGCGAGTCGTGCTTACGGAACAGAAGTCTTCCACGATGAAATTCCTGAAATCATTCTTTCTCACATTAAAAGGGTGGCTTTCTAAACGCCAGATTCCTCATAGTCCCGTTGTTGCTGTTTCTGATAACGAACAACTAGCGCGCTACATCTTCTCGAAAAGCCATTTCAGTCGCCAATCAAATCGAGTCAAAGCTGAAGCCTACATGCCTAACCGTGGACAGGTCTCGGTTTTTCGCATTGACGGCCTAACGGAATCGGCGATCTGGGGAATTGGTGACTACATTGCTCTTAAGCGAGAGCGCACGCTTTACGGCCGAGGCGATACCACGGCAAATCAAGTTAGAAACGCTGGCTTGGACATCTCCTCGGATGAACCTCCTCCCCGGCATGCAAATCTCATTGGTTGGCCCGAAAATGATAAGGGGCGCCATAAACTGATAGCTCTGCAGATTGCGGCAGTCGCGACATTGGTATTAAAAGAATAAGATCTTGCGGTGGCGGCAAATCCAATTACCCCGATTACGAATACTTTGAAGGTCAGGAAAATTCGCATCGTTTGCCTAGGACAAACGCTCAATTGCTCACAGGCTGTGTTTGCAATGACGCTGAACATCAGCAATGAGAGCAGGAGAACAACCCTTATTAAATTCTCTTGAGACACGTACCTTCGATGGCGTGATTTTGGCGCGATGGGTGCGCTCAGACTAAGCAAGATGTAACCAACTTTGACGGCTGCGGATTCGGTAAATACTGGGTTATCTCGTTTCGTCTCGCCTTGTTGATGCCCCTCAAACCGTCTCATAATCTGTTGGTTCGGGGTTCGAATCCCTGCGGGGGCACCAAAGAATTTTCGAATTGCGATTTTTGATTTGCGATTGTCGATTTCGGAGCGGCAACCTGAAGATGGCGAGCTCTTTGAAGTGCGGTGCTGTCACCGCTTTCCAATCATCACCAATCATCACCCTAGTTTCCGTCCACCTTTAGTAAAATCTCGCGTCTACAGACGAGAGATCTTTGCGAGTAGCCTTCACTATACTTGATTCATCAGATTCACCTTCAAAAGCCTCGCCACTGAAGCGCAGAAATAAGATTACCAGGATCTGTTTCTCACTGAGGCCCGCAACTGTTCGTAGATTTCGGCTAACGTATCGATCTGTGCTTCATACTCATGCAGGTTGACGTTGCCTGCGAAGGCGCCGGACACTTTGTCGTCCAGCAGATCGATCATCGCGGTCCATTGTTTCCACGCCGGTTGGGTGTGAAGCCTGCCCTCGTACAGCCGGTCGAATTGTTCTACCACGTAATGCTGAGTGCGGTTGATTGTGAACTCGCCTTCTTCATCAGCGGCAAAAACGGCAAATGGGACAATCATATCCTCCGTCAATGGATTCATCGTCACTCGATTGGCAAACCCGACTCGTCCCTTCATCCACTCTTCCAAGCCAACCAGGCCACTCGATGGATCGGCAGGGAACCATTCCCGGGCTGCTGAATCATAAAGTTCGAGCCAAACGTGGTCGTTGTGACGCCGGCCGAACACCGAATACGAGTTCCCCTTTTCCTTTACCATTTGCTTGGCACGGACACCGCGCCCAGGCGTGTTCGTGTGGATGTTCACCTCGCGCACGCGGCGAAGTTTGATATTCAGCTCTTTCATCGCACTAAGCGCCACCATCGCGAGTTCGTTGCAGTTGCCGCCTTTCCGCTCGATGATTTCCTGAACAGTTCGTTTCTGGTAATCCGTCGCTTTCCAGTCAAAGTTCGCCGCCAGCCATCGGACGATCGCTTGCGCCTGGCCGAGTTCAGAGCTGGCGTTTTTTGAGACCTGTTGTGCGAACGCTTTCAAATCAACACGTGCGAGGTCATAGAGTTGATCATCTGAAGCTGTCTTTTGCTGTGCCAAGGTTACGCCAAAAGTCAGCGAAAGAACTATCAATGATTGCAGTATTCGTTTCATAGCGGGCCTCTAAAATTTACCTGATCATATTGTTAATCTCCACCTGTACGTGAGCAAGAGCAGTGCTTTTGTACGTTCATAGCTTAAAGGGTTCCATGATTGTATATTGCTTTGTTCTTACCACGAACCATGGGTATCAATAGCGAAGGCTTGGGTAACACTTGGGTTGCGCGGCAAGTGAATGAGGCTTTATTATCTTCACCCTGTCAGCCGGAGTGGCGAAATTGGTATACGCACCAGACTCAAAATCTGGCGAGCGCAAGCTCATGTCGGTTCGAGTCCGACCTCCGGCACCACGCCTTCACACGGCCCGCCCGCGCTTTTAGTACCCAACAATTCAGGTTAATACCCGGGGATGAGGGACGCTCGAGCGTTAGGTTTAGCCAGGCGCCTTCGGTGTTCAAAAGGCCGGCTTGAGTTGAGTCCCCAAGGTGTTACCTTGGGCTGGAATTCGCCAACAACTTCGGTGTTAAATTCGCAAACACCGCGGCTTATGACCTAAACCTCCCCATAACCTCTGGACAACCTCCCCACCGCCAATCAGATAAGCCCTGAACCACCCTTACTTACGCCATCTGTAAAAACATGTTTGCCACTTGGGCCAAAAATCGCTAGAATGCCAAGGCCCGGCAGGACGGAAGCCCCAGCGGTTCGAAGGACCCGTTCCTACCAACTGTTTCCCTCATCCAAAGCCCTTACGAAATTGCATTATTAATCGTCCCCACCACGAGCGTGTTCCTAGCTTGCTGTTTTATCTTGCAAAATTCTGGAGCTGAAAACATGCCAGGTGACCCAAAGTCACGAATTCTAATAGTTGATGATGAAAACAGGATAACCGAAGTCCTGGCCGATCTGCTGAGTTTCGACTACGAGTGCGACACTGCCGCCTCGGCGGAAGAAGCCCTCGAACGGTTAAAAGTTAACGAGTATCAACTCGTCGTCAGTGATATTACCATGCCCGGAATGAGTGGGCTGGAGATGATCCCGCACGTGAAGGATCTGGCTCCAACCGCTGTGGTCGTAATGATCAGCGGCATTCAGACCGTCGAGAGTGCCATCGAAGCTTTGCGACTGGGCGCGTTCGACTACGTAATGAAGCCTTTTGATCTGCGTCAGGTCGAGGCTGTCGTGAAACGTTCACTCGAACATCACGAGCTGGTCGTGGCCAAGCAACGCTACGAAACGCAACTGGAAGATCTCGTCGAGCAACGAACAGCGGAACTGGATAAGGCGCTTAACTCACTGGAAGATGCCTACCGCTCGACTTTGAAAGCGCTCACCGCTGCGTTGGAAACGCGAGACTCAGAAACTCACGGACATTCGGAACGCGTTGTTACCTACAGTCTCAGGCTGGGCCGGGAGTACGGGCTCGCGGCTGATCGAATGAAGGCGCTCGAATTCGGATCGTTACTGCATGACATCGGCAAAATTGGCGTGCCGGATTCGATTCTGCGCAAGCCGGCCAAACTGACTGAAGAAGAGTGGGTAAGAATGCGGGAGCACCCGCTGCACGGGCAACAGATCCTGCGGGGCATCGAGTTCCTTGAAGGGGCCGCGCGGGTTGTTGCACAGCACCATGAGAAGTGGGATGGCTCCGGTTATCCTCTGGGATTGGTTGCGGACGACATCGACCTCTGCGCGCGAATCTTTGCCGTAGCTGACGCCTTCGACGCAATGACGAGTGATCGCGTGTATCGGCGCGGCAAGTCATATGAAGCCGCGGCGCTGGAACTCGACGATTGGGCAGGGAAACAGTTTGACCCGAAGGTCGTTGAAGCATTCCATCGCGTACCGAAGACGGATTGGGAAGAGTTGCACCGGCAGTCTTTGATGGTTAAGAACGAAGACTTCGCAGTGCGCCGGATGGTCGAGATGCTGGAAACGCAGCTCGAAGTCCTCGTCTGAAAATCAAGTTCAGAGGTTTACCGACCGGTAACTACATATCCACGTCTGGACCGTAGATTCACGCCGACTCTCCGCGACGCCACTTCAATTCGACGATACTCACCCGGATTTGATTCGGCGAGGGAGCGGTGTGGCCGATAAGTGACCACGTACTCAGCTCCAATTTCAGTTGCCACATCTCTCGCCTGAGCAATCATTTCATCGCGGGCAAGCGGCAGAAAAATTCTCCCACCAGTTTCCTCTGCGACCTCTATAAGCAGCCTTTGGCTCTCCCTTGTTTGATTCTCATAAGCAATGCGCTGGCGACGCATAGCGGGATCGAACCTAAGGCTGACGCCATATGACGGACTGCGTGTGGCGCCCGGCGGCAATGTCGGATCGGTGGCCCTAATCGGATCCGAGCCAGGGGGATTCTGCCTCACGGCGACTCCACGCTTGTCAGACTTCTTCCTCTGACGAACAAATTCGGTGTAACTGATGATGTGAACGGTAGCGCGAGCCTCCATCAATTGCTGAATGGCTCGCGCTCGATTGGTTTTGCCTCCTTCGGAAGAATCCACACCGTCAGTAATAAACACGACATGGCGGGTTCCTTCGGGTCGAGCACTGAGATGTTGTGCGGCGGCAGCAACAGCTTCGGAGAAATGCGCGCGCTTACCGGCTAGCAGCTTTCTCTTGAGCACACGGGTTAGCGCCTGCCGGTCCCTTGTCCACGGTTGCAATAATTCGACCTTTTCGTTGAACTGCATTAAGGCGATCCAGGCATCGCTATTTACCTTGCGCAAGAGCTCAGTTGCGACATCGCGCGTCAGGTCGGTCCGTTTGGACATTCCTCCCAGTCCGCTTTGGCCACCGCCGGTATCCAATACAATCAGCAGGTTGGCGGGTACTTTTTGAATGCTTCTGACTTGCTGGGCGACTCCGTCTTCGAGCACAAGAACGTCCTCGGGCTCGAGCGTCGGATCGAAATGACCGTAAGAATCCTTGGCCAACACTTGCAAACGCACTTCTTCAGTAAAAACGCGAACCGGATCCTGTTCCTGTTCGCTCGTAGTTTTGTCGGGTGAAGGGGCTGTACGGGCGGGCTCTTGGGCTTGTAGGGGCGCAAGTGTGCTGAGAAAGCACACTATTAACGTAATTGTGGCTAAACGATCTTTCAAGTACACGGTATACCTAACTTATCTAAAAACGTTCCAGCTGTTGAGCGCTTTGATGCGGGCGCAGCCACTATACCGTTGCCCAATAAACTTTACGCGATCTGAGCTTTTCTGGCCTGAGCCTGGACTGCGGTAATGGCAACCGCAGCTACGATGTCCTGGACGCTGCAACCTCGCGAGAGATCGTTCGCCGGCCGATCAAGGCCCTGAAGAATGGGTCCGATTGCCGTCGCTCCTGCCAGTCTTTCAGTCAATTTGTAAGCTATATTGCCTGATTGGAGGTCAGGGAAGATCAGCACGTTTGCTTTTCCGGCCACCGTCGATGCTGGTGCTTTTGAAGAACCGATCGAGGGAACCAGTGCCGCGTCAGCCTGCAACTCGCCATCAATCTCGAGGTCCTGCGCTCTGGCCCGAACAGTTTTTGTTGCCTCGACTACCTTGTCGACGAGGCGGTGTTGGGCGCTGCCTTTCGTGGAGAAAGAGAGCATTGCTACGCGAGGTTCGATTTCCAGCAGGGCGCGGCAGGATTCGGCGGCCGCTATGGCGATCTCTGCAAGTTCCGAAGATGTAGGCTCGATGACGACTCCGCAGTCAGCAAAGATGAGGGCGCCGTTGTGCCCATAGTTGGTGTCGCGCAGCGCCATCAAAAAGAAGCTCGAGACCAGTTTTAGCCCGGGGCGTGGACCGATACAGTGCAGCGCCGCCCGTACTGTATGCGAGGTGGTATTTGTGGCTCCGGCAACCGAACCGTCTGCCCGTCCGCTTCGCACCGTCAGGTTTCCGTAATAGAGCGGGTCATTCAACATTGTCCGCGCTTCATCGTGTGTTAACCCGCGTGCCCGGCGCAATTCAAAAAGCAGTCCCACCATCTTTTCGAAGTCAGGGGCGCGGCGGTGGTCAATCACCTCCACACCGCCAAGGTCCGTGCCCTCGCGTTGTGCAGTCTCGCGAATTCGGGCTTCATCTCCGAGCAGAGTAATCCGGGCCAGCCTGTCACGAACGCAGGAGGCGGCAGCAACCACTGCTCTCGGATCATTGCCTTCCGGTAAGACAATATGTTGAAGGTTGGCTGCGGCGCGTTGCTGGATGCGTTCGAGTATATCCATAGGGTCGGTGTGATCTGCTTTTCAGTGAACGAGGAGTTTATTAGATGCGCTCCAATAGATTCAACTCGTGGCGTGCGCTGGCCCGGCGCTTCTTATCCGGATATTGCACAAAGATAGACCAAGCGGCGCCGGGCCGCCGCACTCCAAAGGGTTGGCGTTCCCCAGAGACTTCACGCGCAGGATGCGCGAGTGACCCCTTGCGTGGTAGTTTTACGGCGATCAAATGCGATCTCGATTTTTAAGGGAGGGCCTTTATGTCTGCACTTCAAGTTAAACGGCGCGCGCGAAATGTCCTGATGTTTATTCCGAATATGGTTCTCCTTTGTATGCGCCTTCTCAGCGATCGGCGAGTTCCTACGACGGAGAAAGCGCTGGTGGCGGGTGCAATTGTTTATGCGCTCATTCCACTCGATCTAATTCCTGACATGATTCCATTTGTGGGCCAGATTGACGATGCTTACCTTGTCTCTTTGACGTTGTTGCGACTACTACACCGTTCAGATCCGAGAATCCTGCGGGAACATTGGGATGGTGGGGGTGACATTGTCGATTTAGTAGAAGCCGCCGTGGCTACGACATCCAGACTTTTACCGAAACGCATTCGGCATGTGCTTACTGCTCGGGTAGCTCCCGTGGAAGGCGCAAGTATCGTCAGGCCGGTCCTGGTAGCTTCGGAAGAAGACCATGCTGCTGGAGTCCTGGCCGGAAACTCACGCGAAAAATCTCACTAAGGTCAGACCCTTGAGGCAGCCATTGACCAGTCGATCACACCGTCAGTTGCCAGCGCCAGTCGGGACACGGTTGTGGGATGGCTGGTCTTGATAGCGTTGAAGAGTCGTTTTTCCGGCGATTGTGTCCCTCGCCTCTCATCGGAGTACGCAACCAGGGCAACCTGCAATGTCGAAGACTCTGCTATCAGAAACCACTCCCGCGCCAGTTTGAACTCCGACGTCAAGTTGATATAGCGGATGTGTGGATGGCGTGGGGCAATCCAATCAGGCTCGCCAAAAAGGTTCACCGACTCAGAGATGTCCGCAATGCGGAGGTAGCGGTCGATGATCGGCTGAAGATTTGAGAACTTTTCAAATCCGGCATAGATCCGGCCCGTGCGGTTAGTCCTTAGCAGCAACTCATTTTCAATCATTAAGGCCGCGTACTCGAGGCAGGGTGCGGAGGCTCGAAAGCGAAGATTCTCTGTCGTGACAAATTGATGCCGCGAGAGATTGGAAATTAGGCCGAGGTTTTCGGTCTGCGGGCTATCCAGAATCTGGACAGCATGTTCGAAAATCGAGAAGTTTTTCACTGGGGGCTCCCTTCTGGGTATTTACCTAACTACCAGTGATCGACTTCGATAGCGTTACGAATTGTTCGTTAAACTGTTGTGACGTGGAAAACAGGGCTAGGGCCTCGTTCATTCGGGAGCCCTGAGGGCTGCGAGAAGCTTTTCATGAATGCCCCCAAAACCGCCATTCGACATAATTGCCAGAACATCGCCAGCCCGAAGCCGAGGAAGTAGATGTTCGATAATCGCATCCGCGCCAGGCAGAGCGAATGCCGGCTTGTTCTGGCGCGCCACGTCCTGGATCAACCTTTCAGTATCCAGAGCACGCCCCTTCTCTGACACCTTCTGACTGTCAAAAACGCTGGCAACAACGACATAGTCTGCTGCCGAAAACGCTCTGGCATACTCCGCCTGAAAAACCGCCAGTCGTGACGACCATGAGCGTGGCTCGAAGATCGCGACCAGCCGGCGGCCTTCATACTTTTGACGCAAGGCGCGCAGCGTTTCCCGCACCGCCGTTGGATGGTGGGCAAAATCGTCGATGACAGTAATGCCGCCCACTTCACCCCTGACCTCTGCCCTCCTTTTGACGTTCTTGAATGTCGCCAACGCGTTCCCAATCACCTCGCGCTCGATGCCCCACGCGTCAGCCGCGATGATCACAGCCAGACAGTTGAGAAGATTGAAATCACCGATCAGCGCTGTGCGAAACTCGGCCCATGACGAACCCTCGTGAAAGACCGTAAAGTGAGTCAGTTCATTCTTGTATTCGACGCTGCGGATCTGCCAGCGAGCGCCTTCGCTGAACCCGAATGTTTCTACTTGTGTAAAGAGCTTCGAGCCAAACGAGGCAACCACCTCGCGAACATTAGCGTTATCCCAGCCGGCGATTAGGCGGCCATTACCGGGTACGAGATTCATCAGCCGCCGAAATGCGAGTTTCACTGCGGCGAGATCGGGATAGATATCGGCATGATCAAACTCGATGTTGTTGACGATCGCTAACTCGGGCAGGTAATGCATAAACTTTGGCCCTTTATCGAAGTAGGCGGTGTCGTATTCATCGCCTTCGATAATGAAGTAATCGCTGTCAGTTACACGAAAGCTTGAGCCAAAGTTCTGGGCAATGCCGCCAATCAGGAATGAGGGATTAAGGCCGCCCTGGTCCATCACCCAACTCGCGATGCTGGTAGTGGTAGTCTTTCCGTGGGTGCCGGCAACCACCAGCGAGCGGCGGCCACGAATAAACTCCTCCTTGACCACCTCAGCCTGCGAGCGATAGAGAAGCCTTCGGTTGAGCGTCTCTTCGACTTCAGGATTGCCCCGCGGAATTGCATTACCAACAACGACGCAATCTGGGGCCGGGATAAGGTGTTCGGGATGATAGCCAGGCAACACGGTGATCCCAAGCGACTCGAGCATTGTTGACATGGGCGGGTAGACATTCTCATCGGAGCCGGTGACCAGGTGCCCGCGCGCTTGCAGCATACCCGCGAGTGAGGCCATCGCCGTACCGCAAATTCCAATCAGGTGATAGTGCATAGGACGGAATACTTCTTACCACAAAGGAAACTGTCGGGAAACTCAATTCTGGAAGCGCGCATCAGGCCGAGAACACGTGGCTTTACCCCGCAGGGGTGAGATGTCTATAGCACGGCGCCGGGATTTCGTTGCGTTCATCCTTAGTCTATAAACATCTCACCCCTCCCGGGGTGAAGATTCTATTAGTCA
>DATKDA010000068.1:0-12605 GCA_035512935.1 Pyrinomonadaceae bacterium | reverse complement strand
CAAGGAGGCGGATGGTCAGTGGCGCTTCAAGGAGATCCGGCTGAAGATGGAGCTGATGAGTCCGTATCCAGAGGGCTGGGTTAAGAAGCCATGGCACGATCTCGGCCGTCCCGCCGAGTGAGTTAGTGGATCCACGAACACGACATTACACCAAGGATTCCGATTAGCTTTTAGGTTTCTATCCGAGCTTTCTTCGACACAAATATCCGACAGAGAGCTATCTTGATTGTTCGTGTAGTTTCGTGTGATTTCGTGGATCATTTCTTAACGAGCCAAAAACACAATCCACAAACAGACACGAAATCACACCAAGATTTCGATTAGCTTTAGGTTTCTATCCGAGCTTTCTCCAGACACAAATATCCGACAGAGAGCTATCATGATTTGTTCGTGTAGTGTTCGTGTGATTTCGTGGATCATTTCTTAACGAGCCAAAAACAGAATCCACGAACACACACGAAATCACACCAAGGGTTCCGATTAGCTTTTAGGCTTCTATCCGAGCTTAGCTCAAGTTCCACAACGGGCGAAACAGCTTAAGTCCCTCTCATTAACACCTAACTTCAGTTACGTGACCCTAGAAACGATTAAGAACCGCATAACCGTTTCAACGGTTTACGACACGTGAGGACTCGTCGCTCGGAGACAACAAAACCGTTGAAACGGTTCGGGAAAGCGTTTGGACGCCTGCCACCTAACTGAAGTTAGGTGTTAATGAGAAAGTCTACGACCACTCCAGGAGAACGGTTGACTGTAGTCAATTGCTTTGCAATCACATGAATGCCACACGTTTCAATCGACGTAGGTTCTTCAAAACAGCAGGCACTGCTGGCCTGGCGATGGCGGCGGTGGAAATGCTCCCGGATGTATTCGCCGCTGAGAGCCAACAAGTTGCTTTGGCAAAAGGCCCCGGACATAAGAACATCATTCTTACCAACGCTTCTCTAATCGATAGCGTCAGACCGGAGCCGCAGCTAAAAGCTACCGTGGTGGTCCAGGATGGAAAGATCGTGCGAGTGGGATCGGCTCAGCCAACGCTGACTGAACGACGTGAGACCACCGTCTTGGATCTTGGCGGCGCCTGGCTTTTGGCGGGACTTTGCGATGGGCACGCTCACTTTATCTCTCCCCTTCAGGCGCCCCCCGGCGAGACAGTAATCGATCGTTACCTGCGATTCGGCAGCGGCGCCATGGAAGCCCTGAAGGTCGGCGTCACATCTGCTCGAGTCGTCGGAGCACCGGACTTTTGCGACATAGCCTGGCGCACAGCCTTTGCGCGCGGAACCTTTCTCGGCCCGCGTCTATTCGCGGGTGGCCACACCATTGTGCCTACCGCTGGTCATGGCAGTGGCTACGGTTACGGCCAGAAGGTAGTTGCCGATGGCCCCATCGAAGTGCGGCGGGCTGTTCGCGAACAGATCCAGGCTGATGTCGATCTGATCAAGATCGTGATGACCGGCGGTGTTTTCGGACTTCGTTGGGACAGTCTGGACAATAATGAGTTTCTTCAAGACGAAATTGACGCAGCTTTCGAAACGGCCCATCAGCGCGGCTACAAGGTATCTGCCCACGCCGGTAACCCAGAAGCTGTGAAGATGGCTGCGCGCGCCGGAGCTCACAGCATTGAGCATGGCTATGTACTCGATGACGAAGCAATCCGGCTAATGGTTGAACACAAAACTATTTTCGTTCCGACTTTGTGCGTTACCTTCCTGACGGATCAAGCGGCTGAAAGCGAGTACGAGAAACAGTGGACCAGGCGTTGGCCCATGCCGGCAAATTTGCAGGAACGTGCAAATCAACGAAGGGGAGTGCACGTCGAGGCATTTAAGGCGGCTCTCGCTGCCGGAGTACGGATCGCCAGTGGCGCCGATCATTCCCCGCTGTCGGAAACGGCCTTTCTCGAGATTGAGTTGTTGGTGCGTTGCGGCATGACGCCAATGCAGGCGATCGTTGCGGCTACACGAGTCTCGGCAGACGCGGCAACGGCAGCAAGAGAGCTGGGCACGATCGAGCCGGGGAAATTGGCCGACCTCCTGGTAGTCAGGGAGAACCCCTTGAGCAGTATTCATAACCTGCGGCAGACACTGATGGTGTTCAAAGAGGGCGAACTCGTCGTGGACAACCGCTGACCTGAGGTATCAACGCATACCAATCATGAAAGCCGAAGGTGGAAAACGCGGCGGTAGGATCTTCTACGGCTGGTGGATAGTCCTCGTAGCCGGCATGGGGTTGTTCCTTTGCTACATTCCGATGGTTAGCTTTACCTTTGGTCTATTCTCAGAACCGTTAAGCCGTGAATTCAATTGGAGCCGGACGGGGATCTCACTTGCGTTTTCACTCTCCTTAATCGCAATGTGCGTGGCGATGCCTCTGGTTGGCCGCCTTGTGGACCGCTTTGGCGCGCGCCGGATCATCGTCCCTTCAATACTGATTCTGGGCCTGTGCTTCATGTCGTTCTATTTTCTCTCCGGGAGTCTCGGTCAGTTCTATGCCATCTACATAGTGATGGGAACAGTTGGCGGTGGTTCGGCTACGTTGCCATACCTTGGGGTTGTCTCACACTGGTTCGACCGCAAACGAGGGCTTGCTCTTGCGCTTGCAGCGGCGGGTGCGGGCCTCGGTTCGTTCGTGGTGCCACCCGTGGTCCATGCCCTGATCGCTGCGTTTGGCTGGCGCTGGGCCTATGTTGTTATCGGCGCCACCATGATTCTGATAACAGTTCCCATCGTCGCGCTCTTCCTCAAGGAGAAGCCTCAGATGATGGGCCTTCTTCCTGATGACGACGTCAGCAGCAGCGGCGGCCCTGAAAAAACAGTTGAGTCTGAACATGGAATTAAGAGCCGGGAAGCCCTGCGCACCGGTACGTTCTGGATAATCTGCATCGCCTTCTTCTTCGTGGCGGCAAGTGCCATTGGCTGCCTCATACACCTGGTACCGTTGCTGACGGATCGCGGGGCTTCTTCACAGACCGCAGCCCTCGCTACAGCGTTGCTTGGTGGCGCCTCTTTCCTGGGTGGAATCATGGCGGGCTTCCTGCTCGATCGGTTTTTCGCTTCATATGTGACGATCAGCTTTTTCACCGGCGCCGGCGCCGGTATCCTCTTACTCTGGAGCGGCGTAGTTGGAGAATTTGCATTTGTTGCTGCCTTGCTGATTGGTCTCGGCATGGGCGCAGCCGGGCAGATAATCCCGTATCTGATTAGTCGTTACTTTGGGTTGCGGTTTTTTGGTGAGATCTACAGCTTTGCGCTAATCAGCTTTTCGCTGGGCGGCGTGGTGGGTCCGCTCGTCATGGGTATGAGTTTTGACTCGACCAGATCCTATAGTCCGGCTCTCGTTCTGTTTGTCTTTATCACCTTGACAGCAGCCGGTTTGATGCTGCGGCTTGGTCCATATCGAGTCTGGCAATCTAGCGTAGCCGAACCTACCACTGCCTAGATCTCCTCAGAAAGGGACTAAAATGGTTGACGTCTCGAAACTGTGCACAAAACCTCTTACAGAAGTGGCTCAGTTGATCCAGAAGAAAGAGGTTACGCCCGTCGAGCTAACAATTTCCATGTTGGAGAGGATTGAGACGGTTGACCGCAAGCTGCACAGCTATCTTACGGTAGCGGGTGATCTCGCTCTACGTCAGGCGCGCAAGGCAGAACAGGAGATACAGGAAGGAACCTATCGAGGGCCTTTACATGGTATTCCTCTTGCCGTCAAAGACTTGATCTACACCAGGGACGTTCGCACCACATGTGCTTCAAAGATCTTCGCCGAGTGGGTCTCTGACTACGACGCAACTGTGATCGAGAAGCTCTACAGTGCAGGCGCTGTACTTCTCGGCAAACTGACTCTGACGGAATTTGCCGGTATCGGCTATCACCCTTCCATCACGCCTGCGAAGAACCCGTGGGATGAGAACCGCTGGACGGGTTCGTCCTCGAGTGGTTCAGGCGTTGCAACAGCGGCTTCATTGTGTTTTGGCGCGCTCGGCACCGACACGGGCGGCTCGATTCGCTTTCCCGCGGCCTCCTGTGGGATCGTGGGTTTGAAACCTACCTATGGCAAAGTCAGTCGCTATGGAGTTTTTCCGTTGGCGGAATCTCTGGACCATGTTGGTCCATTGACTCGAACGGTGAGCGATGCGGCGGTGGTACTGCGGGCTATCGCCGGCTTCGACGAGAAGGATCCAACAACAAGACGGGAACTCATCCAGGACTATTCCGCCAGCCTTGATAAGGGGATCGGAAATGTTCGTATTGGGGTTGACTGGTCTTTCTGTTCCGATGGGGTAGACCCGGAGATCAGTGAGGCTATCATTGAGGCAGCAAAAGTCCTGGGGGGCCTCGGGACATGGGTTCAGGAGGTGGAATTCGCGGGGCTTGCTGAGGCGGTTGGCGCGTGGGGAGTTATCTTCACCGCGGAGTGCGGCGTTTCCCACGAAGCTACATATCCTTCTCGGGCTGACGACTTCAGCCCCCCTTTTCGGGCCTTTCTCCAGGAGGCAGACAAAGTCCGCGGTAGTGATTACGCAAAAGCCCACATCGCCCGCCAGCGGGTATCTCGCGTCATCGATGACCTGTTACAGAAAGTCGATCTGCTGATCTGTCCGACGATGGCAATGCAGCCACTCAAGCTCAATGGCAAAGCTGTTGAAGAGCTAATCACACCGGAGATTGGAAACAAGCTGCTGAGTCTTACCTCGCCGTTCAGCCTGAGTGGTAATCCTACGCTTTCAGTACCATGTGGCTTCAGCAATGACGGGCTGCCGCTGAGCTTAATGATCATCGGTCGACATGGTGAAGAAGATTTACTGTTGCGAGCCGGTCACGCTTACGAGCAGGCAACTGGATGGCACACGCGGCGGCCTCCTGTTTGAGATCAACTTCCCCAATGAACGTCGGACACATCCTAACCAAGACCGCGGAACACCATCCCGAGCTGCCGGCATTAATATGGGGAGAGTCGGTGTTGAGCTACGCTGAGGTTAACACCAGAACAAATGCCGTAGCGTCGGGGCTTTGCCGGCTGGGGTTGGAACACGGTGATCGCGTGGGGATCCTGATGCAGAATTGTTCCCAACTGATCGAGAGCTTCTTCGCCACTTGGAAAGCTGGAGGCTGCATCGTCCCGCTCAACGCGCGGTTTCTTGCCGATGAAGTTGCCAATCATCTCGCAGATCCTCAGGCGACTGCCGTCATTTTCGGCGAGGAATTCCGTGAGTTGATCGACCAGATCCGATCGTCACTGCCTTCGGTAAAGCACTTCATCTGTTATGGAGAACCGCTGCCCGGACAGATTGCTTACGACGAGATCATCGCAGAGCACGCCGGAAGCGAGGAACCCTCAGTCTCTGTAGCCGACGAAGACCTGGCATGGCTTTTCTACACGTCGGGGACCACGGGCCGGCCAAAAGGCGCAATGCTTACCCATGGCAATCTTACCTTTATGGCTGTTAGTTGGGTCGCTGATCTCATGCGGCTGGAACCTGAAGACGTAGGCTTGCATGCTGCGCCGCTCACCCATGGGGCAGGTTTCCATACTCTGGCATTGGCCCTGAAAGCTTCTTCGCAGGTGATCCTTAAACCGCATCGCTTCGAAGTCGAAAGATTCTGCGCAACGGTGGCCCGCTATCGGGTAACCAACACCTGGCTGGTGCCGACGCAGATCAAGATGCTTCTAAATTACGCTGAGCTGGAGAAGTGGGATCTCTCGAGTCTTAAATGGGTGGTCTATGGTGGGGCGCCGATGTATGTAGAGGATCTGAAAGAGGCTTTGCGGCGCATTGGGCCGGTTTTTGTTCAGCTCTACGGTCAGGGGGAAACTCCGATGACCGGAACATATCTGCGAACGCAAGAGCATATCACCGAGGGGAAGGGGATTGAGCGCCTTGCCTCATGTGGACACGTTCGCTCGGGAATTGAGCTAAAGATTCTGGGCGCTGACGATCGGGAGTTGCCGCGTCGCGAAGTGGGCGAGCTCTGCGTTCGTGGGCCGACAGTAATGAAAGGCTACTGGGAAAGACCAGAAGCTACCGCAGAAGCCTTGCGGAATGGCTGGCTGCACACTGGTGATGTCGGCTATATGGATGAGCATGGCTATGTCTACATCCTCGATCGGACCAAGGACATGATCATCTCCGGAGGCAGTAACGTCTACCCCAGGGAAGTCGAGGAGGTGCTTCTTCGCCACCCGGCCATATCTGAGGCGTGCGTTATAGGTGTGCCCGACCAACTGTGGGGTGAGGCCGTTAAGGCGGTTGTGGTGTTGAAGCCGGGTGAGCAGGCCACCGCGGAAGAGATCATTGCATTTGCTGGTAAGCACATGGCCGGCTACAAAAAACCAAAGTCAGTAGATTTCGTCGATGAAATTCCCAGGAGTGCATATAACAAGGTTCTTAAGCGTGAACTGCGCGCTCGGTATCTGAGCGCAGGTAATGCTGGTGAACAGTAAGCTGAAGGCTGGAGGTGTGTAATGTTAGGTACTCTTGCAGAAGTGCTGCCCGTCGGCGCGCAAAAATATCGCGATAAGACGGCGCTTGTCTGTGGAAGCCGAAGCTTCAGCTTCAAAGCTATATGCGATCTCTCGGGGCAACTCGCCAATGGCCTGCGAGGCCTTGGTGTTGGACCAGGCGACCGGGTTACGCTCTACTCACAAAACTGCTGGGAGTGGATTGTCAGTTACTACGCAGTAAGCCGGCTAGGCGCGGTGATTAATCCCATCAACGTGATGTTGACTCCCGAGGAAGTCCTTTTTGTCGTCAAAGACTGCGGCGCTAAGACGATCCTTGCTTCCCCGGACAAAGGGGAGGCGTTGCTGGACATCAAAGGCGACTCACCGTTGCAGCACGTTGTGCTCTTTGGCGACACTGCGCCATCAGGCGCCCACTCATTCAATCAGCTTCTGAATCAAAGCCGGCCCGAATGCGACAACGTCAATGTTGCGTCTGAAACTCTTTCAACCATCGGGTATACCTCCGGTACTACAGGACACCCAAAGGGGGCAATGCTCACGCATCGGAATGTGCTGCTTAATTCAGCGCTGACCGCGAACATGCACGTTCGCACCTTGGCTGACACGGTTGTTACGCCCCTACCCTGTGCTCACGTTTACGGAAACGTCGTGATGAATGGCGCGTTTCTTTGCGGAATGACTCTGGTGTTGCTCGAGCGCTTCAATGAGGGAGAAGTGCTTGACGCAATTCAGGCCCATAAGGCCACGATGTTTGAAGGCGTACCGACGATGTACATGTACCTGTTGAATTTCCCAAAGTTGGCGCAATACGATCTCTCCTCCTTATCTCGCTGTACTGTCGGGGGACAGACAATGCCTGTATCCAAGATGCAAGAGGTAGAGGAGCGATTCGCCTGCCCTTTGTTGGAGCTTTGGGGAATGACCGAGATTGCGGGCCTGGGAACGACACACCCCTACTACGGAGTAAACCGGCATGGTTCGATCGGCATCGGGTTGCCATACATCGAAACTCGAATTGCGGCGACTGACGATGCATCTCAATCGTTGAATCGCGATGAAGTGGGAGAGTTCATGGTGCGCGGCCCGATTGTTATGCAGGGCTACTATGGAAATGAGAAGGCTACGCGCGAAACAATCGAGCCTGATGGGTGGCTGCACACGGGCGATCTGGCGCGCATAGACGCGGACGGTTATATCCATGTAGTCGATCGGAAGAAAGATATGATTTTAACGGCAGGCTACAACGTTTACCCCGCTGAGCTGGAACGCGTGATTGCGGCACACCCAGCAGTGGCGATGGTGGCGGTCGGCAGCCAACCCGATGAACTCAAGGGCGAGATTGCCAAGGCTTACATCGTTCTTAAAACAGAGGCCGTCGCCGATGAAGAGGGAATTATCTCCTTTTGCCGCGAACGACTCGCCGCCTACAAGGTTCCGCGCCGGATTCAGTTTGTAAAAGACTTGCCGAAAACCAGTACTGGCAAAATTATGCGACGCCAGTTGAAAACTCTCGACGCTTAAGGGCGGCCACTGTTGTCTTTTTGTCCGAGGCAGTTGCATACCTCACTGCCTGAAATCACAAGTTGGATTGAAAGCCTGAAAATTCTGGAGCTGATAAAGGAGGAGCAATGCAAAGTAAGTGGTATTTCAGATCGACAGATAATGGGCTAGTGCGAAAACTTCAAGATGGTGTCACGACACGCATCTTCTTTGGCGACAACTTGATGCTGTCGCTGGCCGAGATCGCCCCGAACACGACATCCACAATTCACAGCCATCCGGAGGAGCAATGGGGATACTTGCTGGCAGGCGAGTGCGTCCGGATCCAAAACGGAGAAGAGGTTGCAATGAAACAGGGCGATTTCTGGCACACACCTCCTAATTCACCACACGGGGTACGCACGGGAGAACTTGGCGCAACCATCATGGATATCTTTAGCCCACCCAGAAAAGCCTATAAGGAACCCGGTGAGGGCCTCGCTGCGGTTGAGCACGCCCCAACACGTCGTTGAAGTATTGTACTGCCCTCCATCCTCAAATCTAGTTTAGCTTAACGAAACGAAAGTTCCTTCAGGAAGGGGAAAGCGGTGTCGAAAGATACTCTCTTCAATAAGCGAAGGATGTACCGGATCTTCCGTGAGGACGGGAGGAGTCTTGTGGTCGCCATGGACCACGGAAGCGGTCTTGATGTATATCCCTCGCTGGCTAAGCCGGCGGCAGTGCTTGAGGCTGTAGTTTCAAGTGGCGCCGATGCCGTGCTAACGACGCCGGGTATAGTCAGAGAGTTTTCTCAAATTCTGAAGTCAGTTGGTGTCATTCTTCGGGTGGATGGCGGCAGCTCCCAATTATCCAAAGTCGATTCGCTTCAATGTAACTTGCTCTATTCAGTTGAAGATGCGCTGCGACTGGGCGCTGACGCCGTAGCCTGCATGGGCTTCCCCGGCACACCATTAGAAGCAGGAACACTCGGAAATTTGGCAACGTTAACCCGACAATGTTTGGAGTGGGACATGCCATTAATGGCCGAGATGCTTCCTGGTGGACTGATGGGTTCTGAGTTGCGGACACCAGAAAATGCGCGACTTGCAGCCCGGATCGGCGTCGAGTTAGGCGCCGATTTCATCAAGACAGAATACGTTGGCCCAAAGGAGAGCTTTCAGACGGTCGTCAAGCATTGCTATCGGCCCATTCTGATACTTGGTGGCTCGAGAACCAGCGACGAACAAGCCCTATTTAGTACGGTTAGATCCTGTCTTGATATTGGAGTGGCGGGGGTTGTTATGGGCCGGAATGTTTGGGGACACGCGCGCCCCGGATCGATGGTGAAGGCTTTGGCCGCTATGATTCATAAGAACGCTTCCGTAATTGAGGCTCTGGAACTGCTCAACGCCGATTCATTGTGAATGAAACTTTTGAACAAATAGGGCAGGAACTCTCCCGCCGGCGGTTTGTCAAGATCATCCGAGACAGTGCGCTCATCCTGATCCTCCCACGGACATTAGGTTGTAGTGGCCGTCGATCCGGCGAGAGATCGTCGACGAGTACCTATCAACTCAGATTCCTTACGCAGGGAGAAGCTGAAATCGTGGAAGCGGTAACGGCGCGAATCATTCCCAGCGATGAACAACCCGGAGCCCGAGAAGCTCGAGTTGTCGACTTCATCGATCATATGCTCGCGACTACTTACGTGGCTCAACAGCGCGCTTACCGCGAGGGGTTGCGCGAACTGGACCAACTTTCGCGGCGGCGATTTGGCCGTCAGTTCGTTGCGGTTGCAGAGAAGGAGCAGGATGAACTGCTTTCTGGAATGGAGCGCCGGGAGATTCGAGAGTGGAAGGAAGCCGGGGATTTCTTTGCAACGATCAGATTGCATACGATTGAAGGGATGTTCTCTGCTCCAAAATACTACGGAAACGCTGACCGCCTCGGCTGGCAGTTGCTGGATGTTTAAGGTAAGGGGGAAGTCAGGCGCCTTCAATCCTCGATGCAAAAGCACGCCCAAAAAGATGTCTGCGTGATTGGCCTGGGGGCCGCAGGCGGCGTCATCGCCGCAGAACTTGCGAAGGCTGGCCTGTCGGTAGTTGGTCTCGAGGCCGGTCCATATTTCAAGCGGGAGACTTTTGAGAATCATACCGAAGCCCACGATGAGCTCAGTTACGTGAGTCACGGTAAACTGAGGTGGAACCAACCGGAGGTGCTTGTCTATAACGGTGGACCGCCGCTTACGTTTCCGGTCATTGCGCGCAACATTGGAGTCGGCGGGCCGCTTCACTGGTCCTGCTTCTCATACCGTTTTCATGAGTCTGATTTTATGGTACGCGGTGGAAGCGTTGTCCCTGATGGGACCAGCGTCGCGGACTGGCCTATAAGATATTCGGAGTTGGAACCCTTTTATGACCGTGCAGAATATGAATTCGGTGTAGCGGGCAACGCAGGTGTCAATCCTTTCGAAGCGCGTCGCAAACGCCCTTACCCATTGCCTTCGCTGACGCGGCAAAGGGCCGGGCAGCTCTTTCAGGAGACTGCGAAGGAGCTTGGCTATCATCCTTTTGCCATTCCTGCTGCAATCACGACACAAGCCGGCTACGGCGGCAAAGAATATCGTCAACCTTGCAACTACTGTGGCTATTGCACCTTCTATGGGTGCGAGCAACATGCCAAGGGCGCCACACTGGTTGTCACTCTTCCTGATGCATTGACTACCGGGCAACTGGAAATTCGTCCTTACGCGCTGGCGGTGCAGATAACACGCAACGGCAACGGCCAGGCGCGAAGTGTTATCTACCTTGATCGTGAAGGTAAGAGTCACGAACAACCCGCGCGAGTATTCGCGGTCTGCAATAATGCCGCGTATGTTGTCAGGTTGCTTTTGATGTCCAGATCGGACGATTTCCCGAATGGGTTGTGTAACAGCAGTGGTCTAGTGGGAAAGAACCTGATGTTCCATGCCAGTGTCTTCGGGTATGGTACATTCGACGATCGAGATCTGGATGCGATTCAGGGGCCTCAGGCTACCGTGGCTTTCGACGATCTGAATGAAGACAGACCGCGTCAAAGGCACGATCAATCCTTCGTTCGTGGCGCTGTAATTTCGGGTGGTCTGCCGCTGGCTTTTACAGGCGGTCCGTTGTCGTTTGCGTCGGCTCTCGGAACATTTGTGCCTTTGCCCGATGGAGTACCATCCTGGGGCAAGGGCTTTAAAGAATTTCTGGCGAAATACTACAAGCGTCACTTCGCCATCTCTGCTCTTTGCGAAGATTTACCTGTTGAATCCAATCGAATTGAACTAGACTCCAATCTAAAAGATGAGTACAGATTGCCGGCGATAAAGATCATTTACAACGATCACCCAAACACGGTAGCAATGCAGGAATTCATGCGGGTCAGGATCATAGAATTATTCAAAGCGGCCGGGGCAAATCATGTTGTAGTGACAATCCCACAGATCCCTGGTGGTGCTGCGGCGGGTCACGTGATGGGCACCACTCGCATGGGCGATAATCCAGAAGAGTCAGTCGTCAACAAGTATTGTCAGTCTCACGATGTTCCCAACCTTTTCTTCGGTGGGAGTAGCGTTTTTGTAACGGCCTCCGGGCTGAATCCAACATTGACGATCTTTGCGCTGGCTTATCGAAGCGCCGAACAGATAATCAAGCTCTGGAATCAAAATGCGTTCTCCTGAGATTTTCTGATAAAAAAGAGGAAATGCTCGGAACACAGAACAGAGTGAAACAGCGAGTTCTGGATGGAAAGACCGTTCTGGGTTTCGTCTGTCGTACTCTTTCACCCGCGATCGTCGAGATCATCGGTCTATCCGGCTTTGATTTTGTTTGGATTGACATGGAGCACACGGGCGCCGATTTCAAGACGATAGAAGAGTGCTGTCGGGCGGCAGACGCTGCGGATATCGAGTCGCTGGTGCGAGTACCGGACATGAACCCGTCGAATATTCTGCGGGCTCTCGAGGTAGGCGCCGGAATCGTCAATGTGCCTCAGGTAGGTGATCGCACAGAAGCAGAGGCAGTAGTGCGTGCGGCCAAATACGCCCCGATTGGAGAGCGTGGATATTGCGCTTCGAGTCGTGGCACGAGATACGGATTTCTGGGCAATTCTCAGACAACTTTTGCCGCCGCTAACGAGCGGACCATGACGATGGTCCAGATAGAGTCGGCGAGAGGCGTTGCAAACGCTCAGGAGATCTGTTCTGTGCCCGGGCTGGATGCGATCTTCGTTGGGCTTGCGGATCTGTCTCAATCATTAGGAGTTTCCGGTCAACTCGATCACCCGGATTTGATTGAAGCTGCGCGCAGTGTGCTGAGGACCAGTAAAGCTGCGGGAAAGCCGAGCGCGATGTTGGTGGACTCGCCCGCGGATGCAACTAGATGGGTGGCGGAGGGCGCGCAAATTCTCTGCTGTGGAGTTGACATTACCACCATCGGTCGAACTCTCCTGCGACTGACTGAGGAATTCAAATCCTTCAGATCTTAATCATTAGACAATTAATCTTGATGACTTAAAACACGTTTATTGTCATCAGCAAACCAGAAGGAGGAAAGAACTATGGCCATCTGTTTGTCACATGGAGGGCAGACTGTCTTCGATTCGAAATCGCCCTCAAAAGATCTTTTGGCAGCAACTAT
>DATKDA010000067.1:0-8274 GCA_035512935.1 Pyrinomonadaceae bacterium | reverse complement strand
TGAGAGATGATGGCGAAGGTGCGGCGGCGTTCTACGGCCGCCCGGATCTCGGATAGCGAATCAAACATTATTTAGCTCTTAAAGGTTTAAGAAAGATGTGTCAGTGCGAACCGCATAGATCAACGATTCCGTCGACGGCTCTTCATTTCCGCATGAAACTGCGTGAAGGCTGAGGAAACTAAATCAAGGCGGGGTGATCTCCATAGTGTTTCGGTCGTCCTATCAAGACCTATGGTAATACGATATCCTTAACCGACCCTAATGACCCTATCGTCAGAGACTCTTAGTGTGCCGCCAGTTACGGTTATGGACCTGCAAGAGCAGCAGAAATACAAGGTGGTGATCGAACGGAACGTGGACGAACTGCGCCGGCATCTTGCGCAACCTGACGAGACTACGGCTCCCGTTTCGCTCGACAATCCGATCGGCCGACTGACGCGCATCGACGCCATGCAGGCTCAACAGATGGCAATCGAGCTTCGTCGGCGTCAGGAAGGACAACTCGCCCGGTTAGAGAAGGCGCTACGGCTCATCGAGGAAGGCGAATACGGAGCCTGCGGAAGGTGCGGGGAAGATATCGCGCAAAGGCGCTTGGAGATTTATCCCGACGCGCGCTTATGCGTAGACTGCGCTGAGAAATTGGAAAAGCGCTCTTAAGTCTTTACTTAATCTCAGGTAAGATTTGCTTCAAGCCCGCGCAGTCGCGAACAATTTGCGATGAATTCTCTTTAAATAGTGCGACAATCTGTTGCTTGTCCCAACAGACTGGTTGATGGCCTGTCAATCAGTTCTCGGCGTGTACATAATGATGAAGACACCAATCAAAGCGACAAACCCGCCAAGGATGTCAAATCTATCAGGAGCAATCTTATCAACGCGCCACCCCCACAATAGAGACAACGCAACGAACACTCCCCCGTAGGCAGCATACACGCGCCCGAAGCTTGCCGGTTGGAAGGTAGGAAAGACTCCGTAAAGAACTAGTACCATCCCTCCCACCACGGCATACCAGATGCTTTTACCCTCACGCAACCAAAGCCAGACAAGATAACCACCGCCGATTTCGCATAGACCGGCTGCAAGAAACAAAAGCAAGGATTTCGCTATGACCATAGAGTATCCACCCGCCTTCCATCCTCAATCGTGAGCGATTCTATGTTAGATCCGAGCAGGCGAGCTAACTGATCTCTGACTATCACGAGAGCATGAAGAATCTCGAGCCATCCCGGGCGTTCGCGTGCCTGTAAGTTGATCTAAAAGGGGTCAGGGACGAGAGTAATGAGGATGTATATGATCTGGTAAAGGGCGCCGTAACCCGGCCTTCGAAGCTGTAGTGATGAGTGGAACGAAAAGGGAGAATAAACTACCCTTACTGACCTGATGTGATTGAAAGACGTTCCTGCCAAAGGGCCTTGAGAAGCGTCTGTAACTCGATTCCGTTCTGAATCCCTTCCGCAATCAGAACCATTTTGCCGCGTAATTCGAGGATGACGGCTCCCTCCTGAGTCTGCCAGGCTTCTAGCCCAGATTCAGGCTGATTCGAACTCACATCAAGCTTTTCCGCATCTGCATACCGCGCTCGAGTGCGCTTCCTGTAGGCGTCGAGGAATTCACGTGCGTCGCCCTCGGTATCCCAGACAGTCATCTGGGCAATGAACACGGCGCCAACCTCCGGTCCCTCATACACCGCATAACGATCACCACCCCAGCCGGCCGCCGCCCGCTTGGACTCGGCAGGCGAATTCAGGAACTGATCGAGAATCAAATAAAGGCCCCACTGCCCATTGACGTCATAATCAATCCGCTTCCAGCCCGTCCCAAGCACGGTGCGCAGATCAGGCAAATCCACTTTGATTGGGGCTTCGTAAGAAAAGTACTTTTCCGGATGGAGGATTTGTTCCGTCGATAATGGCAGTTTGTTGAAAGCCTGCGAGATCAGTTTCCAACCCCCTCGCTTATAGAGTTCAGTAGCCCATTCAGTTCCCTTCTCATAAGGGAAAACAAGCGTTTCCCGTAGAGCTCGGGGCGCCTGCTTAAAGTGCTGTGAGGGAGTATTCGAAGAACCCAAAGACCTCATGAAAGCAAGTCCAACTAAGGGGTTCCTGGCCATATAGATAGTCATTGCCAGAGATGCGTCCCCCTCGATGAGGGCGTGCGCAGCAAGCTGTGCATCGGAATCACCTGACGGCCACTTCTCGAAACGTCGGAGATTAAAGTGCTGATCCTGGAGCGCGTGAGTCAGTTCATGAGCCATCACGGGCTTCTGTCCCTCGAGTTCAATCCAGTCAGCCAGAAAGAACTGTTGGCTTTTGGGGTCGTAATAGCCGGCGACCTGTTCAGTCAGGAGATCGATCACAAACGGACGGTAACGGAAGCTGGCGGGCGTAAGCCCCATCTTCTTAAGAAAGACTTCCGTAGCGTGCATTTCTGCCGGCGTAGTCTGCTCCTCAAGATTGCGCACAACCATGCCCTCGATCTCCGCGCGTGACTGCGCCCCACTTTTGACTGGCCTGATGATTGGCAATTCCCGCAACACGCTGGTCTCTTTGAGCACCGCCTGGGTTGCAGCAACGATCGCCGCGTTCCTGGTAGAACTGGTGGCAGCACTGGCGCCCTGTGGCGCGGAAGCAGCGGCCGGGCTCCCGATGAACAGGCTTCCAGAGCACAGACAAAGCAGCAGCGCGAGTGTAAGCAGCCAACAAATAGACTTTGACATCTTCGGGCGTTCGCTCTTATAGTCCGCTAAACGTTTTTGACCAGGTTGCTGTTTAAAGTTCATAGGGAATCTCTATCCTAACAAGAGTATCTGGAGACGTTCGCTCAAATGGCAAGCCCTGCGCCTGAAGAAACATTCGGAGAATGGCACGAAACACTCCTTCGTGTGCGCTATTCCGAAACCGACAAGATGGGGATTGTCTATTACGCAAACTACCTCATCTGGTTTGAAATCGGCCGGACCGAATTTTGCCGCGCCCGGGGCTTCTCCTATCGCGATATGGAGGAGAACGAAGACGCCTTTCTGGTCGTTGCGGAAAGCTATTGCCGTTACAAGGCGCCTGCCTATTACGACGATGAACTGGTAATTCGAACTCACTTAACCGAATTGCGCCGGCGCTCGCTGAGGTTTGGCTATGAGATCGTGCGCGCCGCCGACGGTCAGATTATAGCTGAAGGTGAAACCGGCCACGTGGTTACTGACTCGACCGGTCGAGTGCGCTCATTTCCCGAAGGCTATGCTCAACGCCTGCTCGCCCCTCCTGTTCTCAAACCTTCTTCAACCGGCGAGGTTGTTCCCACTGAAACTGGCCCGGCATGATCAGCGGCATCTTTCTTAAGAGCGATGCTCGACATTAAGTCGCGAGATGCTTCGCGCCCGACCTGTTGACTCGTCAACGTCAATTACCGCCCCACATATCCGAACTTGACCGGAAGCGTGGTCCGCCCGGCGAGCCGTAACTGATGTAAAGCGGGCAATCACGTCCGCCCGGTTCATTCCGATAACCCCGGCGTAACTTCCAGTCATTCCAATATCGGTCAGATAAGCAGTTCCCTGGGGCAGAATCCGTTCATCAGCTGTCTGCACGTGCGTATGAGTTCCGACCACGGCAGACACTCGTCCATCAAGGTACCACCCCATCGCCACCTTCTCCGAAGTTGCTTCTGCATGCATGTCAACGAGCCGCACCTTGGTTTCATCAGGTACCGATGCCAACAGCTCGTCAGCGAGGCGAAATGGATCTTCTGAGGGAGGCATGAAAACCCTTCCCATCAGGTTCATAACCGCCACACTGAAGCCGTTTACTTCTCCGCTCCATAGGCCACTTCCCGGGGTATTCGCGGGATAGTTTGCAGGACGCAACAGGCGCGGCTGTCGAGCAATGTAATCTATCGCTTCTCGCTTGTCGAAAATATGGTTGCCGGAAGTCATCACGTCTATGCCGGCGGTAAAGAGCTGCTCGCCGATTGGGGGTGTGATCGAGAATCCACCGGCAACATTTTCGGCGTTCATAACAGCGAGATCGATTTCGTGTTGCTCGCGTAGGTCCTGGATGCGTTCGAGCACGGCCAGCCGGCCGGGCTTCGCGACAACATCACCAATCATCAGCACATTCATAGTTTTGAGAAAGTAATAAAGATCGCGCGAAAGCAAAAGCGCCAGATCCCAACGATCGCCTGATCAGGTCAAAAAACCAAAAGTCGCAAACCGTGAAAAGTCAATCGTTAATAGAACGGGGTTTCTATTGAACGATTCACCATTTACGATTTACGACCTGTTAGTTGGCGGGAGGGAGATCCGCTCGGGTCGTTCCGAAGCCGTAATTGAACCTGCATACACAGGTGGGTGACCTATATCTGCCACAGCCTTTAGCAGTTCTTAACGATGAAGAACCGCACTGGCAAATGGCGTCGGTCTCCCGTTTCAACGGCGTTGGCTCAATCATCGTAACTCGGTGACGGGCCCTGCAGATTGTTTCCCTCCGCCGGAACGGATACTAGCATAAGGCCCAACTAGGGGAAAGCCACATTACACTCAATATGTGTTGTGTAACACGGAAAATGAAAGATGTGATCATGGAAGATTCATGAGCGTAGAACACAACTAGCCCGGCTTCATGGAGTTTCAATTTTGGCCTAACTGCGCGCGCCGCAATTAAACCCTGTCATACTCAAAAGACGACGCAACAATACAAGACACCATGGGCTTTAGAGAGTATATGAAAACTCTATGGAGACCACCTGCCTCCTATGTTCGTCACCCCGGGAGTGTGAGATGTTTATATTAGGGATTAACGCAAAGGTCTCGGCGCCGGAGGGGGCGGAACGATACTCCATTGGTACTGGCCTAGTCGAGTTTCCACCCCTTCGAGCAGCGCCGGAGGGGGTTGGAGCGTCGTGCTGCTAAAGACATCTCACCCCGCCGGGGTAAAGACCCGCTTTCTCGGGCTTGTGAGCGCTCGAGAAATTGAATTTCCCCACGGTAAGTCTCTAAAGCCTGGTATCTGCTGTGGTTTAGCTTCAGCTCAGTGACAGGTTGCCGGCGCCCGGCTGCTCTTGATCGACTGCGCTTCTGACCTTCAACAACCGATCGAGCATTTCCGAGCATTCTGCGCTGCGCGAGGCGAGTTGAGCATCCGCCTGCTCGTGAAGGTGCTTAAGCCGGTGGAGTTCATCGGCAATATGTAAAGCGGCAAGGATGGCTACCTTTAGAGAATCTACCGTCAGTGTTCCCGAGGAAATCTCGCGCATTCTACTATCTACAAACTCGGCCAACTGAATAATGTATTCAGTGTCGCCATCCGAGCGGATATTGTAAGTCTGATTGTAGATCTCTACTCTGATAGTAGGGGTGGTCGTCGTTACATCCATACTTTTACCGAGGATCTGGCCGATTCCGGCTGTCATCGCAGTTCCTCCGCCATCTCAGGATCCAGCACCGCAACTGCGTCAAGCATTGCCTCGACCTTCATGCGAATCATGTCTCGTTCGGCCAGAAGCTTTTCGACCTGAGTTTCAAGCCGCTCCTTCTCATTCAAAACATTACCCATGTCGCGACGCATCAAAGAAAGTTCCTTCTCGAGCTTCTCTTTCTCTTGCCGGAGTGTTTTGGTGAGCTCGATGGTGCGATAGATCTTGTCCTCGAGGTGTGAGAATTTTTCTAAGCCACTCAAACCGACCATTGATCTCTCCCAGACAATTTCTACCATCAATCCGAAGACGTCCGATTATGCGACTTCACGCGAGCAAGCGCAAGACTGACAACGCATTCGAAGCTGATTTATTTTCCTAATGCACTTCCGCACCAAACTTATGCACTAATTGATCGACGATCGCGCGCTGCAACTCATCGACCTCTTCGTCGCGTAGCGTGCGTTCCTCCGCCCGATATTCGAAACGCAATGTCACCGAGCGGCTGTCTTCCGGAATGTTGGGACCCTCATAGGTACCAACCAGGCGGACAGCGCGGCTCGTATTCACCTGCTCTTCCTTAATCGCGTCCAAAAGCTCTGCTACCGTGACCGTCCGCGGAACCAGAAGCGTCACGTCGCGAAGCACGGCGGGATAACGAGGCAGAGGTCTGTAATGAACCAATCTCTCCGGTGAAGCCAGCAAGGCCGTCAGATCCAGCTCAGCTACAAAAACAGGTTGCCGGAATTTATATGTGCTCGCAATCTCTTCTGCCAATCTTCCGATGGAGCCGATCACCGCGCCCTCACCAACAGTGATGCTGGCAGCCTGACCGGGACGAAGATGTTCGACACTGGAACTCCGAAATCCGAGTGGTCCAAGCTTTGTGACTTCAACAGCCATCTCCAGGGCGCCTTTAACATCATGAAAATCGAGATCTCGAGCACTCTGAGCAACCTCTGCCTCGAGTGCGCCCCCGCTTGCCACCAACGCCAGGCCTTCCCGTTCCTCGGGTAGCTCTCCAGCGCTAAAATTTGCAAATATCCTGCCGATTTCGAACAACCGCACATCGCGATTACCGTGGTTGAGGTTATGCCGCAATGCGTTCAAAAGACCGGGAAGAAGGGTCGGTCGCATGCGGTCGGTATTCTCAATGATCGGGTTCTTTAGGGAGACAAAGCCTTCATCGCTCTCTTTATCTCGAAATGCAGGGATTGGTTCAAACTTTGCTTCAGAACCGCTCTCAATAAAACTGAAACTTATCGCCTCATCAAATCCGGCGGCAGTAAAAGCTCGTCTCAGCACTCGGTACTTTAGTTCTTTCGCCTGGTATTCACCGGCCTGCCCACTGGGCGGCAGCTCGGAGGCAATCTTGTCATAGCCGGTGTGGCGGGCTATCTCCTCAATCAGGTCCTCTTCGATTCGAACATCGGCGCGCCAACTCGGAACTTCAAACGTGAGCGCTCCGTTCTGGACTTCATCCTTCTGCCGCATGCCCAATCCGGTAAGAATACGGAGCATCTCGGCGGGCGACACATGTATCGAGGTCAACTGCTCAACGCGACCTGGCCGCAGAGTCGTGTCACGAACCGGTAAAGGATTAGGGTAGACGTCGATGGCATCTTCCGTAGCCGTACCGCCGGCTATTTCACAGATAAGCTCAACACATCGAGTCTGGGCGCGCAGAACATTTTCGCAGTCTGCGCCGCGTTCAAACCGGCGCGAAGCTTCAGTGTCCATACCGAGTTCTCTGGCCGTGCGCCGAACAGAGTCGGGATCGAAGTAGGCGCTTTCAATCAGGACGTCACTCGTCACAGTCGAAATCTCCGAATCCTCGCCTCCCATAATGCCCGCCAGCGCCACGGGCTTTCCGGCATCGGCGATGACCAGCATATCCGGCTTCAGCTCGCGCTCAATACCGTCGAGGGTTTTCAGTTTCTCGTTTGCGACTGCGCGTCTGACAACAATCTTGCGCCCATCGAGTTTCGCCAGATCGAAAGCATGAAGCGGTTGACCGAGCTCATGAAGCACGTAATTGGTGATATCGGCGACGTTGTTGATTGGTCTTTGCCCGATCTCCATTAGTCTCCTGGCAAGCCAGTCAGGGGAAGGGGCAATCCTGACATTGCGGATAACGCGCGCGGCATATCGGGGGCAAAGGTCCGGATCCCGAATCTCAACGGCGGCGAAATCTTCGGCCCGGCCTTCCACCCGCGGCGGAATCGGGGCCGGCCAATGCACTTCTCCGGCTTCGATAACGGAAACCTCTCGAGCAATGCCTATGTGTGAGAGGCAATCGGGCCGATTGGACGGAACTTCAACATCCAGGACATAGTCACCGTCGAACTCGTCGACGGCGTCGATTGCGAGTCCCACCATGGTCAGCCGCTCGCGCAACTCAAGCGGAGTGAGACTGGTACCTGTCAGTTCCTTAAGCCAGTTGTAGCTTATATACATAACAAAAGTTCAAGGCCGGCGTCTCCCACGGGAAGAGTGAGCGACAAATCCTTCAATCAAACTGTTCCAGGAAGCGAACGTCGTTCTCGAACAGCAGACGGATGTCATCAAGCCCATACATCAGCGCACACATCCGATCGATCCCCAAACCAAAAGCGAAGCCGGAGAACTCGTCCGGGTCAACTCCGGCTGAGCGCAGCACGTTTGGATGCACCATGCCGGAGCCACCGAGTTCGATCCAGCCGGAGCTTTTACAGATGCGACAACCCTGGCCACCGCATTTGAAGCAACTGAAATCAAACTCCGCGCTCGGTTCAGTGAAAGGAAAATATGATGGGCGAAAGCGGGTGACGGTGTCTGGTCCAAACATGCGCCGCAGAAATTCCGCTACCGTGCCTTTAAGGTGGGCCA
>DATKDA010000066.1:0-7653 GCA_035512935.1 Pyrinomonadaceae bacterium | reverse complement strand
GGCCATGGGCCACTTTCGACAATCGACGATTTGAAGCTGTATCACCGCATGCTTGTTGAAACTACTGGTCACGTGCGCAAGGGAATGGCGGAAGGTAAAACACTCGAGCAACTCAAAGCCGAAGGTTTACCGGAGGAATGGAAGTCGTGGGGCACGGGCTTTATTAAAACTGAGCCGTGGATTGAAACGATCTATAACAGCTTCTCAGGAGCGAGCTCTGATTAAATCCGAAAGAAAACTCTCTCCGGCATTCAACCTCAAAGCAAAATTCTCGGCCACCGTCTGTCCGATGTCGGCGAGAGATTCACGTGTGCCAAGATCAACACCCGCCTGGGCCGTCCTTCCATAAACCAACAAGGGTGCGTATTCCCGTGTATGGTCAGTTCCCGGAAAGGTTGGATCATTGCCATGATCGGCCGTGATGACAACCAAATCGTCATCGCGAAGCGCAGTTTCAAGTTCAGGCAAGCGGGCATCGAAATGCTCTAGGGCAAGCGCGAAACCTTCTCGATCGCGCCGGTGTCCGTAGAGCATGTCAAAGTCAACGAGGTTGGAAAAGATCAGACCGCGCGTATCTTCCTGTAGTGCCTTGATCGTTGCCGAAATCGCTTGCTCGTTATTCTTCGCAGTGATATCCCTTGTCACACCTTGTGAGTCGTATATCGAAGCAATCTTGCCGATACACACCACGTCCAGTCCTGCATTGGAAAGGGCCGGGAGAAGATTCTGGGGCGGCGGCGGCACGGCATAGTCGTGTCGGTTCTCAGTTCGATAAAAGGCGCCTGAGGTTCCGAGAAAGGGACGCGCAATTACTCGCCCCACGCGGTGTGGTCCATCGAGGAGTTGCCTGGCTGTCTCACAAATCTCGTAGAGTCTTTCCAAAGGGATAACCTCTTCGTGGGCCGCAATCTGAAAGACGGAATCGGCTGACGTATAAACTATTGGCTTGCCGCTTGATACGTGCTGGTCACCAAGATCTTTAATTATCTCAGTCCCCGAAGCGGGGAGATTACCCAGGATGCCTGGTACACCGGTCTCACTGATAAAACGATCGATCACTTCTCTCGGGAAACCATTCGGGTAGGTTGGAAACGCCTGATCGAGAATTATGCCCGCCATCTCCCAGTGCCCGGTGGTGGTGTCCTTTCCGTTCGAGCGCAAGGCGCACCGGCCAAAGCAACCCTCCGGCAGGTCGAGTGGTGTTAAGCCAGGTAGTGCGCGAATATTCCCGAGACCGTAGCGCCGAAGGTTTGGCAGGTGTAACTGTCGCGCCGCAAGAATGTGACCGATTGTGTCAGAGCCCGCGTCCCCCCAATCTGCGGCATCCGGCATCTCGCCGATTCCTGCCCCGTCAAGAACGATTAGACAGATTCGATTAAACAACTTCGGTGGCATTGGCTGGTTGAACTACCACACTCCCGGGAAATGTCCAAACTGAGATCGGTATCTTACCACGCCCTCCTGCGTAACATAGTTTCGTCACTTTTCCGCAGGACTTTTTTGCGCAACAGCGTTGCCATATAGAGATTTTGTGCTAACCTTCTGGCAACCCTGTTAGTTTTCCCCAAGATTTACTCCCCTTTTACTCATTTCCCGGCTCAACTCACTGAGGTAATGAACACAAGAGCCCAGCAAACCGAAACACTATCCCCAAAGCTTGACCGAAATTCAAAGGTCCGGTCGCAAGCAGGATGGCAGGGGGAGATGTTCGCGTCTCGAAGCTGGAGAACTGCGCTCGAACAGTTTGCTCGTGCGACTTCACTTTCAGTGACCCTCTTCGACAGAGACCTTGAATTGCGTATGGGTCCGTTTATTGCCTCGCCCCTAACCAAACTGCTCGCTGACACTGACTGCTGGAACAAAGATGAAGGGTATTGCTCTCGAGTTGAAGTTACCGTTGCCCGATCCGCCCTGAAAGCGGGCTCAATAGTGCATCACTCGGAAAGCGGAATGCTCGCACTGTGTGCATTACCTCTTTACTTTGAGAAGGAACTAATTGGTGTAGTAGTTAGCGGATGGGCGCTTGCTAACTTTCCCGATCCCGTTTTGACCGACCGCTTTGCGAAGCGAATTGACGCAGCCTTTCAAGAGCTCTGGCAAACAGTGAGACAGCAAGCGCCCGTAAGCAAGGAAAAGCTCCAGATCTATGGCGAGCTTCTCAACTCTTTGTGCGTGTCATTCATCCACGAACGCGCCGAAAATCTTTCTGAACAGGAACAATCCCGAGAGTTGCTCGCGCTTAACGAGTCAGCAAAGCGATTGGCAATAGCCACCTCAGCGGAAGAGATCGGCGAGGTCGCAGTTGATGCGGTAATAAACTTAAGCGGAGCTGACAGCGCACGGCTTGTTTTACGCGAGGGGTCCGAGTGGCACACTGCGGCGTCTCGGGAGCGTTCTGATGCCGGACATTTGCGGGGGCCCGGCGATATCGAAATCACGCAGACCTTACGGATCCCTCTCGAAGCAGAGCAAGGCGCTACACTTGGCGTTATCGAATTGAGTGTGGACATGACTTTTGATGAAGCGAGACACCGAACCCATCTGCCGGCCCTGGCAGCCCAGACGGCGATAGCGCTTCAGAAACTTGCTCTGATTGAAGACCTGAAGCGTGAGCGAGCCTCACTTGAGCGCGCGAATCGGAGTAAGGATGAATTTCTCGCTCTGCTCTCGCATGAGTTACGCACCCCGCTAACTCCTATCATGGGCTGGGTATCAATGCTTCGCGATGGCGCTGACAAGCACACCGAGAGCACAATCCAGACTGCGCTGGCAGCGATTGAAAGGAATGCGTGCCAGGAATTGCACCTGGTTAACGAGATGTTGGATCTTTCCAGGATTCTTAATGACAAGATAGTGCTCGAACTCGAACTCCTCGATCCCAATGATGTACTCGCCTCAGCATTTGCCAACGCTCGCTTACTGATCGGAACGCGGAACCTTAAGCTTGAATTGGATGTCAGCCCTGACCTCCCGCGAATCACCGCGGATCCCAGCCGTCTTCAGCAAGTATTAACTAACTTGATGTCCAACGCGGTAAAGTTCACCGAGGATGGAGGATCAATTGTTTTAGGCGCAAGGGTGGCTAGCGAAACCTGTGTTGAATTCTTCATCAAAGACTCGGGTGTCGGAATCCGTCCCGAAATATTGCCTCATATTTTCGAACGGTTCAGACAGGCTGATTCATCAACAAGCAGACAGTACGGCGGGTTGGGGATCGGGTTGTCAGTGGTCCGCGGGCTCGTTGAACTCCATGGGGGAACGGTGTGGGCAAAGTCGGAGGGAGAAGGCCGGGGAGCGTCGTTTATTGTCAGCCTGCCGATATCTGCTACCGGTGTGAGAGCCACGTCAGCTAAGCGCGAAGAGTTGCGGACGCATCCGAACCAGATCGAGGTACGCCGCAGCGGTCGTGTACTTGTGGTAGATGATTCTTCACAGCAATGAAACACTTCAGCCTCGCGGCGCGTGGTAGCCTTCGCGAGCGCGCACTTGTGGTGTCCCTGGTGTTCCTCGTACTTCAACCCGGATAGTTCGAAACTTACCGTCGCGAGCCCGATTGGATGGATAATACCCGAGGCTGTACTGCGTCCCGATCTCGTTTGCAACCTGGGCAAAAGCGCGACGGGCATCATGTAAAGAAGCGGCATTAAAATTTCTGCCTCCGCTCTCTTTTGCCAGAGCATCCATTTCGCGCCGGGCCAAGTTATAAAGATCGCGGCTGATCTGCATCCGTTCAAAAGAACCCATCTGGCAAAAATCCACAAAGTGGTCTGGCTTTGAACCCGGAACAAAGATCTGCCGATATCGTTCAACTTGCTTCGGAGACAGTGACAACCTGCCATCCTCCTCACAATCTCTCAAAATTCTGTTCTCGACAAACTCTTCTGTATTAACCTGGATGAAATACGTTGCAACTCCTGCGGCACTCAATCTTGCGCGGGCGCTTCCAAAATCCGAGGCGCTGGTTGAATCTACACCATCGGTGAGGGCGACGATTGCGCGGCGCCCGCTAAGTTCTTCTGCCGGTGGCTCGCGAAACACATCGCTGACAATGCGCTGGAGAGCATCATAAAACGGAGTTCCGTTACTTGAGCCAATGCCTTCAATGGCCCGCTGCAAGCTCTTGCGATCTTCAGTAAGCCGGGACAGGACCTCTACTCGGGCGATTGCTGACGATCCTTCGCGAGCGGTGTTGAAGGCTACAATCGCCACGCGATCACCGGACCGGAGCGAGTTTATAAAGGCATTTGCAGCTTGCCGGATCAGGGCCACATCAGCACGCGTCGATCCTGAGGTGTCGAGCAGGAGCGCGATTTCAAAAGGGGCTTCCGTGGTTTCAAAGTTGGCAATCGTCTGCGGTTTCCCATCTTCGAATAAGACAAAATTCTCTCGGCGCAAACCGGTTAGCGGTCTGCCGCTGTTGTTGGTGACGACTGCCGAAACCGAAACCAACTGAGTTTCAACACGGACCACGTCACCTTCATCCACTTCTTCGATTGCTGAACTCGGAGCTTTGGGTGTTGTGGATGTTTGATCTTGGCTGTCGGTAACCCGCCGCGGGCGTTGTTGGTTCTGTTGTGCGTTAAATGGCACTACGGCTACGAACAACAAGATGCTGACAGACAGACCTACAAGCATCTTCTTAAAAGAACGGGGCACAGAAGACGTGACGGCTTTTGACATAACGATAAGTCGTTGAAGATTGATGAAAACTCCAGGGGAGTGAAATAACTATAACTGGAAATTGAGATTGCAGGAAAGTGAAAAGCGCGCATTCAAGGTCGATTACTCATGAATTGCAAAAAGGAAATAAACGAAAACCAAATGACCGCTTGACAGTTGTATTTGCGTTCCATAGGATTGCGTCTCGGTAGGTGACAGCCTGTTGCTGCGAACTGTTAGTCAGCACTCTTTCAACGCGGGCATTCAGGCACGTATGTCAATGGTAGACGGCTTCCCTTACAAGGAAGAGGTTGGGGGTTCGAGTCCCTCCGTGCCTACCAAAGTGTTTTCGGAAATCAATCTATGCGGAGTCGTAGTTCAGTTGGTTAGAACGCCGGCCTGTCACGTCGGAGGTCGCGGGTTCGAGTCCCGTCGGCTCCGCCAAATTGATTTCACTCCTCATGCTACTGACGCGCTGGCGTTTGAGCCCGTGTTAGGAATGATCTCTCGGCAAGATCTCACTCGCTGTGGTCGTGTTTCTGACAGATAAGTGCAATCTTTCGGAAAGAATCTGATAAAGCCGGAGACTTCTTGTGGAGATCTCAATTTTGCGCCCTCGCCCGAAATTTCACCCGGTGATCCCGTGCTGGGTTACCTCTGGCGCTCGCAACGCTGAGTGAAACAATCATCGTCTTAACTCCAGGGCCGTAAGAGAGGAAGCAGGCACACGTAGGCGAATGCCGCCCACAGGTGTACTACAATTCCCCAGCCGGCCCAGGATCTTTGCGAAGTTACTTTTAGTCGCTCTGCTACATCCATCGGTGAGGCCTCTTAGAAGAGCGTATAGATGAACGGAGCAGCGGCGGTTCCTCCAAGCATAATCAAGCCGCCCATTAAGAGGGTTACAATGATCACCGGAATTAACCACCATTTTTTGCTTTGAATCATGAACTCGCAAAGTTCACGAAAGAACCCAGGGTTTTTCTCAGATAATTTCTTCTGTTCCATCATTCTTCCTCCCGGATCTATTGATTCCAATGAGTGCGTAATGTTTGTCCGGATCTCCGGCGCGCCAGTTCGCTCAAGATCCCGATATGAAAGGCCACGCTAGAACTGACGGTAATAGCTCTTGAGGTCGCCTTTCTTTTCGAGTGGCTGCCATAAGGCTCTCGGCCCCTTAGGTCTCAGCCTGAGCAGATCCTTCCCTGTCAGCCGCAGAAAGATTCCTATTGGCAGAAATATGGTAAAGAACATCACCCCCAAAACAATGTGGCTTATTATGTAGCCAACGATGCTTGAGGGCAGGTAGACGGCCAAGTAGGCTATCCGGCCCAAATACGGTATCAAAGCAAAAATAGCCAGTGCAATGCCGATGCCCCATAGGATATACGTACGGGTAGCGAACTCGCCGATATACCATGCAGCCACCAGGCCCAGAAAAGTAAATCCAATGACCATGGCGATGGCGAAACTCCGCAGTTCGCGCCTGTCAGGCTTGAAATTTACGTGCCGAAAAAACGGTAATGCTGAAATCTTCATAACGTTCTTGTGATACCGCTGGCCGCGATCGCGGATTTCAATCGAAAATCTATCAAGCTAATCCAACTCGAACTGTGCGAGGTGTTCCGCCGCTCCTGGCATTTCCGGCTGGTTATCCTTAAGCAGGAGATGATTACCGACAACCAACGCATCCATGTGGGTAAACATGAAACAGCGATAGGCATCCGTCGGGGTACAAACGATCGGCTCACCTCGAACATTAAAGCTGGTATTGACGATAACCGGACAACCGCTCAGTTCGTAGAACCTTTTCATCATCGAATAGTAGAGGCCGTGACGTTTGGCATCCACAGTCTGGATCCGGGCGCTGTAATCGACGTGGGTAGCTGCCGGAATCGTACTTCTCGGAACGTTAAGCTTATCGATTCCCCACAATGCCTGAGCTTCAGCCGACATGGGAAGCCATTTGTCTTTTGCGACCTTCGCTACTAGCAGCATGTAGGGGCTCTCGCGGTCCAGATCAAAATACTCGTTCACATGCTCAAGCAACACGCAAGGAGCAAATGGACGGAAGCTTTCGCGGAATTTGATCTTCAAATTCATCACCGATTGCATCTTTGGGCTGCGAGCGTCTCCAATTATGCTGCGCGCGCCCAAAGCTCTTGGGCCAAACTCCATACGGCCGCGAAACCATCCGATGACCTTCTCCTGATTTAGCAGTTCAGCCACTCGGTCCACAAGCTCGCCGTCGGAGAGCCTTTTCGAAACCGCGCCAAACTTTTGCAGGTGCGACGCCACTTCTTCGTCGGAAAACTCGGGACCCAGCCAGGAACCTCGCATACTGTCGGTACCGTTGGTCTCTCTGGGATTGTCCATTGCATGGTACCAAATAGCTAATGCCGCGCCGAGCGCCCCACCAGCGTCGCCAGCGGCCGGCTGAATCCAGATATTCTTAAACGGCCCTTCTCGCAGGACCCTGCCATTCGCCACACAGTTCAAAGCAACGCCACCGGCCAGGCAAAGGTTATCCTTACCAGTCTCAGCGTGGGTTCGGCGGGCCAGTCTGAGCATTGCATCTTCGGTGACAACCTGAATACTGGCTGCAAGGTCCATCTCCTTCTGGGTAATACGAGCCTCTGGCTTCCGAGGTGGACCACCGAACAGATCGCTGAAGCGTCCATTCGTCATCGTCAATCCGGAACAATAATTAAAGTATTCCTGATTCAGCCAGAAAGAACCGTCTTCTCCCAGTTCGATCAGGTGGTCATAGATCAGATTTACGTATTTTGGTTCACCGTATGGCGCCAATCCCATGACCTTGTATTCACCGGAATTGACCTTGAATCCCGTATAGTATGTAAACGCGCTGTAGAGCATACCTAGTGAGTGAGGGAAGCGTACTTCTTGCAACAACTGCAATCGATTTCCCTCCCCGACGCCGATGGTAGTCGTTGACCATTCGCCGACCCCGTCAGCGGTCAAGATGGCGGCCTC
>DATKDA010000065.1:0-6710 GCA_035512935.1 Pyrinomonadaceae bacterium | reverse complement strand
GGTCAGGACTATAGGAGGCTATGCGAAATGCCCCGGTGCCGGTCGGGATCGTCCCGTTCTTTTCCTCTTCTAAGTCCAGCGTGATACCGGTTTTGTAATCCGTAAGCAGTGCGGGATAGATCGAGAGCGCTTCCGTCAGTTGTATCTCCAACCGGTGGTTTGAGTGGACCAGAATCCCGTCTAAGTTTTCGTCCGAGTTTTTTGCGAATTCTTCTGCGCTACGAATTGCTCTGAAACCTGTTGGTAGAGCGCGGGCCCGTCGGATATTTCGTTCGAACGAACCTTTTAGGGCCTGCGCTGTCAGCGGCGTTCCATCTGCAAAGCGGGCGCTTTCTCGCAGGGTAAAGAAAACCGAGGTCCCATCACCTGAGACCTCCCACTTCTCACAGAGTGCAGGGACCAGGTTGCCTTCCGAATCGGTTGCTAAGAGAGTTTCGAAGACGTTGGCCAGGATTTCTTGTTCTTCAACCAGTTCCATATTAACTGGATGAATCTCGCCCAGTGGAGTCGCCAGGGCTACTACCAGTCGACCGCCTTTAGGTATCTCTTCCTGAAGCTCAGTCTCCTTTGCTCCGGGGGCCAACGCTGCTGCTTCTTCTAAGTAACCATTTGCTTTTTCATATTCGCCTCGCATGTTCGCGAGCGTTGACGCTAACGACAAAGCATGCCGGAGGCTTTCATTGTCCTTTGCGGATCGTGCCGCTTCTATAACCTGAGGCACGAGTCGGCCCGTCTCCTCGACCCTGCGTGTCTGCCATGCCGTCTCAGCAGCAAAAAGGAGAGCCTTAACAGCAGGACCAAGGTGACCCTCACGTTGTAGAATCCGTCCGCCTGCTTCGGCCTCCTTCAAAACAGCATCCACATCTCCAGCCATGCGGTGCGACTGGGCCAACAGTATTCGCGCTTCTCCTTCGAGTGAAGGATCGCCCTCCCATTCTTCATCCAGAAAATCAAGCACCGTTCGCGCCGCGCGTGCCGCCTCTTCACTGCTAAAAGCATCGAGCGCAGCCTTCGCCATCAGCAAGCCGTACTCAACTGTCTTGTCGGGGACGTCACCCTGTGAGAAGTGGTGGACCAATTGCGGATAGACACGCTCGAGTCTGCCGCCATGCCGCTTCTCGACCTCTTCGGCATACTTGCGGTGAAGCGATCTACGCTTGCGACGCGACAGTCCTGCGTAAAGAACATCCCGAACCACGCGGCTCGAGAAGTTCAGGCGATCACCTCGCGACTCCCGTTCTTCTTCGAGCAGGCCTTCGTCCACTAACTTATCAATTGAATCTTCAATATCTTTTGATCCCGCCAAAGCCTCCAGATCGCGAAAGTCAAAGGCCCTGCCGATAACCGAAGCGATTGAAAGAATGTCGCGCAGTTCCTCAGGCAAACGCTCTACACGCCGCTCCACTGCCTGTTGAATAGTTGCAGGCATGTCCCCGGTCGAAAGATCAGTGGTGGCGCCAAGGCTCCACGCTCCAGTCTGGTCCTTTGAGATGCCACCGGAGTCCAGAAGGGAACGAACCAGTTCTTTAGTGAAGTACGCGTTGCCTTCTGTTCCCTCGTAAAGTTTTTCAACTAGTGTGTCGGAGAGTTTAGGACCACCAATCAATGTTTCTAGAAATAATCGATGCTCTGCCGGCGAAAATGGCTCAAGCGCTATTGCGGAAAAGCGACGGTCTCCGCGAAAGGTATCGAGCATGCGCAGCAGCGGATGAGAGCGATCCACTTCACTCGATCGATAGGTGCCGACAATTAGTGTAGGAGTCGGACCTAGTCGTCTCACGATGTATTGCAAGGCCTCGATCGATATCTCCGCGGCGTGAAGATCTTCAAGAAACAGAATGAGGGGATTGCCGGCTGCGAGGCGAATCAGTGTCCGGGCAAGCACCTCGAAAACCTGCGTGCGATTCTCCGGACCCTGTGATCCGCCAACCTGCGACAACTTTGAATCACCAGTTGCAGCCGTGCGAATCTCGCTGATCTCGGTGAGCATTGGAAAGAGCGAAATAAGATCGGGCGCGATATCTGAAAGGGCTATCAGATTTGGATTGCTCGAACTATCTCTTTGACGAAAGTATTCCTGAATAGCCTCGCAAAATCCCTGATAAGGAAATGCGCCATCCTGCTCGATCGATCTCCCATGCAGCACTAGCAGTTTGCGGGCTTTCGCCAGGTTTTCGATCTCATCCAGAAGTCGCGTCTTGCCCACTCCGGGCTCGCCGGAAACCACTACAAATTGGCATTCACCACTGATTGCCGCGTTGAGTCGCTGCTGCAACTCGGCCTGTTCGTTCTCGCGGCCAATGAAGGGTGATGGAGCAACACGAGACAGGACCATCGTCTTAGCCAAAACCAGGGACCGGCCGAGATCGCTCTGGTGCAGTCTGGCTTGGCAACGCCTCAAGGCGTCGGCTATCTCGCCCGCGCGTTGTGGCCTCTTACCCGGTTCCTTGGCGATACAGTTCAGAATGAGATTTTCCAGATCCTCATTAATTTCGACTCCAAAAGAGCGTGGAGATTGAGGAATCTCATGAACTATCCGATAAAGAATCGACTGGAGTTCACCGGAGAAGGGAGGTTCACCGGCCACGCACTCGAACAGCACAGTTCCCAGAGAATAGATGTCGGTGCGATGATCCACTCCTCCAGCCGCAACCTGCTCCGGACTCATGTAGGAAAGCGTCCCGGCAATGGTGCCGGTTTTTGTAATCTTGCTTTCGGTGGCGCCCCGAGCCAGACCAAAATCCATGATCCGCACCCTGATCCTCGAGACATCTTCGCGGACGACCATGATGTTTTCAGGTTTGATATCGCGATGGATAACGCCGCTGGAATGACTGTACTCGAGCGCTTCGGCTACCTGAATGCCGATGTCAATGACCTCGCCCAGGGTCAGTGAGCTCTCGCGCTGGAACCAGCGTAGATTTGTACCCTGGACTACTGGCATCACGAAGAACAGCGACCCCTCATGTTTGCCGAAATCAAAGATTGGAACGATGGTGGGATGGTCCATCTGGGCTACCAACTGGGCCTCCCGTTGGAAGCGTTGCTCAGTTTCCGCGCCCAGCAACATCGGGGGGATGAGTTTTATCGCGACCTCACGATTCAAGAGAGGATCATGAGCTCGATAGACGATTCCCATGCCACCCCGACCTAGTTCTGTCTTGATGTCATACCGGTTGGAAAGCTTTTGACCAATCATTTGTTAATACCTCTATGAGGGAAATGTGGGTTTTGTCTCTCGGGAGTTCTAAAGTGAGCCACCTACCTACTGGGTGTTCACAAGTGCAGGTCGAGCTCTGCCTGATCTAGTGACAAGCAATACAAGACCACCCCAGAGGGGTGAGATGTCTATAGCCCGAGCTCAACCAAAATCTTCCCGCGCCGTTCGAAGGGGCGGAAGCTCAACTTGTCCCGTATCAGTGGAGTAACGTTCCGCCCCTTCGAACGGCGCCGAGATTCATTGTGTTCATCCCTAGTCTATAAATGTCTCACCCCTCTCGGGGTGAAGACCCACGTACGGTACCAACTTCATTGCCACTCGTCCGTTTCATTGCTGGAATGCTGCGCTGGTTGCTTTGTATTTGTGCCTACGGTTCTTTCTGGCTGGCTCGGGCAGTTAACTCTCAATCAAGACGTCAAGCATCTGGGTGGCCTAAGGTGTTGACCGGGAACTGGCTCGAAGCGCAGCAAAGCCATGATTGGCTCAACCTTCAGGGCCAATCGCGTTCCGCACGGCCTGCGGAAGGTGCTTTTTCAGAGCCGTGGCTGAAGATGGATAAAGCGCATTCATTCTACCCGGATTACCCGGGGCACGCCACGGCAGAGCCCGCAGTTGGTTTGTGTTTTTCTTAATTCGTGTAAATTCGTGTGTTTTAGTGGATGATCTTTTTAGGCCCGGAAAAGCGATCCACGAAACCACACAAACACACAAACAGAAACTTACATGAACCGGCAAAGCCTTTCTTAAGTCATGATTCTCAGGCGGCTCTCTAATCTCGCTTCTGTAGTTAGTGCTGACGGCCTCCTATTCGTATCGTTTGCCGGTCACGGAATGGAGCGAGGTGGTCAGGCCTTTCCTGCTCCCATCAGACGCTCAAGTCAGTAACGATGTTGATCTGCTGGAACAGACTGCCGTTAACGTCGCCCAGATGAAGGAACGAATTCGCAAGACCGGCGTTGGGGCAGGTGGTGTTGGTGCTCGATGCCTGTCGTAACGATCCAGTCGGGCGTAGCAACGAAACAATCGCCTGACGTCAGCTTACGTGCGGGGATTCAACTTTGATCTGCGCAATCGTGAAGTCACGGCTTTCGCCACGTTATACGCGACAGCCGTGGGCCAACGAGCCTATGAGTACAAGGAAAAGCAGCAGGGCTACTACACCCGCCTTGTTTTACAAACGAGCGAAATACTAAAATAAGGGAGCCCCAACTCCTGCGTTGTTAAAGTAGGCTTTAATAACTTAAGGTCTCCGAGGCTTCCTATTTTGCGCTCAGGAAACTACATAAAACAGCCCGGCGGGTATAAGGCCTTTAGCCCAGCCCCTTTGCCTCCAGATCCACCAGTGGCAATGGATGCTGAGCTCACCAGACTTCTTTCAGAGGCCGATAGATCTTTAGGGCGGCTGGACGGTATCGGTTCCGTGCTGCCGAATCCAGACCTCTTCGTGGCGATGTACGTTCGTCAGGAAGCCGTACTCAGCTCTCAAATTGAGGGGACTCAGAGCACGCTCGAAGATGTGCTTCAGTTTGAAGTCGACGCGAAAGGCCTCGACCTCCCCAGGGACGTTGAAGAAGTGGTCAACTATGTGCGGGCAATGAAATATGGGATTGCACGCCTGAATGATTTTCCCTTAAGCCTGCGTCTGATCCGCGAGATACACGCTCAGCTTCTGGAAGGTGTTAGAGGCGCCAATCGTGACCCGGGAGAGTTTCGGAAGTCTCAAAACTGGATCGGCCCAGCCGGAGCCAATCTCGCTTCTGCCAGTTTCGTGCCGCCGGCCGTTCCCGAGATGCGGGAAGCTCTCGATAAGTTTGAGAAGTTCCTGCATGATGATTCACTGCCGATCTTGATTCACTGCGGTCTGACTCATGCTCAGTTCGAAACAATCCATCCTTTCCTCGATGGCAATGGCCGAGTAGGTCGGCTGCTGATTACTTTCCTCTTGTGTGAACGGAAAACACTCCACCGCCCGCTCCTATATTTAAGTCATTATTTAAGGTTGCATCGGGCCGAGTACTACGATCGCCTTATGGCCATTCGAAATCATGGGGACTGGGAGGGTTGGCTTAAGTTTTTCCTGCGCGGTGTCATAGAGGTCAGCACTCAGGCAATTGCGACGTCACGTGGCATTCTTGCTTTGCGCGAGGAGCACCGGGCAGCCGTCAATAGGGAACTCGGCAGTAGCGCAGCGTCAGGCTTACACCTGCTGGAGTATCTTTACGAGCAGCCGATCGTTACTGTGCGTATCGTAGAACAGCATATGAGATCCAGCTTTGTAACCGCGAGCAGGCTTGTAGAACATTTCTGCAAGCTCGAGATATTGAACGAAACCACAGGGGGAAAACGCAATCGTCGTTATTCTTATATCCCGTACCTGGAACTCTTCGAATCTTCGGCAACCAAGACCGAGGGCCGCGCTTAAACCACCTCTCTCCGTCCTTGAAGAAGCTCCTTGAAACGTTACCAACCAGTGGCCATTAATGCCGTTTGACACTAATCACCTTGTACGTTAGCTTAAGCGGTTTGCTGATTGAAAGACCTCACAACACGTGCGTCCCGTTCGTCTAGTGGCCTAGGACACCGCCCTTTCACGGCGGCGACACGGGTTCGACTCCCGTACGGGACGCCAAATTTGAATCAACGTCCGAAATATCCCGTAAGTAACTGAAAGCTATGCAAGTTGTAGCGGTTCGATAACGCTCACCTTCGAATACCAACCCATCGGGAAATAGGACTCTTTGAAACCTCTGCTTTTGATCGGCAGAGCATTGACTCCAAAACATAGCCGCGTTGCTTAGTGCGCTCGTAGCAAAGTTCAAAGCTGCCTCAATATCCAATTCCTCGAGCTTAGTGTCATAGACTTCAAGCTCTCCCAAAACGATCTCTTCGTTCAATAGGTCGAGTTGTTCTTTGTACGTTGCTTTATCTATCGATCTCTCATGCAAGAACGCATCGATGACCCTCTGACGCTTCAATTTTAGACTATCCACGCGGGACCCTAGCGTTGCGGCCAGCTTGATGGCTTCGCTTTGTCGTTGCTTCCAAACATCCAAAACAATTTCCCTAAACAGATTTAGGTATTCGGCTTTGGGTTGAAGCTGTTCGATCAACTTCAAAAACTCACTCTCCAACAGATTCTTGGGGATGTTGCGACTCTTACAAGAACCTTTGGGACAATGGTAGTACGCGTATGGCTTGCTGCGGCCTGTAGACCAACTAGCTGTTAGCGGTCTTTCACAAACGCCGCATGAGACAAAATGCCGAAGCGGAAAATCGGGGTGACTACGTCTACGCGGAATCGAGGCAGGCTGTTTGCCATTAAGTATTGATTGAACCAAATAAAACGTTTCATTACTGACTATCGGTTGGAAGGCTCCTCTACAATCACTCTCCCAGCGACCGACAACGAGCTTTCCCGCGTAGAAGGGATTTCTTAGCATGTTGTCCAAACTCTGGGAGCTTAGCTTCTTTCCTTTCCTAGAGCGTAAAC